>JAFYUJ010000063.1 GCA_017558555.1 Akkermansia sp.
CCATCCGGGAAGATTTCATAGGTTCCCCTATCTCGCCTTTCTATCCGGCTCATTGATTTAGCTGCCTTTTTGCCCATTTTGGCACGCTCCTTGGCTATACGCGCCAAAAGAACGCTAGCAGGCTCGTCATTCGGGTCTTGGGGAACGAGTTTACCCTGAATGGCATGTTGGAGAATAGATTTTTTGAGGGATGAAGGGAACCCTGAATCTAACTTGGATAAATGTGAGGATGTAATTCCATAGTCTGATAATATAGGCTGTAACTCGTGAATTTTTTCTACTATTTTTTGCTGTTCAGACAACGGAGGAACGCCTATAAGGATAGAGCCTATTTTATCCCCTGAAATATGAACAATGATATCTCCTGTTGCCTTCTTGATTTTTTCACCTACGGCATAAGGAGAGTTCAGGGAATAAACTAGAAACTCTGGATTTAATCCGTGATATTCCCAAAAGGCTAAATCCCCACCTGCCGCTATAGGCTGCTCTCCTAGATAGGCTAAGGCTTTTCCTATATCAGGCTTATTTTCGCCCGTCAGAGTGAAAAGAACCGCGCCCCTGGAGAAGCTTTTACTTTTATCAAACAGGTTCTCAGGAATATGAGATAAAGCTTCGGTAAAGGTTGTTTCGTATGATGTATACAACTCCCCATAGCGTACACAAGGAGCGCCATCGGCAACAATATCAGAACGTTTGATGCCGCTTCCTCGCACTATTGCTCCCAATGCAGAGCATCTTACCCACTCCCACGACTCCGGAATATCAAAGGGGATTAGCTCATCAATACAGGCAGGTTCGCCCCCATTGATGCTTTCATAGTAGTGCCTATACACATAACAATGCCTAAGTGTGTTAAATTGAGTATTTTGCAAGCTATTCGCTTGATTTTATGCTGCTCTCTGGTAGAATGTTTGACGAAGAATCTGATTAGTAGCATGGCGAGTAACAAAGCGATTGATTTAGGAGTAATGACCCGTGTTGAGAATCTCCGGAGCATCTGGCCGGATGAAGCTCGGGATTTCACGCCGTGGTTGGCAAAAGAGCAGAATTTGAAGCTATTAGGAGATGCTGTCGGTATTGATTTAGTCTTGGAGGAAAAGGAATCGTCTGTTGGAGCCTTTAGTGCGGATATTTACGTAAAGGAGGAAGGAACAAACCGCCGTATTATTATTGAAAACCAGCTAGAGGCCACCGACCACGACCATTTAGGAAAACTCATTACCTACGCTTCTGGCAAATCTGCTGATGTGGTCATTTGGGTAGTGAAAAAAGCAAGGGATGAGCATCGACAGGCTATCGAGTGGCTGAATCAAAGAACCGATAATTCTCTCGGTTTTTTCCTGCTCGAGATTGAGCTGTGGAAAATCGACAATTCCAGAACAGCAGTTAAGTTCAATGTGGTCGAGCAGCCTAATGAGTGGGCGAAATCAGCGAAGGGGAACGGCGCACAAAGCGCAATTCAGCTGTTCCAATTAGACTTCTGGGCATCATTCCGTGAAGCCGCTAAGCAAGACGAAGACTTCATGCAGGTGTTTACATTGCGCAAGGAGCATGCTCATGCTTGGTATTCTCTGAGTATAGGAAACTCTACCTGTGACATTACTCTCCGCGTAAATACGATAAAGAACTTAGTAACAGCTGCATTCTACATCAGCGGAGACAAGGAACTATTTGCAGAGCTCAAAAAAGAATCAGCCACCATCGAGCAGGAAATGGGAGGTAAAATGACATGGAACGAGGCTAGCAAGGATTGCACTATCTTTAGTACCTACAAGGGGGATGTCCGAAACAAAGCCATCTGGCCAGAACTCTTCACTTGGCTGCGTACAAAGTCTATACAAATCCGTAAAGTATTCAAACCGAGAGTGGGATAAATAATAAACAATGCATGACTACTCAAGAACTTCCGAAAGATATTTTTAAGAGAAAGGTAGTAGCTCAGCGAATGTGCAAGATAATCGCTGAGCTGGAACCTAGTACAATTTCCCCACTAGCTCTCGACGGCTCATGGGGAAGCGGTAAAACGATTCATGCGCAAAGGCTGAAAGAGGAATTTGAATTAAAATACAATGACACTATCAAGTGTATATACTGGAATGCTAGTGAATCCGACTTTTCGGAAAACCCAATACTAGCGTTAGTTGCTTCGCTTTATCAACAAATTCCAGAGAATGAAAAACGAAAAGAGTTTGCGAAAAGAGCACTCGCCCTTTTTTCTGGATTTTTAATTGGAGGAAGCTCCTTTTTAGCCAATCAATACATAAACTACCAAACAGGAGGAGTATGGAACTCTATTCTATCCAGCAAATTTTGGCAAAAAGCGCGTGATTGTGCTAAATGGTTTCATAGTAAAGCTAAGAAACAAGAGGAAAATTTTGAACGCGTCCTCAAAGTTTTTAGCGAAGAAGAGGAAAGAATTAAAGCTGCTAAAGAATTAGTAAATATAGTCAGAGAGGACAAGGATTTGGTGTATATCATAGATGAATTAGATAGATGTCGTCCAAATTTTGCTTTAAAAATGCTAGAAAGCATTAAGCACTTATTCTCCGTAGATAAATGCAAGTTTATCCTTGTAATGAATAAGGATTCAGTCGCAAGCTCGATAGAAAAAATGTATGGTTTAAAAGGAGAAGCATCTGAAAGCTATCTTGATAAATATATCAAAATGACGTTTCAATTACCTTCGATTTTTCAGTTAGAATATGCTACCAAATCAAAATGCGCAAAAACTTATTTTATGCATTTAATAGGCGAGGGCGATTGGAATAATATTTTGGTCCGAGATTTTCTTGACTTTTTAATAGATGAAAAGAGTATCTCACTTAGAGAAGTAGAAAAAATGGTTTCCACTATAGTTTTTATGGACAAAGTCAGTAATGGCAAACTAGACAAAACTGGGGACTTTAATACCTTTTTTATTTGCTATCTCGCTTATCTATTTGCTCTTAATCACAATCTTGCCATAGAAATAGCATCAAAAAAAACTGATACTAATTTTGTATTGGATGACATCGGTTGGCATCAGGATGAATTGAAATATCCAGGCCACACCATGCCGAAGTATGTAGAATGTTTAAAGCCAATCCTGGATATTTATTTTTCCGACGAAGAAGACAAAGACACATTGATAGCTACGTACCCAAAAAATCGTCATGGGCAAGAGTTGGGTAGACGCAGCTTATTATTTGAACAATGGATGGGTTATAGTGCTTTTATGCTATAGGAATATCATGGCTCTGTTGGCGAGCTAGATTGGCTTGCATGTGTACTTGGAGTTTACGGGCGGCGATGGCGCAACGAATGGCTTCGCAGCAGGAATCAGGGTCGAAGAAAAAGACTGCGTTGTGGCGGATGAACGTTGTGAAGTAGTTTTCTTCAAAGTCCAGGAAATCGATATTACACGCTTCCCATCGGTCTATCGGGTCTTCTTTTGTGGAGGAAATGGCGAGATTTCTCCATAATTGCGCCATGGGAGGCGAGAAGCAGGAAGAATCTGCCGCATTCAGAATGTTTTTCAGGATATCCTGGAGGTCCATGGAGCGCATTGTAGCATGCGCAAGGATGCGCTCCCAGTAAAATTAGGTGTGATACACCTAAGGGCTCCCGGGCTCTGGCGGCAGGAGGCGCGGGGTGTTCGGCTTCCGCTGTGTGAGGGATGAGGGATGTTAGAATAATTCTAAGAAAATGTGTCAGGATGCAAGTCTTGGCTTGCGTTGGGTAGAGGAATGGGATAAAATGCGGGGGCAGCTGGGGCAGATGCCCTGCCCGGCGCGAGCAGATAACAACGCAAGCCAGAAGGAATCACCAAGATGATTAAGGTCGCCATTGTAGGATACGGGAATATCAGTAAGTACTCGGTCGATGCACTGCGTGCGGCACCGGATATGGAATTAGTGGGTATTGTACGCCGCGCCGGGAGTGCGCCCGTGCATGGAATCAAAACCGTGTCAGACATCTCCGAGCTGGGAGAGGTAGATGTGGCACTGCTTTGCACGCCGACCCGCAGCGTGGAAGAGACCGCCCTGCCCCTGCTGGCCAAGGGCATCAACACGGTGGACAGCTACGATATCCACGGCGGTATCGTGGATTTGCGCCGCTCTCTGGGCAAGCAGGCCCAGGCCAACAATGCAGTGGCTGTGATTTCTGCCGGCTGGGATCCGGGTTCGGACTCTGTGATGCGCACCATGATGCTGGCCATGGCCCCCAAGGGGATTACCTACACCAACTTCGGCCCCGGCATGAGCATGGGCCACAGCGTGGTGGCCCGCTCCAAGGCCGGCGTGAAGGATGCCCTCTCTCTCACGATTCCGACCGGTTCCGGTGTGCACCGCCGCATGGTGTATGTGCAGCTGGAGGAAGGCGCCAACTTTGCCGATGTGGAAGCCGCTATCAAGGCAGATGATTATTTCTGCCACGATGAGACTCATGTGAAGCAGGTAGATGATATCGATTCCCTGAAGGACATGGGCCACGGCGTGTACATGGAGCGCAAGGGTGTATCCGGCACCACGCAGAATCAGATTTTCAAGTTCGAGATGCGTATCAACAACCCCGCGCTGACGGCTCAGGTGATGGTGTGCGCCGCTCGCGCCAGCATGAAGCTGGCCGCCGGTTGCTACACCCTGCCGGAAATCCCCCCCATGGATTTCTGCCCCGGCGACCGCGAGACGCTCATCGCACAGCTCGTCTGATAGCAGAACGCGTTCCGAAGCACAAATCCATTTGGGTACCCCGTAGCGCATAGCTGCGGGGTGCTTTTTTGGCGGGAGCTTGGCTGAATGAACGGGGGATGTAACTACCGCGGTGCTTATTTAGCCTGGCGCATGCGATAGATATCGGAGTACAAAATGCTGGTATAGATGGGGTACGTGCGCTGGGCTTGGGCTATGATGTCCAGGATTTCGGCGTATGCGGGGTTCCCCTCAGCACGGTTTTTCCAGAATGAGGCCCCGGGCGGGGGAAAGGGGATGGCGCCTTTTGCCAACAGCTGCACCACCAGGTCCTTGTCCTTTTTTTGCATGGCCTCGGTGAGGGGCGTGCCGCTCCAGCCATCATGGCTCCACCAATCGTTGATTTCTTCCGAGTGCGCCTCCATGCGCTCCAACACCGCCCGGCGGGCACTTTCGGAGCCATCCAACTTTCGGATGAGCCCGATTAACTCACTTCGGTATGCCTCATAAAGAGATTTTCCCGGCTCTACATAGCGCGGGTGCCCGGGGGTGGAAGAGGGAGCTCCGGTGCGCAGAGCATTCAAGCGCTTGTGTGCCGCGTAGGCGGGGTGGTCAGGATTGCCGGGATAGTGCGTTTCCTCTGCCTGGGTGGGCAACAGAGCAACACAACAGCCAATGGCGAAGGTGAGCAAAACTTTCATACGCAAAACGTTCGGAGTGAGCCTCGTTATACCACGCACACCACGCCAAGTCAAGAAGCTGCAACAGTACTGCAAGACGAAAAGGGGAAACGATGAATGGAAAGTTTGGAGTTCTCGTATACGTGTTTAGGCTTGCAACCACCGCCACCATTGACAGGCGCTCGCGCCCGCCAAAGCCAGACATATCAGGGATAAAAGACCATAGACAACCCAGGCGGAAGGCGCGGGAAATTACACCTCAAGCAGGGCTTGGAGGGCCGGGAACGTATCTACAAAGGATTGCAGCGCTTTCATTCTGGCGGGCGTGCGCCATTGGGGCAGTAGCACGGGAGTGGGATAAGGTGCCATCTTATAGTGGCGCAAATCTTGCAACGCAGTGCGGAAGGCAAAGGCCAATTGATTCACGCGCCAGATTTCCCCCTCACCTTTGCGGGAAAAATAATCGCACACGGGCAGCAGCTCTTGCAGCATACGCAAGGATTGTGCCTCTTGCGGGGCCGCGGCAGCCGCGCAGAAATCCTTGTAAAATTGCAAAGCTGTTTTGTAATCCTCGGCCAGCTGTTCATCTTGCCACGCCAAGGGGACATCTAAAACATGCTCACCGCCAAGCATCTGCACAAGCTCCTGCACCACAGACTGAACCTCGGGTGTCACTCGTCTTTTTCCATTCAATACCGCTTTCAGCATTGTTGCGGTGTGAGATAAATCGCACAAGCCCACATCGAAGGGGGCCTCCACCTCTATGCCGTATTCCCCCAGATACATGCCATACAACCACTGACGTTGCCATAAAACGGCATCGGCTTGAAGAATCAACGCCTTGCGGCGAGCGGGCGGCAGGGCTCGCAGCATCTCGCAGCAAGGGCGGATGGCCGCTATCTTCCGACGCAGCTCAGCCAGTTGCCCGGCTTCTGCCGAGGAGAGGTATTCCTCCCACTCGGAGCAGGTGGGGAACTGAGACCAGGCTTGCAACACCAGGTCGGCTTGCTCTTTCAGCGTACCGGGCAGAGCTGGGGTCACAGCCGGAGCCATTTCGCACTGAGGGGATGGACGTTCCGCAGCCCAGAGCACGGCGGAAGCTGCCCCCAGGCATGCCAACATACTGAAAAAACGATGAGCCAACACCTTCAGCACGATTGTTTTGAAAAATGCCACAACGGCACATTGTAGCATTTTTGAGCCTCTTGTCAACAAAAGGCTTGCAGGTTCAGGCTCTTCGTGATAATTCGTTGGCATAGCGCCGCCCCAATGCTTCGGCGTGTTGCTGCATCCATTGGCTCAGGCGCCGTGTACCAACGGTGGTCCCCGCTACCGCGAGTCGGCTCTGGCTCAGGCCGGCGATTTCCTGCCGGGTCAACATGATATCCCCCATCAGCGCCCCCAGCACACGTGTGGCCTGGTATCCCAGCTCGGCCGGCACTGGTACAATGGGGCGCCACAGGCGCATGCTGCGGGCCAGTTGCTGCCACAGCTCGCGGAAGGTGTATGTCTCTGCCCCTACGGCATTGATGATGCGGTGAGCCGACTGTGATTCGGCTTCATCCATGGCCAACTCTGCAAAATCCTGCACATGAATGGGCTGCAAACCATAGTTTCCCCTCCCGAACGTAGCCACGGCCGGCAGGTGGCGCAAGCTCCACGCCATGTTGTTGATGAGGATGCTTTCATCCGGCGTATCTCCGAACAGAATAGCCGGGCGCAAAATGCTATGCGGCAGGCCGGTGCTTTGCAGCGCAGCCTCCAGCTCGGACTTGCCGCGAAAATAGGACAATTCGCTCGCCGCATCCGGCTGTGTGATGCTGATGTGAACCACGCGCCCTACCCCGCTGCGCTGTGCTGCGGCAAACAGGCGCAGCGTGTTTTGCACCGCCTGCGCGTGGCTGAAGGGCTCGTGCGCTGCCCCTTTTCCGGGTGTGTAACTGAACCGCACCCAGTAAGTGTTCACCAACACATCCACCCCGGCCAACACGTCTTGCCCCGTGCTCCACGGCAGCGGACGCAGTTCATACCCTCCGGGATTCGGCAAACGCCCGCCCGAGTTGGTGAGCCCTATCACCCGCCAGCCTCGCCGCGCAGCCGCTGCCGCTATATACCGCCCGCTGTATCCTAATACGCCCGTTATAGCTACTGTTTTCATATTTCTGTAATTTGAGAAATTGATGGCTAAATTTTTTAGAGTTTGGAGATAAGAGCAAGCACCTTGCTCCCCATGAGAGCGGCACGGCGAAAGACGGATGTGTTGTAGCGCTGTGCCGTAGTGGCCACCTGCTCAGCCGTTTGGAGTAATTCCTGCATGGCCTCCATGCGGGCGGCAGTGTGGGCATCGCCCTCTGCCTTGGCCGCCAGCAGACAATCCTCTACCGCCTGCACAGCACCGGCCGTTTCGCGGCGGCGGCGCTCCTCCAGTATGCGGCGAGCCATTTCCCACACATCGCATTCGGCGCGATAAAAGCTGCGGCGCTCCCCGGGGCGGGATTCGCGGTAGATGAGATTGAAGCTCTCCAACTCCTTGAGACTGGTGCTCACATTTGAGCGAGCCAACTGCAACAACTCACACATGTCCTCTGCCGTGAGCGGTACCTGCGCCACATACAGCAGGCCATGCAGCATCGCCGTGGAACGCGGTATCCCCCAGCGGGTACCCATATCACCCCACCGGCGGATGAAACGCATCTGTGTTTCACTCAACTGCATGAGCTTATTTTCTGAAATTTCAGAAAATTGTCAAGTTTAATATTCAGAAAACACGCAATCAAACCTTTAGACACCCCAACTTGTGCAACGTGTAGCAGACTTTTATCTTGCAAAGGGGGGATAGCTTGCTAGAATGGCGGACATGAAAACGCCACTGATAACAGCCATTCCCCTGCTGCTGAAGGACGAGAAGGATTGTGCGGAGTTTGTGCATTATCATGCAGAGGCCATGGAGGAGTGGCCTTTTTATGGGGCAGACGGCTGTTACAAAGCCACCCTGACACCGGTAGGCGAGAAGCCGGGGCTGCTGGCGCGCCTCTTCTGCGGGAAGCGGCAAGCGCAGCAGCTGCAATTCAGCCAGCCACAGGAGTACACCATCGAAGATTTGAAAAAGCACCTGTGCCGGATGATTGATGCGTATCTGCCTGTGGCCGCGCAGTTTCACGAACCGGAAGTGCTGAAACACCTCTTGGCCGGATGCGAAACGTTCGCTGAGATCATTGCCTGGGGATGCCTGACGGGAGCTTGTTCCGGCGGAGGTTGTGATACGCTTCCGGCACTGTGCGAGTACGCAGATGAGCAGGCAGACGATGATGCCGATGAGATGAGCATCATCACCGCCCCCAACTACAACGGGCCGCTTTCCCCGGCAAATATCCGCCTGGTGGCCCAAAACATCCGTCCGGGAAGCATGGGCAACACGCACATCTGCTAAGTTTTCCGAATCATGTTCCAAAACAAACCCTATCTGAAAAAGCTCATCATCATCACAGCGCTTGTGCTGACAAGCGGTCTTGTTTCCTGCATCGGCCTCAAAACCGGGCGATTCACCATCATTGATACCGGTGGGGCCATTGCTGCCATAGGGCAACAAAAAGCCAATTTGCGCAAGGAGCCCCTGCCCACCGGCAAGGAAACATTGGCGTACAACAAAGACCAGGATTACCACTACCGGGTGTGGAAAAAAGGCGAAAACTACATCGTATCCATTCCCGTCGCCTATGCCCCGGCGCGGTATAGCGTCTTTGAGCATTACTGCGGCCACCGGCTACGCCCCCACACGCTTCAAACAACATTACCCCGGAAGCGCTACACAGATGAGGAACTGATGGACTACCCTCTTGAGCATATCTATGCCGAAATATCCGAGCAACGCTACCGGAGCCTGTTCAAGCAGCGAAAATTGCGCAAGCACCTCTTTCCTGCTGATACGCTGCGGGATGAATCTGTCTTGAACGGAGCCGAGCTTGTGCTGGATATCCACGGCAAAGAAGCGGGAGAACCATCCCCCATGCACCCGTATTTGACAAGCAACGTGGACCCGAATCGGTTGCCCCGCCGCCGCGCCTGGTACAACCAATGCCTGCGCCCGATAAGCTGGGTGGCAGAGGTGGTGGATATCCCCCTCTCGCTCATCGCCACCCCCATTGGCTGGGTGGCCGATGCCATTTACGAACCGCTCGCAAATTGACGTTTCAAAAGCTGCGACGGCGACGAGTGAGCAAGGTCACCAACGCCAGTATGCCCAGGGACGATGAAGTCGGCTCAGGAATGAGGGGGGTGAGTGTCATCTCCACATTTTTGACAGAAGCGGCACCGGCAGCAGCATCTACAATGAACCCGAGCGTGGTGAAATCCGCATCGGGGATGTTCTCCAGCGTGTAGTTCCACGATGATTCACCATTCTGCACCAGAATATCCAGCTGACCGCCATTGAGTGTTAAGGTATAGTTGAGATTACCGACAACGGAAAGATTTTCGGAATAAGCCAGAGTGGTCTGGATTTTCCCGTTCTGAAAACTGATGAACTCGCTCCCCACAGCGGCGTTATCCGTCCCCACGTAAACATTGGCGTAGTCGGTATAGGAATTGCCGATGATGATGGAATACTGCTCTGAACTGAGGTAGAACATATTCCCCGTGTTGGTGGTATTATTCCACACGGTAAAGGTGATGACGGCGTCCATTTGGCTGTTGAGCTGCACTTGGGTGTAGAGGTAGTTCTGTTTCCAGCCATAGTTCACGTAAGCACCTTTTTCTGCGCTGAGCATGAAATGCGGTGTGTTGTTGCCCTGCCACTGGCCGGAGTTCCACCCCTCCGGCAATGTGGAGCCGGAATAAGCAGTGAAATCCGTTTCCAGCACGGAGGAAGCCCCGGCCACAGGCAGGTAAGCCCCCACCACGGCACACAAAATCATGATTGTCTTTTTCATAATCCACAGATATGGTTAATACCGCGTCACAGGTGGATAATTTCCTGCGCACAATGCTCATGTACCACGAGACATGCCCATTGTACAGCATTGTTAGCGTGTGACTCTAAAACAGTTATCAAGCACCGGAAGCAAAAAAAAAGCATCCACTCCGAAAGAAGTGGATGCCCTAGCAATGAGGAAAGGATGTCAAGGTTGTGGCGTACTCAAGGCCTCGGTAGCTTCCTTTTTCTTTTGCAGGAAGCTCAGCACGGCGGTGAGGTTGTGCGTGGTAGCGTAGTTCATGGCCACTTCCAGCTCAGAATCGCCGCGCACCACGTGGTTGAGCATCGTATAATTCTGGCAGGCAACGGCCATGCAGACGCCCTCCTCTATGCTCATGGAGGGATTGAGAGCCATGAGGGACATGGCTTGCTCGGGGTCATTGGCTTGCACAGCGGCGACCAAGGCGGCAGGCTGCTGCTGGGGGTTGTGCTTCATGTAAGTGACCACCCCAAAGATGGAGCCAACAAAACAGAGGATATTCAGGGAAAGGACCAGGAAGCCATTGCCTTCGATGGGCACGCGAGAGGTGGTGCGCAGCGTATCCCACACCACTTTATTGAGGAAGCCCAGGCCCAACAGGGTGAAGATAGAACGAAGCAACCCGTTTTTTTGTTGTTCTGTATTGCTGAACTTCTGCACAAGATTGAGCAAGCTGAGCAAAAACAACACCGAACACAGCTGATAAAACATATCAGCCACCAGGCGCGCCACCGTAGCAGCAAGCACCGCAGGCAAGCCACTGCCGGGGTTGCAGCGGCGGGCCATGGCAAAGGCATACACAACGGGCACCAGCAGCATCGCAAGAGCCAACCACACGCGAGAGAGCATGTAGGGCAGCATATCATCCCCGCGCAACCCCATGTACAGCAACCAGGCAAAGCCCATCCACCCCATCAGAGACACGGGGGCAGACAGGTAGATATCCCCCAACCCATTATGCAACCTTATTTTGTTGGCGGTGCAGACAAGCAGCCCCACAAAGCCCAACACCGCCACCACAGCGGCGCTGATCCATACCTGCGAGAAAAACGCCTGTTGCGAGACCTCCGGCAAGGGAGTCGCCTCCACCGCTGCCCAGGTCTGGCAGCTCATGCCCAACACCATCAACATTAACAAACGACCATTCATAACATGTACACCCCGGACAAGGGCGCAGGAGTATAATATGGCCCCGGCGCAGAGTCAAGCCCGGAAAAAATAAGTTTGACTTAGTAACCCCCACGCAGTAAAGTGTCTGCGTTCACGTTTAAGGTGAGGATTTACCTGCACAGCATCCTGTCTCCATGCTCTGCACGAGAGCTGATGAACGGCAACATTAACTTCATTCATCATGATTTTCAAAAAAACACTCACATCAAAAACAGGCCTTTTCTTGTTGGGAACAAGCGTTCTCATTGCCTTGGGCGCAATGGCGTTTGCCACCCCTCGCGTGAGAGCTTATGCCGATAAACAAGCAGACAGAATCTGGACAAAGCTCTACACCTGGGATTTGGCTGATGAGATAGAGGCCAGACGTGCTGACATGCAGCGTTTTTACAACAATCGTACACGCTCCGGGGCAGAGGCACTCATCGCCCACGGAGGCGGTGTGGGCGAATTCACATACACCAATAGCCTGGAAGCCGTGCAAGATTCCCTGAAGCGCGGGTTCCAATTCATTGAGCTTGATTTGCAAAAAACGGTGGATGGGCACATTGTCGCGATCCATGAATGGCCACAATTCGCACAAATGACAGGCAAAAGCACAGAAGAGGTGCAAAACATGACTTTGTCCGAGTTGAAAAAACTCAAGATTCAGGGCAAATATACCGTCCTCGGAGGGGACGATATTCGCCGGTTGATGGAAGAATACCCCCAATTCATCCTGGTGACGGACAAGCTGCAAGACTTTGAGCTCATGCTCAGAGAGATTCCCTTCCCTGATCGCATGATTGTGGAATGCTTTGGACGAGTCAACTATAAAAAGGCACTCTGCGCAGGCATCAAGTATCCGGCGTTCAGCTCATGGCAAGATACGGGAGAGATTGAACAATTCCGATTTCCCCTGGTGGTCATGTCGGCCTACGCCATGGAAGACGAACAAAATGCGGCAAAAGTACGCAAACTGCACGAGGAAGGCACAACCATCCTCATGTTCTGGGCAAGCATCTGCGACAGGCCGGAATTCATCCAACAACACCTGAGCAGCAGCATCAGCAAGATATACACAGATACCTACACGCCTACCCCTTAAGTCAAGCTGCGCTTTTGCACATCAGCCTTGGCAATGAGAGCAAGCCAGCGTATCAGCGCGGTGATGGCCATCATGCCAAGACTGAGCATGATATTGAGCAGGGAAAAGCCCACAGCAATGGCAACACAGCCTAAGAGTGTGTCAAAACCACCATACGGACCACACCTCGGCAAAATAAGCAAACACGCTAAGCCATAAGTGCAAAGAGGTATCACCAGGCAAATCACACAAGTGTCGAACGAATAAATACGCTTGCGCTGTACCCACAACCACCCAACACAACAGAAGATGGTGGGAAAGAACACGCCCAGAAAAAGCAGGAGATACTCGCCCCGGCATTTCAAGAGGGGATAAGTCGGCATGTATTCAGGGTAAAGAGTTTGCGCCTTTTGAGCTGTTGCATGAGTGCGAGAGTCAGTGGGGCGATTGATAACGATACGCAGCCAACCTTCCTGAGTTTCAGTAAGATGGGGACACAGAAAGCGCTTTCCGGAAGCGCTTTCAGCCGAGGCACCGAGGGGCTCATAGGTCCACCAGATGCCGTAGGGGTTGCGTTCGGACGTTTGGGGAAAAGCGCGCTCAAAATCTTGCTTTACGTTCTCGTTGGGTGGTAACAAGAACACGGTGGAATACACATCGTCATACGAGCGTGGCTCCAAATGGTAAACTCGTAAACCGGCAGGAGCTTCTCCCAACCAAGGGGCCGCTTGAGCCATCCATTCCTCCTGCGGACTCAGCTTGATAAAATGAACAAACAGCAGCCACATCAGCACTCCATAACACACAGACGTCAACACGCCGTAAATGATGACGTTTTTCATGTGGTGAATATGCGTTCTTTCGCTGTTAAAGATAACCATACCGCTTGCGATACGCAAGCACAAAGTAAAGAGCGACAAAAAGCGCCAGAACTTCTGCCGCCACGGCGCTCCACCAGATGGCCGGAGCTCCAAACAGCCAAGGCAACAGCATCACCGCAGTGGCCTGAAAAGCAAACGTACGCACAAAAGCGATGCCGGCAGAGATGAGACCATTGTTCATCGCAGTGAAAAGGCCTGATGCAAAGATATTGTAGCCTTGCAGCGCAAAGCTCAGGGCAAATACACAAAAAGCATGCCGAGCCAGCTCGGTGAGGGCGGCATTGTAGCCCACAAAGAGGTAGGCTATCGGGTAGGCGAGCGCGATAGCTGCCGTGGCCAGAAACAGACCGGCAAGCCCCAGCAACAACAAGCTCTTGCGGAACAAATTGCGCAGTTCCGCGTGATTTTCAGCCCCGTGATGATAGGCAAACAACGGCGTGCTGCCCACATCGAACCCAAAAAAGATAGAGCCAAACAAAAAAGCCACATACATCACCACCCCCCAGGCGGCCACACCATCCTCACCGAAGTATTGCAGGAGCCTGTAGTTATAGAGCATGCCCACAAACGAGGCAGATACGCCCGTGACCAGCTCCGAGGCACCATTGCAACAAGCTTGTGCCATGGGCCGCCACTCCACCCGAGAGCGAACGAAGCGCAGCAAGCTGCTATTGGGCAACCAGAAGTAAACGAGGGGTACAAGCCCCGCCACGGCCTGGCTCATGCCCGTAGCCACCGCCGCGCCGGCCAGCCCCCACTCAAACAACACCACAAAGACAAAATCCAGGGCGATATTCGTCACCCCACCGGCTACACTCAACCAAAATGCCAGCTTCGGTTTCTCTGCCGCCACCAACAGAGACTGAAAGGAATACTGCAACACACAGCAAGGTAAAAACGCCAACATGATGCGGCCATACAGCACGGCATCGGGCAGCAATTCAGGTGTACCCCCCAACCATAAGCATACCTGCGGCAGCCAGATGATGCCCATGACAGCCATCGCCACCCCCAACACCAAAGCCAAGAGTACGATTTGCGTGAAATAACGCTTGGCATGGGGACTATCCCCCTGCCCCAATGTCTTGGCCACCAGCGCCGTGCCACCGGTACCAAACATGAACCCCAGCCCGCCCAGCAGCATGATGACCGGGAAAACAAAGTTCACCGCAGCCAAGGCTATGTCCCCCACATAGTGGGAAATGAACAAAGCATCCACCATGGTGTACACCGAGGTCAGAATCATCATCGCTATCGGTGGCACCACAAACGCAAATAATTTGCGATAAGTGAAGTGGTCTGATATTTGAACGGCCATACGTTAAAGGGCGAACAGCACTCACAAAGCGCTGCTCGCCATTGATGCTAACAACTTTGGGAATCAGTCTTCCTCCGAGGGGGCAGGAACAGGTGCGACTCGAGCGTAGGCCATGCCGGCGGCGATGGCTGCGCTGATGCCGGGTTCGGCATCTTCAAAGACGATGCATTGGGCAGCGGGAACACCCATGCGCTCTGCTGCCAGAAGGAAAATATCCGGCTGGGGCTTGCCGCGCCCGGGGGGCACATCGTCCGGGGTGATGATGATATCAAACAGTTCGGCAATGCCGGCAGATTCCAAGGTAGCCAGAGCCCCGGGCAGCGCGCTGCCGGTGCCGATGGCACAAGGGATGCCCTGCCGGCGCAGCGAACGCACCAAATCTACCGTTTCGCTAATGACAGGAAGCGCAGTGGTATGCAGCAGGTGGGCATAGTTGGCGCGTTTTTCATCTGCCACAACATGGTGGGGCATGGTGAGACCATAGGTGAGGTTCAGCTTGGCTACGATATCGTGTGCGGCCATGCCACCATGGGCGTTGAACTCCGCCCAGCGGAAGATATGGGCAGGACAGCCGTGGTTGGCCAGAGCCATGCGCCAGGCGCGGTAGTGGGTGGGCATGCTGTCGACCAGGGTTCCATCCAAATCGAAGATGTAACCACCGTAGGTATGGGAGGGGATGATGACGCGGGGTTCCATGAGGAAGGTGATGGGGACGTGTGATTAAAGGCCGAAGTGGTCGACAAAGCTCTGCAAATCGGCATCTTTTCCGTAGAGGACGAGGACATCCCCCTCCTGGAATTTCATATCGGGTTCGGGAGTATCAATCACGGGCTGCTCCGGCTGGGCGAGCACATCCTCGCCGGAATCTTCGTGCGCTTTGCCGCGGCGGACGGTGAGAAGGTTGAGGCGGTAGCGCTTGCGGAGGTCGACCTCCATCAGCGTGGCACCGACCCATTCGGAGGGCAAACGCACATCTGCCAGGGAGTGTGTGGCATCAATGCGGCGGGAGCGCATGAGGCCTTCGTTCACAAAGTGGGAGGCAAGCTGCTTGGCGGCCACGTCTTCCACGCGGAAGAGGTCTGTGATGCCGATGAGCTTGAGGACGTTGGCGTGCATTTCGTTGACGCTGCGCACATAGAGATTCTTGACACCCAGCTGGCGAAGCTGGGCGGTAATAAGGATGCTGCGCTCAAACACCTCGCCCACAGCCACGATGACGTAGGTATCATCCCCCTCCAAATCGAGCTGGCGTAGAACGCGCATATCGGTGGCATCGCCGATGACGGCGTAGGCCACGCTGTCTTTGAGCTCGGTGACGGCGGATTCCTGGGTATCAATGATGGTGACTTCGTAGCCGCTCTGGGTGAGGTACAGAGCCAGAGCTCGGCCAAACTGACCTGCACCGATGATAACGAATTTCATAATGTGATTAAGGGGTGAATGACGTTAATTGAGGGGGAGGCGCGTTTCAGGATAACGCAGGGGGGAGGGCGCGCTCTGGCGGATGAAGATAAGCATGAAGGTGAACATACCCACGCGGCCAAAGAGCATGTTGAGCACGATGAGGAGCTTGGACCAATCCGACAAGTGTGCCGGATTGCAGAGGGAGAAGCCGGTGGTGGTGTAGGCGCTCACCTCCAGGAAGAGGACTTTGACGATGCCGTTCTCGCTATCCGCCAAGGCAGGTTCCATGAGGAGGAGAAGCATGGTCGTGAACACTATCCAGAAGATGGAAAGAACAACCGTGGCCATGGCTCGCTCAATCGTGTTGCGGGCAATGCGGCGGCTGTGCATTTCCACATCCTGCTGGCCGCGAAGAACGCGCAGCACCTCCAGCACGCAGAGAGCAAACACGGGGGCATACACACCGCCACCTGTGCCGGTGGGGTTGCCGCCGATGAACATGAGCATGCAGAGGAAAAGATGGTACACGGGGCCGTAGTCGCTGATATCAGTGATATTGAAGCCGGCGGAACGACCGATGGCATTCCAAACGCCCTCCCACAGGTTGTAATCTGCGCTGCGGGCATGAGCCGATGGTTCAAACGCACCCAGCAAGGCCAGGCCAATGGAACCCACGAGCAACACCAGCAGCGTGACGCGAATCACCAGCCAGGTGTGAGTACTCCAGCGATGGACGGTGCGCTTGCGGGAAAAGATGCCACGCAGGCGGGTAAGCCCCTCCAGATACACACCAAAGCCAAGCGTGCCGGCCAGGATGAGCAGCATCATGATGGCTTGCACCGTGTACGAATGGGCCACGCATTCCTGCGCCATGTTGTTGGGGAAAAGGGTGATGCCCGCATTGCAGAAGGCCGAGACGGAGTGGAAAAGCGCGAAGAACCAAAGATTCTCCTGCGGCACACCGGGGTGCCCCCGCCACAGGAAATACAGCGCCACGGCGCCCAGGAGCTCCACCACCAGAGTGACCAGCACCACGGCCTTGAGCAGCGAGGGGATGATATTCACCCCGACCTGATCCAACAAGGTGGACATGGTGGAGCTATCCCTCACGTTGAGCTTTTTGCCCACCATGAGCAGCACAAAATAGGAGAAGGTCATGACCCCCATGGCACCTACCTGAATATCAAACAGCAGCACCAGCTTGCCCAGCGGCGCCAGAGATTGCGAAATATCGATTGAGGTGAGGCCGGTGATGGAAATGGCCGAGGCGCAGGTGAACAGCGCATCGACATACGATATGGGCACACGCGCGGCACCGGGGGTCACCAAAATAAGCGCGCTCACCACCACCAGGGCCACCATGCTGGTGAAGAAGACCACAGCGGGGGACCAGCCCCCCTGCCCGCGCACAGCCGACTGGCGGCGTGCCCGGCGATAGGCCAGGATGTTGACAAAGGAGAACGCACCGATGACCAGGCTGAGCAACAAGCTCACCCAGTAGGCCTGAGTGGGAAGGAAGCTCCACACACCGCCTGAAAACACGAACGAGGCCACGCCGCCCACCGTCAACTGCCACCACAAAAAGCGCCCCGGCCAGCGGCGGTGAAACACCTGGGTAAGGAAATGCAGGAAAACAGCAGCTGTGTTGAACCACACGAGCCCGCAAAGGATGAGGTGTGTGCCCCGCAGGAAAGCATCTCGCGCCACGCTGCCACTGGCCATGGGCTCAAAACAAGCCTCCCACAATACAACAAAAAGCACCAGCATGCCGGAGATGATTTCCGGCAGCTCCAAAGCTCTGTACTGGCGTTCGCGTGTGCCTCTCATACTCAGTGGCCGGGGACAGTATAGCACACCCGAAGCCAAAATTCAAGTGTTACCCGAATCAGCCATCTGTCCTGGTGGGATTACTTGGATTTCTCATCTTTGGAAATGTAGGATTGCCACTGATTGATGATAGAGGCATTGCCTCGGGCCAGCAGACGTCCATCTTTGTCCACGATATACGCATAAGGCACAAATGTTCTATCATCAAAGCCAGGAAGGCGCTGGAGTGCTCTACTTCGCATATCCTCTATCCATATCGTCGGGCATTTCATCTTTAAATTTTTAGGATACGCCTTGGCATCAAAAAGGCTCCTATCATAGGAAATCAGAATCAGCTCCACCTTGCTAAATCTGCGTATTTTTTTGTACTGTTCCAACACCTCAGGAACCAGCTTTCTACAAAAGTCACACCAACTGGCCGAACACCAGTAAATGTAATATTCTGCCTTGGTATTCACCCTGGCATTGAACACCGGATATTGGGTCAAAGCACCAGGAACGCGATTCAACTCCTTTTTTTTCTTCTCGGGTTGAGAGGCTTCATCTTCGGTGCCATAGGGATGAAGCATATCTTGCATGTCCTGTTCCTTGCGCAAGCGCAGCAATTCTTCCGCTGCAAGGATATTCTCACGTTCGAGGGCTTCGCGCTCTGCCAATTCCGCATCGCTCTCCCCCGCATCTGCAAGCTCAGATAAATCATCAACGCCCAGTCCCGATCCGGCATGACTTGTGGGCGCTTGCTTCATTTGCTGCTTACGGCGGGCATTTTCTTCCTGAATGGCGCGGTTTTCCTCCACCCGTTCGGCGAGAGCATCCCTGTGTGCCTGATTCTTAGCCTGTTGGTCCGTATAAAACCAGTATCCCCCTGCCCCCAAAGCCAGCAGGAACAACCAAAACCAGAAGGAGGAAGTGGCTGCACGCGGCTGTTCTACAGATGACACCGGCAATGGATGCATTCGCTTCATTTTTCGTCTCACAGGCATGATGGCATCATATATGACCAACGCTGACAAGTAAAGAAAAATGGCCGCACGCGCAACAAAGCGTATGCGGCCATTTGAGGATAAAGGAGATATTATTCTGCGGCCTGCTCAGCTTCTTCGCGGGCTTTCTCGGTGATTTTCTTCCAATCGCTCAGGAGATTTTTAACATTGGCAGCCCCAATTCCGGAAGCCAGGACCTTGCCTTCTTTGGAGACAATAGCGGCGGCAGGAAGACCAATAGCTGCACTACTGCCGGGAAGATTCTGGAACTTGGCACCTTTCAGTTCATCCATCAACACCACGGGGCACTTGGCACGGTAGCCCTTCAGGTACTTCTTGGCGGCAGCTTCCGAGCCTTCGCCGCTGATGAGAATGAACTCCACGTTGCCGCGCTTCATCTTCTTGGATTCAGAGACAGCCACGGGCATACACTCACCGCAATAGCGGCAAAAACTGGCAGAGCACATGTAGACGTAGAAATCAGCTTTCAGGTTGGGGCGGCCCTGCAATGTCTTCAGTTCTTTAAGAGCGGCAGCAACAGGACTTTCCTCTGCACTCTCATCTTCTTTTGCTTTTTTGCTCTTCTTTTTGGCCTTTTTTTTCTTCTTTTTCGCATCAGCTTCTTCATCCTCGGCCTCATCGGCAGGAGCAGCGGCTTCATCTGCAGAATCGAGGGAGAGCTCCAACTCATCCTGAGCCCATGCGGGAGCGGCCACCAGAGAAGCCACTGCCACAAACAATGTCAGCAAGTATTTACGTGCAAGCATGGACGAGAGGGTAGCAGAGCAGGCACTAAGTGTCAATGCCTATTTTTCATGAAGCTCCACAAAAGAGAAAGCCCCCACGGGAGCAAGACCGCGGGGGCGAAGAAAGACGATGGATCGAGGCGTTACTGAGCGTAGCTGTTCACCAGGGCATGAGTGCGCTCGTGTACCCTGGCCACGCGAGCCTTGAGCTCGGCCTTGTAGGCATCCATGTCAGGCATGGGGCGGCGAGCCACGCCGGAAATGACGGCGGCCTCGGCAATAGCGGGGCAGAGATACTCAATCATGCGGGGGTCAAAAGGCTTGGGAATCACGTAATCGCGACCGAACTCCAGAGCGACACCGCCGTTGGAAGCCACCACCTCTGCGGGCACCTCCTGGCGGGCCAGGTCGGCCAACGCGCGGGAGGCTGCAATCTTCATGGCCTCGTTGATGGAAGTAGCCTGCATATCGAGAGCTGCGCGGAAGATGTAGGGGAAGCAGCTCACGTTGTTCACCTGGTTCGGCCAGTCGCTGCGGCCGGAGCCCATGATGCAATCGGGGCGGGCAGCCTTGGCTTCATGATAGGTGATTTCAGGATCGGGGTTGGCACAAGCGAAAATGATGGGATTGGGAGCCATGCTCTTCACCATCTCGGGCTTGAGCAAGCCCTTCTTGGAGAGGCCGAGGAACACATCGGCTCCCTGCAGAGCCACTTCGAGCGTGCAGTCCTCGCTCTGGGCGAAGATGGCCTTGGTGGGGTGCAAATCCAGACGGCCGGTGTGGATGAGGCCCTTGGAATCAAACATGTAGATATTTTCGCGACGAATGCCGAGAGCCATGTAGAACTTGGCACAGGCAATACCGGCAGCACCGGCGCCGCAGACCACACACTTCATATCCTGCAGCAAGCGGCCTGTGAGGTGGGCAGCATTGAGCAAGGCCGCACCGGAAATCACAGCCGTGCCGTGCTGGTCATCATGGAAAACGGGAATGTTCATCTCCTCACGGAGACGCTGCTCAACGATGAAGCATTCGGGAGCCTTGATATCCTCCAGATTGATAGCGCCGAACGTGGGCTCCATGGTCTTGATGACCTCGATGAGCTTTTCCGGCTGCTTGATGTCGAGCTCAATATCGAACACGTCAACGTCGGCATAAATCTTGAACAGAAGGCCTTTACCTTCCATCACCGGCTTGGAAGCATGAGCACCGATGTTGCCCAGGCCCAACACGGCTGTGCCGTTGCTGATGACACCAACCAAGTTGCCGCGACCGGTGTAACGTGCAGAGACAGAGGGGTCTTCGGCAATTTCCATACAGGGAACAGCCACACCCGGGGAATAGGCCAGAGTCAGGTCATCAATCGTGAAGCAGGACTTGCAAGGCAACACCTCGAGCTTGCCGGGACGAGGTGTCTCATGGTAATTCAATGCGTTCTGTGCTAATTCGTCTTTCATGGTGAACGCGCAATTATAGTCATTTTCGCGCAACATGCAAGCGCAGAATCTGTCAATGACAATTGACAGCGCATTTCAGCGCATCTTTTCGATGGTCTCAGCCACGAGGGAAGCAATCACAAAATCGCGATACCAACGTTTATCTGACGGGATGATATACCACGGGCAGGAGGCGGAGGAAGAGCCACGCAAGATGGTTTGCGCCCTTTCCAACGAGGCTTGCCAGTGAGCGGCAGACATGGGAGTATCTGCCCGGTCGGCGTGTTCAGCATGGGATACATGCAAAAACAACTTGAGTACGCATACCCCCTGCTCCACCCATTGCAACTCACGCTCAGCAGCAAATTTTGCCACAGCATCAGCTTGCTCCGTGGGCAGCTCCATGGCTGCGGTATATGGGGTAACATTGAGCAAGGTGCATTCGCCCGCGCCGGGCAGCGACGCCGCGGTTTCAGGCGATGAGGGCTGCACAGCATGGGTGTACAGAGGGTCCATGTTGCGAGCGAGACGACGCAGACAGTTGGAGAGCCCGCTGCCGGGCAAGCCGACCAGCTGCACCACCAGACGGCCGCCTTTCATGCGACGTTGTGCGGAGTTGATGCGCATCGCCAAATCTTCCATCTGCGCAAGCATCTCTTCCTTGCCACCACCAAACAAGGCCTTATCCATGACAGGGTATGAGGACAAGGCACGAGCAGAATCGTAGGCGTATCGCGCGGGGCTCAGGCGAACCGTAAGGTCATCCAGGCTGCTGCAGCCGCGCGGGAAAAAGGCATCCAGGGCGCGCACAATCGCATCGCGCTTGAACGGCACGAACAAGTCGGCCGTCAGCTCGCGCCAGGGCAACCAACGCAATGCAGCAAATTCCTCCGATTGCACAGAATCTGTCCCGGTGGGCTGCACCCCTCGGCAACGGATAAGGAAATAAGTTTGCTCCTGCCCCTGCCAGCGCTCGCTTTTTTTGTTCTTGTGGCGGTATTCATAGCGGAGCCCACCGTAGGAAGCAAGAATGGTGCAGGACTCGGGTGCAATACCAACCTCCTCCCACACCTCACGCAGCACGGCCTCGCGGAAACTTTCATGTTTGCCCACACCACCCTGTGGGAAATGCCAATAGGGACTTTTGCCGGGAGTGGAGCCCAGCAGCACGTTGTCGGCCTCATCAAGGATGATGGCAGCCACATTCAACCGCCATTGCTCGGGCTGTGAATCGCTCATGAATGCGAGGTTTTGCGGCGGCCGTGGCTTTCATCATTCCACTCAGCCGTCAGGTATTTTTCCCGGCAAAGCTGAGCCAAATCTTCATCAAAGCCCGGATAGGGAGCAGAGCCCGTCACCTCGATGACTTCAGAAGCCAGTTGCGCCGCCAATATGGTTTTCCAGCCGGCATCGGGTTCACACTGCTGTATGAGCCCCTGGTGTACAACGGCTCCCTTGTAGCGCCGCTGGCCGGCACCTGCCAACTTCTGCCCGGACTCATCCACAATATCACTGGCAACGGGGCTGGCCCAACAGGCTCGCCCACCATCGGGTGCATCAGACACAAGCAAGGTGCATTTTACCCCACTCTCAGCCAATGCTACCGCCAACGCACCATGAATCCACTTATACAAATTGGAGCTGGTGGGGTACATATATCCGGGGATAGCAGGCAGGGTCAGCGTGTAGGTATAGCCCATGCGGTGATCCACAATGCCACCCCCCGTCCAACGGCGGATGTATTCAATATCAACTCCCGGGAAGATGTTGCGAGCCTCTGCCGACGTATCGAAATAGCCAAAGCTGACGGCAGGCTTTGCCCAACCATAGAAGCGCAACCACGCCTCACCGCGTCGAGACAACAGCTCATCAGCCGCCATGTTCTCATACCCACTGCGGGGGACGGGGTCGCACCACAGGTACAGCTTCTTCAGCGAAACAGTCTCTTCGATGGGGGTGGAGTTCTGCATACGCACTCAACAAGTCTGTACGTTGATCAGAGCGGCTGGGGTACAGACACCAGGCGAGAGAAGGAGCGGGTGTAGCGCAGGAAGAAATCCGCGGGTTTGGGAGCGCGGCGGCGGCCGCGGCGCACCTGCTCAGCCAGAGCCACACCTTCTTCCGTCAGCACGGTAATGGCGAGATTGGCAGACTGGATGCGGGCGTTCTCATACACCTGGCCATTGGCCTCGATGCGGTCGCCATACACAGCCAAATGGCGACCGGAGCCCCCCTTGCGAGAGGAAATCACGGGGACGGTCACCGTTTCATAGGAAGCGCGTCCCGTCTTGGCATTGGCATCGCCCTTGGGGTATTGCAGGGTGAAAATGATGCTCAACTCCACGATATTTTCGCACAGGAAGTTCTTTTCCTCATCCTTTTCATAGGGAACATAGGCTTGTTCCATGTTTTCCTTGCCCAGCAGTTGTTCGTATGTTTCGCGGGGAGAAATCACCTGGCGATACAGCGAGAAGAGGGGGAATGTCTTCTCATCCCCTTCTGCACCGGGGAGATTGAGAATCTGGTCTCGATACATCAGGCGATAGCCAATGGCATTGACATCGCCCTGCGTTTCCATGTTGTGAGCGCGGGCATCGCGATAGTTGCTGCGCAGGGAGGCGCTGCTGCTCACTGAGGGATTGCGATCCGGAGCGCAGGCAAAAAACACGCACTGGGCGGACTTGGGGATGGGCAAATCCTTGGGTGCGCCGGAAGTGGAATTATCAATCTTGGCATAGAGCCACTGGTATTTGTTGCTGCCTCCGGCCATCTGGAACGACTCCAGGTCACGACTCATAATCTGCAAAGCCACGCGGGAGCTGGAAGAGGTGCTCACATCCTGCTGCACAACTTTCCACAGGGCAATACCCTGATTGGTCAGCTGCATGATGGCATACACCAAAATGGTCGTAATAGCCATGGCCGTGATGAGTTCCACGAGAGTGAAACCATGGCGGTGCTTGGAAATCCGTGTTTTCATAGAACTGGGAGAAGATGAAATGAATCAGCGGCGGAAAGAAAGATTGGCCGAGAAAAGTGGGCGCCCCATTTTGGCCCAGGTACGGGTGCGATAGCGAGCGGGATGAGGCGGAGACATGAGATAAAAATCAGCGCGGTAGAAAATAGCGCCCCCCCAGGCATCGTCTTCCTGTTCAGAAAAATAATTTTCCGGATCGGAAGCCCCCTTGATGATGCCGGGATTGCCGGCAAGTGTATATTCACCATTACTCGAAGGCATCAGTTGGGTCATCTTCACGATAAATACAGAGCCCACTGCATCCTTGATGTCGTTCTTGTGAATGGGATCATTCATGGGGCAGGCCACGGTGACCAGCTGGCTGTTTTTACCAGGCACAACGCGGCTGGGCGGGACGGGAGGATAGGAACCATTGTCGCGCGGAGACTTGGACGTATCGGCCCGATAAGAGAAAATGACGATAGACGTATTGGGGCGCTTGGACTTGAGAAGCCAGTAAAAGCCTTTATCGAAGGTGGAGAGGTACTTATTGGGGGAGGATTTCTTTTCATGTTCCCCCGCCTGTTCATGGCTGTGCAGCGTGGCAAGCTCAGCACGCAGGATGCCGGTGATACGCTCCGATTCCTGTTTGGTAAGGGCCTGCTGCACCATACCGCGGGCAGGCACAAACACCGTCAGGAAAATCGACACCAACATGCCTACCAAGGCAACCGCCAACAGGGTTTCCATGAGGGTAAAACCACCGAGACGCCCTTTTATAAGGTTCTTCTTCATAGTCAACACAAATCTCTTTTATTTTTCAAAAACCTGTTCATCCGTACGAAGCAGGCTGGTATCGCCATTGGGCCACACAACAATACCCTTGGCACCCACCGGGCGACGCATGGAATCTGTAGCCAGCGGCACGATACCATCCTTGGCATTTCTTCCCTTGCCAATACGAGCATTCATAATAACCAGGCGCTGCGGGCGCGTGGGGTTGAGGGGGTCTGCCATAGGGGCCACAAAGCGACCTTTTTCATCAAACTCAATATAGTAAATACGGGTTTGTCCTTTACCGGAAAGGCGGGTGACTTCCTGACCAATCATATCACCGGGAGCGCCTTCGGCCCAACCAAGTGCCTTGCTGTACGTAGGAGAGAAGAAGACACCGGGAGGCAAGGTAGCCCCGGAAGAAGTTGAGACCCAGCGACCATTCTGCGTCACCGATGTGCCATCATAATTACCACTGTGGTTCTCATCCTTGCGGAACATCTGCACCGTCATATAGCGCAGGTGGCGGGAATCTTTGCTGGTATCGTTGGGGTCGCTGGCAATAATCAGGCGAGTGTAAGTATCATTGCCCTGGGCTGTTGCGCGCGCTTCGCGCACCATCGACTCCAGCATATCCACACCGGACTCCAATCCCCTGCCCTTACCGGCATCGCGCAACACGCTGGCCGCCATCGTCATCATGAGACCGATGATAGCCACCACGACCAGCAATTCCACCAGCGTAAAACCTTTACTTAATTTCCTGCGAAAGCTTTTCATACACGTACGAACAGAATCGGGACAAGCCCGACACTATCTATAGCACGTTTCACACGGCGCTTCAATCTTTTTTTCGGTTCCGCCACGGGATTATCCGCTTTTTTGTAATGGTACCGCGCAAAAATCACACTTCAGACCAGGCAAGGCCACCTTTTAGGGTTGAGCTTTCCCGAAAAATAAGGTATGCTGTTGGTCGCATGACCATCCTGCAATCTATCATTCTCGGCATTGTTGAAGGGCTCACGGAATACTTACCTGTAAGCTCCACGGGACACCTGATTATCACGCGTTATATGCTTGGGCTGGGTTCATCAGAAGCGCTGAATGCGTTTGACATCTGCATTCAGAGTGGCGCCATTCTGGCCGTGCTTGGTCTTTATTTTCAGCGCGTCAAGGAAATCATCAATGGTCTGCTCGGGCGCAACAAAACGGGCATCAATCTGCTCATCAACATGTTTGTCGGCGTGTTACCCGCAGTCGTACTGGGTCTGGCATGCGAGAGCTACATCAAAGAGCTTCTTTTCAATGAAACAACCGTCACCATCACCTGGGCTCTCGGCGGCATCGTCATCCTGCTATACAGCCGAGCCAGAGAAAAAAGCGGCAAAGGCTTTGCCGGCAAACCACTGGAAGAGCTGACCTGGAAAGGAGCCCTGAAAGTGGGCCTCATGCAGTGCATTGCCATGTGCCCGGGTGTGAGCCGTAGTCTCATGACCATGCTTGGGGGGCTGGTTTCCGGGCTGAGCGTATCCGCAGCCGTAGAGTTCAGCTTCCTGCTGGGTCTGGTGACACTGGGTGGCGCCACCTGCCACGATGCCGTCAAACACGGTTCCGAAATGGTATCTGTCATCGGTTGGGCACCCATGATTGCGGGCACCTTTACGGCTTGGCTCAGCTCCATCATCGCCGTGAAGTGGATGGTAGGCTACCTGAATCGCCATGGTCTTTCCATCTTTGGCTGGTACAGACTGGCCGCGGCGGTGGTGATGGTGTTCTTCATCTGGCATGGTCTGCGAGTAGACAACACAGAGGCCCCGGCCACCAAGCCTGCACCTGCCGCTGCTGTATCCGTGGAGATGTAAGAATGAGGCATGCCGATTTTTTCTCTTTTCAAGAAAAGCAGAACGAGTACAATACAACGTAAGAGCATGCGCTATCTCATACCAGTATTCAACGCCATCATTGATTCCTGCTTCGCTTGGTTTACCCCCGGCTGGCGCCGCAACGGCATCGAAGCCGCCACCGCGCTCCGCCGTTATATTAACCACTTCCGGCCCAACATCAAAGAAGACAAACTTGCCGAACTGGAAACCTTCCTGCGCAACATGCGCACCGCCCTGCGCGACTGGAAAAAAGCCGATATCGAAAACACCACCCTGGCCATCAACACCGTATGCGAGCCCATGCCCGGATTCAAGCGCAACGGCGTGGCAGAGTTGGTAGAATCCTTTTTCATCATCATGGTGGTGTTTCTGGGGATTCGCACCTACTACGCTCAACCGTTCCGCATTCCCACCGGTTCCATGCAGCCCTCGCTCAACGGCATCATCGTGCACCCCATCGAGGAGATGCCCTCAGCCCCGGTGCGCTGGTGGAACACCCTCACGCTGGGCAGCTCCTACATCGATGAAATAGCAGATACCGACAAGCGCATTACCTCCATGCACCAGCAGCAGAAATGGCTGCTGTTCACCGAAACAATTCTCACCTTCGATGACCGCAGCACGCTGAGCATTCCTGCTGCGCAAGGCACAGTCATGCAATACCTGCGGGAACAAGGCAAGATGGTTGACACCCCGATGGGGCTCCACTTCACCCCGTACCGCGCCGGTGAGACCATCATGAAAGCCCGTGTGGATGCCGGTGATATGGTCATCGTGAACCGCATGGCCTACCACTTCCGCCAGCCGGAACGCGGCGAAACCTTCGTCTTCGACACCCGTGGCATCAACACCAGTGGCAAGACCACCCGCAGCATCGAGGACCAAAGCAGCGGCACACACTACATCAAACGCCTGTGCGGCTTGCCAGGTGATACAGTGAGCATCGAAAAACCAAATCTGCTCATTAATGGCGCACCCGCCCAGGAAAGCACCATTCACGCCGTGGCAGAAGGGCAGCCGCCTTTCAATGCAGGCGGCTACAAGGCGCTCAGCACGCGCTCCTACCCCGGTGGCTACCTGATGACCGGCCGCAGCATCGCGTTGCGTTCCTCCCAGGAACAGCCCAACCTACGCGAATACATCGCCCTGGGCGATAATACAGACAACTCTCTTGACTCCCGATACTGGGGTCCCGTGCGCCAATTCAACATCATTGGCCCCGCCGCCTTCACCCTCTGGCCCTTCACCTCTCACTGGGGCAACATTCACTAACCCTCACTTTCCCTACTCTCATGGCTGAATCCGACACCATCACGCGCAATGCCAAATCCAACCTGGCGTTCACCCTCATGGATCTCCCCGTGGAAAAACGCGTCCACATGGCTCAATTTTATGCATTTTGCCGCATCGTTGATGACATTGTGGATGAACCGGGCATGACCCCGGAGGAACGTCACGCCGCACTCGACCGCTGGGAAGACATCATCACCATGCGCTCCGAAGCCACTCCGGGCATCGAAGAAGAGGTGCAAAAGCTGGTGCAGGAAGTACAGCTGGACATCGACCCCATGATGGAGCTCATCGCCGGTTGCCGCGGCGACATTGCCCCCCAACAACCGGCCACGCGTAAAGACTTGCTGGCATACGCCTACAAGGTAGCCTCGTGCGTAGGCATCACCAGCGCACATGTCATGGGCGCCTCCCCCGCAGCAACAGATTACGCCATTGCGCTGGGCTATGCCCTGCAGCTTGTCAACATCCTCCGCGATGTGGCCGAAGACTGCCGCAAATACGGCCGTTTCTACCTGCCGGCAGAAGATATGGAGCTCTTTGGTGTCAGCTGCGATGACATTCGCGAGCAACGCTATAACTACCGCTTGCGCCAGCTGCTGGCATACGAAGCCGCTCTCGCGGAAAAATTCTTCGGCGAAGCCGATGAATACTACCAGCAACTCTCCGTCGAAGACCGCAATGCACTCATCCCTGCCCAGGCCATGAGCCTGATTTACCACACCATCCTGGAAAAAATGCGCGATGACGAGTATCGCATCTACGAGCGCCGCTACAGCGTGAACAATTTCCGCAAGCTTTGGTTCCTGCTGCGCGCCCGCCTTGGCACCGTGGCGCTGCCCTCGTTCCCCAGTGTCTCGGAATGGAGTTTCATCAAAACTCAGCCCAAAGACAAAGACGAGGAACAGAACTGATGTAGCCCCGCCCAAAACGGCTGAAAAACAGCCCCCCTATCTCAAAAAGCTGATTTTTCACTCGCATTTGGCTTCAAACTCCAGCTGAAAGCTTGACAAATGAAGCAAAAAGGGGCAGAATACGCGCGCATAGGCATACCCGGTGCACGGGGATGCCGCGATTTAGCCACGCTATGAAGACACGTCTGATTCCGTCCGCTTTGCTCATGGCCACCACGCTGGTGGCTCTTCCCTCATGCTACGAAGAGGAGCCCACCACCAAGCCCGCAGAACAACAGCAACCTGTTCAGCAGCCCGAGCCCCAACCCGAACCCGAGCCGGTTAAGCCCGCAGAACCCACCGTGGACATAGTGGCACCCGCTGTGCACGCTCAGCTCGCAGACTTCGGCTTTGCAGCCCCCGGCGAGATGGCTATCGAACTCACGCCCAACCCGGATGAGTCTTTTACCGTCTCCATCAATCTGCCTGTCTCCATCAAGGAGAATCTGTTCACCTCTCAAAACGCCCCTGCGCACTTCAACGAAGAGCGCAAGGCCATCAATGAAAATGCTGCTGCGGCCATGCTGCCGGAAGCTCATTACCTGATGCAGGTTGGCGCCCCCACCGATTTCATCACCGATGCCGATCGCGCTGCCACCCCCCTGCCAGAAAACCTTCAGACCCTGGCCAACGAGCTCAAGGACCTCTCTGAATCTGCCGTGTACGTTGTCACCACTCCGGCCGATACGACAGTCACGCTCACCGGCTCCCTCAAGGCCAAAATGAATAACGGCAACTGGGATATCACCGACCTCGTGCTGGATACCTCGGCTCTGATTGAGATGGCCTCCCGCACCCCCGAGTCTGCCCTGCCCCAGGATGCCGCCGTTATGACGGCAGACTTCGAGCAGAACCAGAAGAATCTCATCGCAGAAAAGATTGCAGCGTTCAACGCAGCAGCAGCTCCCTACATCCAAGGCCGCGAAGATGCGGCACGCGCTCGCATGGTGGAAGCCCAGACTCGCCGCGAGGAAGAAGCCCGCAAGGCAGAAGAACAGGCCCAAGCCGCCGCTGCGGAAAAGGAAGCATGGCTCAACCACATCACCGCCGCCATTGCTGAAGGCAAGCTTTTCTCCGGCGAATGGACCCGAGACAACCGCTTCGGTACCATCTCCATCCAGATTGATGCCGCCGTCAAGTTTGAGGACTCCATCCAATTCATTGGCAAGCTGTATGACACCAAGCTGCCGGAGGCCTGCATGGACATCGATGGTCGCTGTCCCCTCGCCAAGAGCGAAGATGGCTCCGCCCGCATAGACATCAACATCTTCGACGGCCAGTACGACCCCGATCAGCCCACCGCAGAGGTATTCGATGCCAAGGATGGTGTGCTCCTCCTCAACCTGACCCAGGATGGTAAAATCAATGGCGACATGACCTGCGAGAGCTGGAAGGAAACACCCGAGAAGGCCTTCAAGATTTCCCTCGCCCCCGCAGAGCCCAAGAAGACGGACAAAAAGCGCTGATAAGCCCTGCACATCATTCTCTTATCCCGGCGACAGGCTGCAAAGGCGTGTCGCCTTTTTGATGCGCGCCGCTCATACCATTTCCGGCAGGAAACGCAGCGCGCTCCATCCTGCCGGGAGCCGGAGTGTATATGGATTCAGCGTTCCGCGCAGATGGGGATGGCTCTTCCCATCATCAGCACACAAAAAACACCACCCCGGCAAGGGGTGGCGCTTGTATAAATCTTGTGTCGGGTGCAATCAGATAAAGGTACGGATGATAGCCTTGTCGCGGAGGCGGTCTACCCACTGGCGGTAGCGAGCCTCGCTCTGCTTACGGCGCACGGCATCGTCCACCTTTTCTTTCACCTCAGGGTTGCTGAGGGGGGGAGCCGGGGCCAGTTTCTTGCTACGCACGCGCACGATGGTGAAACCGGCGGGGTCCAGCAGCGGGCCCACAATCTTGCCGGGCTCCATACTGAACACAATGTTGGCGAAATCCACCGACAAATCGCAGCGCTTGATGCTGGGCCAGACACCACCATCCTGCGCATGCATATCGCGGGAATATTCGCGAGCTGCATCTGCAAAAGTGATTTCCTTCGCATCCAGGCGCTTCTTGAGCTCCGTGGCCATCACATACAAATCCTCGGGCGAGACGTTGGGGTCCTCCGACATGGCGGGGATGAAAATCTTGTCGTACTGGATAGAGTCCTGAGCGATGTTGCGGTACTCATGCTTGGTAGCATTGTATTCCTCGCGGATTTCATCGGGGGTGGGAGGAATGCCGCGGTCATAGCGGCTGCTGCGCATGGCGGCCACCGTTGTTTCCTTGCGCACAGATTCCCGGAACTCGCTGTAGGTCATACCGCTCTTGCGCAAATTATCCAGCAGAGCATCGCGATCACCGTTGAACTGCATGAGCACGCGGCGACCAATCTCTTCATCAATCACCGATTCGGGCATCTGGTAGCCTTTGGTCTCAAATTCGCTCAACACCAGCTCTCGCTCAATCAATTCCTGCATCACAGCCTTCTTGGCCTTAATCAGCTCAGCTGAGAAACGGGGTCCCTGGCGAGGGTACAACATCATCAACTCACGAATGTAAGGAGCCAGGCGCGCGCGTACTTCGCTGGACGTCACAGGTCGGCCATTCACCGTTGCCGCAACGCGGTTCACGATGCGATTCGGCTTGGAAGCAGCAGCGTCTTGAGCGTACACAGCCGGGGGCAACACACAGGGTGCCACAGCCAGGGCCACAGGCGCAATGCGACAAAAGAGATTCATACACGGTTATTCTACCCACATGAATGCTACTTTGCAATACTCTTCTTTGTCACATGGTCACTTTATGCTGGCATTTTGCACAGAACTTGTGATAGAATGCCAGAGTTCACAAAACTACACCCACCATGGCTATCAAATTGTTCATACCGGGTCCGACCGTCGTGTCGGAAGACATCCTTCAGGAAATGAGCCTGCCCATGATTGGACACCGCTCCAAAAAGGCATCCGAAATCCAGAAGCGCATTTCGGACAACATGCAGAAGGTCCTCTTCACAGAAAACCGCATCCTGCTCTCTACCTCCTCCGGCTCCGGCCTGATGGAAGGCGCCATCCGCTCCTGCACCGCCAAGCGTGCTGCCGTGTTCTCCATCGGTGCATTCGGCGATAAGTGGTACAAGATGGCTGAGACCAACGGTATCCCGGCAGATAAGTTCTCCAGCACCATGGGCGAGCCCACCACCGCCGAGATGGTAGATCAGGCCCTTGCCACCGGTAAGTACGACCTCATCACCGTCACCCACAATGAAACATCCTCCGGTATCCAGAACCCGGTGGAAGAAATCGCAGAAGTGATGAAGAAATACCCGGATGTGGTCTGGTGTGTCGATGCCGTTTCCTCCGCCGCCGGCTCCAGGATTGAGACCGACAAGCTGGGGATTGACGTACTCATCACCTCCACTCAAAAAGCGCTGGCCCTGCCCCCCGGCCTGGCTATCTGCGCCATGAGCAAGAAAGCCTACGACCGCACCGCCGAGGTGAAGAACCGTGGTCTGTACTTCGACCTGCGCACCATCTGGGATTTCATCGACAAGAAGAACTACCAGTACACCTCCACGCCCTGCCTCTCCCTCATGTACGCGCTGGACAAGCAGCTGCAGAAGATTGTGGAGGTCGAAGGCATCGAAAACCGCTTCGCCCGCCACGAGCAGATGGCTGAATACGTGCGCGCCTGGGCAGATGAGTACTTCCGCGTCTACCCCAACCGCAACTACCTCTCCAAGACCCTCACCGTCATCGATTCTCACCCCAAGGGCTGCGATGAAATGATTTCCATCCCCGAGCTCAACAAGGCCCTGGCCGAGCTCAACATGCAGCTGGGTAATGGCTACGGCGGCCTCAAGGACAAGACCTTCCGCATCGCCCACATGGGTGAGCTCCAGATGGATGACATGAAGGAAATCACCTCCGCCGTGGTGGATGTGCTCAAACTCAAATAATCCCGTTTTTCCAAACACCTCGAAAGCGGGTTTGGGGCTTGCCCCCTTTCCCGCTTTTTTACAGCAACTTCTTACAATGAAAAACCCTCAATTTATCCTTAACTACGAGGTCATGTACTACGACACCGACTGCGGTGGCGTGGTACACAACCTGGCCTACCTGCGCTGGGTGGAAGAATGCCGCACCAAGATGGCCCCGGAACTCGGCATCGATTTCATCGGCCTTATCCGCGAGAATCGCCACCTGGTGCTGGTGAGCCACGAGGTTCACTACAAGCGCCCCGCTTTCATGGGCGATAAGATTCAGATACACGCCTGGATTGAAAAAGTAGAAAAATCCCGCTTCTGGTGCGTCTTTGAAGTGCGCCGGGATGATGGGCAGCAAGTCTGTGTCAAAGTACGCCAATGCCTGGCCCTGGTGCAAATGCCGCAGGGGCGCCCCCAGCGCATCCCCGATGCCTGGCACCAAAGCGCTGCCCCCGCCGAAGACCTGCAAGATTGATTTTTGTCCTCTACCCCCTATTCTCACAAAAAACGGCAGCTCACCAGAGCTACCGTTTTTTATTGTACATTGGTCAATGTCCAGGATGCATTTCATCAATGCGTTTTATCCGCGCGGCGGCGAGAGAAGGGATCCGTGGCGTAGGTCCAGGCCTCCTGCAAACCGGAGGACTCGAAATACGGCTTATTCATCAGGCGCTCCATCTGCATATTCACCTTATTCTGGAACGTGGCCCACATCTCCAGCTCCTTCTGATCGCCCCCCAGGGGGATGGGCAGCGGGTGGAACAAAGCCCCGATTTTCTTGGCAGCCTTGGCCGCTTCCTTTTCATTATCGGGCGGCAACTCTGCCAAGATGGCAGCAGCCTCGCTCAATGCCTCAAACTCCTTTTCAAAATCATGTTTTTTGCCGCTCTTATACTCCTCCAGCAGAGCCTCCTCAGCAGCCTTGGCCTCAATGGCTGCTTTTTCCTCTGCCGTCATCTTCATGCCGCTTTTCTTAGCATCGCGCACAGCCTTCTTCTTGGCTGCTTTCTGGGCGCGGGTTTCCTTCTTACCCTTGCCCTTCTGCGTATCGGCATTGGTATTATTATCCTGGGCAATAGCCTGCCCGGATACAGCAATTGTTACTGCAAATAAAGCCGCCAGCAAGGTAGAAAAAATACGCATCGTTGAGCCAATGGGTTGTTCTAGTGGAGAGATTAACATATTAAGCGCCCTCTGTCAACAATCTAGCTTCATTCTGCACACCAAGCCTCATTTCATGCCCCGAAATCGCAATTTTCTGCGTAAAATCAAGGGTTGGAGCGCAAAAAAAGATTGCAAAGCCACAAAAATCAAGGTAGGCTTAGGACAGAGACGACAATTATATACTATGGACGAAAACATCCAGGGAGGCAATCAGCCCATCAATCTTGAAGAATTGACGGGTTTTCAGTTCGGCCCGGCTTGGGCCAGAAAGGGCGCGGAATCCGGTGCAAAGATTCCGACTAGTTTCACCCGCGAGCCCAAGGGCGAACGCAAACCCGCACGCCGCCAAGGTGGCAGCGAGAGACCGTTCAACCGCGACCGCCGCGACAACGCCGATAAGCCGCGCGACCCGAAAGGCCGCGACCGTGACCGCCGCCGCGAGCCGCAGCGCGAGCTGCCCCAGCCGGCAGAAGGCTACCGCGTTGAGCTGCGCCCCTGCAACACCATCCTGGAGGTCTTCACCAAGGAAATTCAAAAACAGAAGCGCGCCCACTCCCTGCTGGATTTGGCCCGCGTGGTCATGGCCGCCAAGGACCGCTATGATTTGGTCTTCATGAAGCAGGAGGGCGGCAGCACCCTCATTCACTCCACCAAGGGCGATGGCGCTTGCTGGCTTACCGAGGCCGAAGCCGTGGCCTACATGTGGGATGCCCCCTGGTTTGCAGAGCTCTACACCACCGAACAAATCGAGACCGAAGCCCCCAAGGGTACTTTCACCGCTATTGCCACCTGCACCATGGGCAACGAGGTCATCGGCCCCGTGAACTGGCATGGCTACCAAGCTGCGCTCATGAACCTCTACCGCAGCAAGTACGCCAACATGCCGCTGGATGCGTTCAAGAGCCGCATCACCCTCAACAAGGATGAAGAAGCCGTGGCCGCCTGGCTGGAGCAAGCCAAGTACAAGACCGTGTGGAAACCCACCCGCGAAGGCGCCGCAGACACCACGCTGGAAGATGCCCGTGCCGTCGAGGCCGACTTCCTGGCCAATGCCTACACCACCGTCTACGAAACCACCGACAAAGTCTTCATCAACGGCGCCACCTCGCGCAAGGTTCTCTCCCCCGGCTTGGCCGCACACCAGGCCATCCTGTCGGATAAGACACGTCGCTCTCCGCAGATGCTCATCCCGAACCTCTGCCATGGTCTGGCCCGTCACCACATGCCCATCTACAAGTGGCAGGGCAAGCACTTTACCGGTCCCAGCCGCGTGCGCACCATCCCCGCAGACACCGTGCTGGCAGACCGCATGGTCTCCATCATCGAGTGGTGCAAGGCCAACTCCGGCAAGAAGGTAGAAGCCATGTTTGCCGAGCTTTCCGGCGTACCCGGCGGCACCGAGGAAGCCACCGAAGCACATGCCCCCTACACCAATGACATGATTTGGCTGCTGGAGCAAGGCTTCATCGTCGTCACCGCCGACAACTCCATCTGGTACCCCAAGGGAGAACTCGCACCGGCCCCCGCTCCTGCCCAGCAGAAGCGCACCCAGGCCAAGGGCAAGAAGAAACCCGCCCCCAAAAAGGCTGACACCAAGCCCGCAGAGCCCGCTGCACCCGTAGCAGAAGCTCCCGCCGCAGAAGAAGCCCCTGCTCCCACCGAGGAGCAAGCCTGATTCAGCCCCACCATCCTCAACACGGCAGCCTGTCCCCCAGGCTGCCGTTTTTTGTGCCCCTCTTCCCTTTGATTACCTTTGATTACCTCCATCTCCCGCCCCTTGGCACGCAAGCCCCATCAAATGGAGATTGGGCGAAAGAAAGTTGAAAGGAGGAAGTTGAAAATTGAAAGTATCAATCTAGCCGCAGCTGCGCTGCGGGGAATGTCTTCATTGCTCATTTTACATTGTTGATTGTACATTCCTCCGGCACTTTAGCATTGAAAATCGGTGCTATGTGTGCTAGACTTTCGCGGAATAATACTATGGGACTGGACGAGCTGCGAAAAGAAATAGATAGCATCGATGCGCAAATTGTAGATTTGCTCAAGCAGCGTGCGCGCTGCGTGCACGGCGTGGGCGAAATCAAAAAAGCCAGTGGGGCCCCCACCTTTGTGCCCGAGCGCGAGACCGCCCTCATTGATAAGCTCATGAAGCTCAACAACGGAGAACTGCCGGAGAAGAGCCTGCTGAGCATCTACCGCCAGATTGTGAGCTGCTCCTTCCTGCTGGAGGGCAACATGAAAATCGGCTACCTCGGGCCGGAAGGTACCTGGAGCCACCAAGCTGCCCTCTCCCGCTTTGGCGAGAGCGTAGAGCTCTACCCCTACCCCTCCTTCCACGAAGTCTTCACCGCCGTGGAGCGCGGCCAGGTCAACTACGCCGTCATCCCCATCGAAAACAGCACCAACGGCACCGTGACCCAGGCCATGGACCTGCTCGGCACCACCAACTTGCGCATCTGCGCCCAAATGCACCAGAGCGTGCAAAACTGCCTCATGGCCGCCATCCCGCGAGAGGACATCCGCACCATCTACTCCCACCCGCAGGTGCTAGGCCAATGCCGCGTCTGGCTGCAACACAACTTCCCCAACGCAGCGCAGGTGCCCACCGCCTCCACCACGGCAGCCGCCATCATCGCCCGCGAAAAAGCAGCAGAAGGCGCCGCCGCCCTGGGCAGCGAACTGGCCGCCCAGCTCAACCACCTCCCCGTGTTGGAAACCCGCATCCAGGACAAAGCCTCCAACACCACCCGTTTTGCCGTCATCGGCAACCAAAGCACCAAACCCTCTGCCCAGGATCGCACCACCATCTGCTTCGGCGTACCCCACACCCCCGGCAGCCTGGCAGATATCCTCATGATTCTCAAAAAGCACAGCGTCAACATCTACTGCATGGATTCCCGCCCCACCCGAGATGTGGCCTGGGAATACCTGTTCTACATCGATGTCGAAGGCCACGAAAGCAGCGAACCCCTCCAATCCTGCCTCACCGAGCTGCACGCCAAGTGCCCCATGTTCAAAGTCCTCGGCTCCTACCCCGAACATTAATCCCCCCTTATCCCTTATCCCTTATCCCTTATCCCTTATCCCTTATCCCTTAATCCTTAATCCTTAATCCCTAATCCTTCCCCATGGCTTTCACCCGCGAACAAGCTTGGAACTTGCTGCAAAACGCCCGCCGCAGCGGTCGCTTGCCCCATGCCATCTTGCTCACAGGCACCCCCGCCGCCGGCACCCACGCGCTGGCGCTCGCCATCGCCAGGGAAATGAACGGCGCCGTGGCCGATGCCCCGGAAAACCTGCGCCACCCCATGTGCCGCGTGCTGCGCCCCGGCTCCAAAATCCGCAGCATCACCATCGATGCCGTGCGCAGTGTAGAGCCCTTCCTCACCCTCAAGGCAGAAGAAGGCGCCACCAAACTCGTCATCCTGCTGGAGGCCGACCGCCTCATGGACGAAGCCGCCAACGCCTTCCTCAAAACCCTGGAAGAACCGCCGCCTCAGACCCTCATCGTCCTCATCACCGAGCTGCCGAACCGCCTCCTGCCCACCATCCTTTCCCGCTGCGTCCGTCTGGATTTGCGCACGCAGGATTCCTCCCTGCACCTCAGCCCCGCTCAAAAGCAATTCCTGCCCTACGTGCTCGCCACCCTCAAGCAAGTCGGCAGCGATGTCGCCGCCCTTGCCCTGCGTGCCGATTTCCAGAAACTGCTCACCAAGCGCAAAGACTCCATCACCGAGCGCATCACCGCCGAGCTCAAGGCCGAGGCCAAAGCCATCTCCGAAGGCACCGACGTGCGCGACTGGGAAGCCAGCCAGAAGGACGCCACCGTCGCCATGATAGAGACAGAGTACCTCAGCGAGCGCTCGCAAATGATAGAGCTGCTCTCCCTCTGCCTGGGCCAAGCCCTGCTCGTCGCCTCGCACGCGCCGGATGTCCGCGTCCTCGCACCGGAAATCGAGCAACTGGCCGCCCAATGCAGCGTCCATTCCCTCCTGCGCCGCATGCAAAGCGTGGATGCCCTGCGCAGCGACCTCAACTTCAACATCAACGAGGCTCTCGCCCTCGATTCCAGACTCCTCGATATCATCGGTAACAATTCATTATGAACAGCATGACAGGATTCGGAGCTGGCTCAGCTCCGCTCAAAGGCTCTACCCTGCGCGTCGAAATCTCCGGCGTCAACCGCAAGCAAACAGAAATCGCCATCGCCATGCCCCGCGCATGGAGCGAGCTCGAAACCCGCGTGCGCGACCTCGTCGCAGGCCAGGTTTCCCGCGGCCGCATCAATGTCTCCATCACCCTGCAAGCCGGCAGCGATACCCCCGCAGGCCTCACCCTGCACCAGGACAAGCTCGCCATGCTCAAAACACGCCTGGCAGAGGCAGAATCTGCCCTGGGCCGCAGCATCGACACCTCGCTCGACTCCCTCATCCGCCTTGGCGTCATCACCGAGGAAACCGAGGCAGACATCACCCCCGATGAAGTGTGGGCCGCCGCCGAGCCTGCCGTGCAGCAAGCCCTGCAAGCCTTCCTCCTCCTGCGCGCCCAGGAAGGCGCCAACCTCCGCCGCGATTTGCTCTCCCGCATCGCCGCCCTGCACATTTTCCGCGAGAACATCATCGAGCGCGCCGCCGGTGTCGCCCTGCGCCACAAGGAACTCCTCCTCAAGCGCCTGGAAGAAAGCGGCCTGCCCCTCCCCGCAGATGATGAGCGCATCATCAAAGAAATTGCCCTCTTTGCCGACAAGTGCGACGTGAGCGAAGAAACCACCCGCCTCGCCTCCCACCTGGAGCAATTCGCCAACATCTGCGACAAGCAGGAAGCCGTCGGCCGCACCCTCGACTTCATGTGCCAGGAAATCTTCCGCGAGCTCAACACCACCGGCTCCAAAGCCAACGATGCCGGCCTCGCCCAAATCGTCGTCGCAGCCAAGACCGAGCTCGAAAAAATCCGCGAACAAGTTCAAAACGTAGAATAACACCCCACCCATGTCAGGCACCCTCCTCATCGTCTCCGGCCCCTCCGGCTCCGGCAAAACCACCCTCTGCCGCCGCGCAGAAGCAGAAGGCCTCACCTCCTACTCCATCTCCTGCACCACCCGCCAGCCCCGCCCCGGAGAGCAAGACGGCGTAGACTACCACTTCCTCACCCCCGAAACCTTTGCCGCCAAAGTCGCTGCCGGCGAGTTCCTGGAGCACGCCACCGTGCACGGCAACTCCTACGGCACCCTCAAGGCAGATATCGTCAACCTCCTCCTGGCCGGCAAAAACGTCGTCATGGATATCGATGTGCAGGGCGCGGCCTCCATCCGCGCCTGCGATGACCCCGTCATCCGCAAAGCCTACGCCGATGTCTACATCCACGTCCCCGCCGCCGAGCTCGAAGCCCGTCTCCGTGGCCGCCAGACCGATGCCGAGGACGTCATCCAACTCCGTCTGCACAACGCCGCCATGGAAGATGCCCGCCAGGGCGAATACCAATTCGCCCTCGTCTCCTCCACCAAAGAGAGCGACTACGCCCGCTTCACAGCCCTGCTCTCCACCCTCGCCATGCGCACCTGCCTGGCCTGATACCGCCTCTCCCCCCTCCCGCTCCTCGCCTTGACCCAATACTACATCACCCGCCCGGATGGCCGACAAGAAGGCCCCTATGATGAGGTCGCCCTGCTCTCGCGCGTCGCGGCGGGCAAGTATGATGCCGACGTCACCGTCTGGTTCGAAGGTCTCGCGAAGTGGGAGCCCATTGGCCGCCATTTCCCCCTGCCGGCAGCCACAAGCGCACCGCCCACAGCCGTTGCCCCCCTTCCCCCTGTGGCAGCCACCCTCCCCAGTGCGGCAGATGACTACACCACGGATGCCCCCGGCTCCGCCCTCCCGGAGGCCGAAGAATATGCCCCCCCGGCAGAAGCCGCGCCCATCGTTCGGCGCTCCAAGCGCATGAGCCAGGGGCAATGGGTAACCATCTTCTGCATCGTGGCCGTCCTGCTGTTGCTGGCCGCTGGTGGCGGCTACTTCCTCGGAAAAAACAATCCCCCCGCCATGCCTGCCTCCAGCCCGGCGGCAACAGCCCCCGCAGAGGAAGAAGACGCTGCCCTCCCCACAGAAGACGATGCACCCCTGCCTGCGGAAGAAGAAGAACCCCAGCCCGCAGAGGATATCCCCACCCCCGAAAACACGGCCGATGCCCCCGCACCCGCCGCTGAGGATGAGCCCGCCCCCCAGTCTTCCACCCCCGAGGACACCGCAGACAATCCCTTTGTGGACGATGCCTTCACCGACGATACGGCAGAGCCCGACACCCCCGAACAGGATACCATCCCCGCCGCAGAGGATGCCGAAGATCCCTCCACCCCCGACACCGCAGACACCGCCGTACAATCAGCAGAGTCCCCCACCCCGGCAGATGACACCACCGCCGCCAAGGACACGGCCGACAACGAAGACGAAAATGCCGATACCGAGGAAGAGGAAGACACCCCCGCCGCCGCAAATGATGATGAAGACGACGCAGAAGAAGCCGACGAGGCAGACGCAGACGCTGCCCCCAAGGAACTGAGCGCCGACGAAAAGAAAGAAGTGGACCTCCTCAAAAAACGCATCTCCAACCACTACAAGCGCAAAGCCAACTGCTACAAGCAAATCGCTCTGATGAAGCATAAAATCAAGCTTCACAACATGTGCCGCAGCTGTGCCAGCGGCCATTGCGATAGCCAGGGCATCACCGGCGCCTGCCGCCACTGGTACATGGCTCCCTTCGATGGCAAACGCATCAAAGTCACCCACCAGCTTCCCCAGGGTGCCAAGCGATACTCCGGTATCGATCAAGCTGTCTCTTCACTCGAACTCAACATCGAGCGCATCCAAAAAGGCATTGCCGAAGCCGATGCTAAAATCCAAACAGACTCCGCCAAACTCACCGAGTTCGGCTGCTCTGCAGATATCCCCGAAGAACCTTCCTACGAACACCAGCGTGCAGCCGAGCGTAGCTCTTACTCCGGCAGTAGCTACAGCTCCTATGATAGTGACTTCAGCTCCTCTTCATCCTCCCGCCGCAAGCTCTATTAATATGTAGTATAAAAAGTCGCATCCCACCATGTGAGGGGATGCCCCCCATATAAACCCAAGAAATTTCCTTGAGAACGATGATGAAATATGTTCAATTATTGTTATGGCTGGGGCTGTGGTGCGCGTGTGCCGCACCTCTGGCAGGCAAGAATTTGATGGAATGCCCATTTGCTCCGAGCGACAGATCAGAAGCAGAACTAGCTCTTGATAAGCGTTCACAAGAGCGTTTTGGCATTTCACCGCTCCCTCCCAAGGAAATCAGAAAAATAGCGATAAACGCTTACAACTGGAAGCGGCTACATCCCAGCATCAGGTCATGGATTAATCAAAACCAAGATAGATATTATGAACGCGCTAAATCATATGTCTTGTACAATGATGCACATAATGGGATTAGGATAATCTTATATCCTTCTCGTTTTGGGCTTGAAATATATTTGAACCGTACGCACTGGTTTGATGATGATGCCGCGTGGGATTATATAAAAGAACCCGCCATCAACCCCGCTACCAAAAAACCGTGGATTGAGTTGACCCGTGCTGAATGGAAGAAAATAGCCGCCAGTACCAAGGAAAAACTTTCTACAGATGATAAACAATTCCTGCAGGATGTCTTGGACATTGTGAATGAGAATTTTCATTATTATTACGGGATGCCCTTAGTTCACTTAGACCAAGACCCCACGGTGAACAAAGAAGAATTAATGGGGAAATTCATACCCACCAAAGCGTTCTTGTTTGATTACCATGTTGATATGCTCGATTTATCCACCTGTACGGAACAACAAAAAACGATATATAGAGCTCTAGGGCACCCCATATATAGCTATAAGGGATTGATGGATTCCGAATTTGAAATTTATGCTTCTTCCAACTGCGGTGGACATGGATTTTGTTACTTTCTCTTCAAATCCGGTCTCAAAGTCAGCGTAGCTTATTTCAATCAAGCCTCCACAGACGATATGAAACTTTCCATGGCTTCTAAAGCCGGACAACTAGGTTCTATGGACGACATGTATCTACTCATGTTGAAGAGAATGGAACGCCTCTTCCTCGAAAAAGGCTGCGATGTGCAGGCGAGCACAGAGCAGTCAACGCCGCTTGCTCAGGCTTTGGCTCTCATTTATCGCAAAACACACAAGATGGTGGATTTCATTTTGAATCATGAATACTGCCTTACCCGCACCAGTGATGGTAAATGCTTTTCTAATTTCTACAATAAAGACGAATTTACAGAAGGAGAAACGCGCTTAAGTGATATGGTGAAAATTCCCGGGGTGAAAACCCGAACCTTCATCAAGAAGCCCCATTCATCCACAAAGAAAAAAGAGCGGCGTTCTCGCCATAAGCGCTCATCCAGATAAGAAGCCAAGAGACCTAAGCCCCTAATCGCGCAGGGTGCGCGACAATGGAATGCACAATGAACAATGTACAATGAAAAAGTTCCCCGCGCATTGCCGCGGCTAGCTTGATACTTTCAATTTTCAACTTCCTCCTTTTAACTTTCTTTCGCCCAATCTCCATTTGATGGGGCTTGCGCGCCAAGGGGCAGGAGATGGAGGTAATCGAAGGTAATCAGAGGGAAGCAGAGGTCATTGGGGGGAGTCGCCAAAATGGAGGTGGGAGGCGGCCCAATGCTCGAGGGCGTGGAGAACGCCGGGGGTGGGGGAGACGAAGCCGCCATGGGTGCGGAGCCAGGCGGCGACTTCGGGGTGGGCGGTGGCGGGGGCAGCGCAGAAGGCCTGGGGGAGGGCGCGGAAGGCGTGCAGGTCGTTGTGGCCATCTCCCAGGATGGCGAAGCGGGCGGCGGGCACGCCCCAGAGGGCAGCAATGCGGGTGAGGACGGTACCTTTGTCGTAGCGGGCATCGGCAAAGCGGAGGTAGCGCCCTGCCCGTTGGAGGGAGACGCCGGCATCTGTGGCGGCCAGGCGGTTCATATCGGGGGCCATGGCATCCATGGTGGCGGCATCCACGGCTTCGATGGAGAGGGGGTCATCTGCGGCGTATTCCCACTGCCACTCGGGGTGACGGGCGGCGAGCTGCTGCATGGTGCGCTGCAGGATGGGCGCGAAGCGGGCGCGCACGGTGGCGTTGTGCGCGGCGCAGGCGGTGTTGTGGGCGGTATCAGGCTGCAGGTGGCCGGAGGCATCTGCCAGGTAGACGTAGCGCTCGCAGGTGCAGATGAAATCCGGCAAGCAGGGTGCCTGGGGGAGCAGGTCTTGCATGAGGTAGGGCAAGCTGCGGCCGGTGTTGATGCCCCAGCGCACGCCGTGGGGGCGCCACCGGGCCATGAGCTCAAAGAAAGCGGGCTCGATGCGACGGGTGGTTTCGCAGAGGAGTGTGCCGTCGAAATCTAACGAAATGAGGTACCGGCAGGGGCCGGTGAAGGGTGCCGCCACGCCGGGTGGGACACTGAGTTCCGCAAGGGGGGCCATCATTTCCTGGCACCTTTGCCGGTGGCCTTGCGCAGGCGGTTTTGGAGGGATTCGGTCTTGCCCTGGTTGGCGGCAGGCGCGGGTGCCTGGGCAGCGGGCTTGGCCGCAAAGGAGGAATAGGTTTGCGGGACGCGCTTGCCGCTGGTCATCTGCACGGAGACGGGTGTTTCCAAATCAACCGCGTAGGTGTGGGGGGCGCAGCCGGGGGGGAGTTTTTCCTCTTTCTTGCGCATGTGGATTTCCACGCGGCGGTTGAGGGCCTGTTCCTCGCGGGAGCCCTTGGTGCTGACAAAGGGGTTCATGTTGCCGCAGGCGCGGATGTAGACGTTTTCGATAGGGATGCCGTTGCCACGCAGCCATTCGCGCACGGCGGCGGCACGCTGCATGGAGAGCAAGGCGTTGTAATCGGCAGAGCCGAAGCTATCGGTATGGCCCTCGATGATGAAGCGGGTGTTGGTGTTTTTCTGGATGAGGGCGGCCAGCTGCAGCATGGTGATGCGGGCAGAGTTCTTGAGGCGGCTTTCGTTGAAAGCGAACAAGACGTCCGACCCTAGGCGCGCCACACCGGACTTGGCGCCGGGGTTGCTGATGCCCATGAGCTCTGCCAGGCTGCGGGTATCGGAGGGAAGCTGGGAGTTGGTCTCCCTGGCATGGCGGCGCAGCTCATCATCCATGATGCGGGAGGCATCGTTGATGACATCCGGCTGGGCCACAGCATTGGCAACCACCACGTTGGTGTTGACCGGGGTGGGCTCAGGCACGCCGAGGTTTTCCTCGGCCACGGCGGGGGGTGCCAGGTCATCCAGGTTGAGCTCGCCGGGTTTCATATCGGCGATGGGGGTGTGCTCATCCATGGTGTTAATGGGCTCGGGCACGGTCATGCTGGTTTCGCCCGGGGCCATGGTGAGGTCTTCCACCTCAATGTCCAGGATGTCGATTTCAATATCCTCGGGCTCCAGCTGCTCAATTTCTTCCGGCTCATCCAGGGGCTTTTGCTCTTCCTCGGCCTCGGTGTATTCTTCCTCGGGTTGCTCCTTAACGAAGATGCGAACGATTTCGTCCTCTACCTTCTCCTCGGGGTTGAGCACGGTCTGGAACGGCAGGAGGATGATGGAGGGGGCATACAGGAACACGGCCACATGCAACACCAGGGCTGCACAGGCAGCGCCCATGGCGATGGGCATCATGTCTCGCTGGCGGGTCAGCTCGTAGCCGCGGCGGCGGCGATTCTCGTGCAGCTCCGGCACATCGGCAGGTTTGTTGGGATAGGGGTATGCCATGGTGGTGCTCAGAGGTGAGAATCAGGGGTTAATGCCGGACGGGGCGGCGCAACGGTGAGCGGCGCATCCAGCGTGGGGACGAAAGAATCATTGAGCCAATGCACCATGGAGAGCATGGCGCTGTCTTCATCTCGCAGCAGGCCCATTTCCACAATGCGTGGACGGCCATCGCTGCTGCGGCCCATGGTGACCTGGCGGTGGGCGGCATCGGGGGCATCTTCCTCGCCGGCCATGGTCCAGATGGAGCGCAAATCGCTGGGCAGCTGGCGGTAGATGGTCATGGCATCTTTGATGGTGCTGACGGGGTTGTCCTGCACGAGGTTGACGACGAGGACGGGGACATCACGGCTGATACGGGAGGCGCTTTCCACGGGTGCGACATCAAAGCATTCGATGCCGACGCAGCTGTTCATGCGGATATCCATGAGCCAGATGGTGAGCGGGGAGAGGGCGCCATTGTGCAGGGTGCGCTGGATGGACTCGCGGAGGGAGGCGCAGGCATCCACCGAGATAATGCCGCGGATGCGGGGTTCCTCTGCCGCCGCTTGCAGGATGAGGCCGGCACCAAAGCCCTGCCCTACGCCCACGATGACGGGGTATTCCTTGCCGCTGCGGCGCACGAGCTCATCGATGAGCTTGGGGACATCGGCGCTTTCCTTGAGGCCGTGGGTGCAGTACTGGCGGCGGTCATTCACACCGCGGGGATCCCACAACACGCACTTGAGACCGGCGGCGGTAAAGGACTCTGCCAGAGGGAGGGCGGAGCGGATACCGTGATCCCAATCCACACAGATGAGCACATAGTCAATGCGGCCCAAATCCTCTGCCTTGTTGACGGTCAAATCACCAATGACGGTGAGCTGGCGGGACGATTCCTCGCCCTCTTTTTCGGCGATGACGGCCTGCACGGCGCCACCATCAAAGCCTTTGAACTCGAAGGTATCCAGCTTGAGGCCCATGGCCTTGTTGGGCACATTGGAGTAGCCCACATAGGACTGGTTGATAGGCTGCAGCACGGGGGCTGTGAGTTCTTCTGTGTGATCCCACAGCCAGAATGCAAAGCCGATTGCCGACAATATGCAGGCAACAAGCAACAGACGCAGGGCTGTGGAAAAGTACTTCATCCGGACGCGGGCACATTGTAGCAGCTTCTCCCTCCTTCTTCAACTGCAAAATGAGCCATAAACGAGCATTAGGCATGCCGTAGGCATCGTGCGCGCGCACAAGGCCCCCAGGCGCGTACAAATTGTTAAAGCGAGGAAGAAGAAACCGTGGTCGGACGAATCCAACCACGGTCCTGAACCTTAAAATAGAAAGATAAAAGATGATTAAGCCAGAGAAGGCTTCTTGGCACGACGCACAGAACCGAAACGCTTCTGGAACTTGTCGATACGGCCTTCGGTGTCCACGAACTGGTTCTTACCCGTGAAGAAGGGGTGAGAGTCGGACGTGATACCGCAGGAAACAACGTAGTGTTCCACACCATCAATCACCTCAGTCTTGGCGGAGGTCATGGTGGAGCGGGTGATAAAGCGGCGGCCCGTGGTGATGTCCACGAACACAACAGGATTGTACTTGGGATGCAGATCAGCCTTCATAATTGTATCTGGCTGCGTTACCGTCGCAGCGCGGCGGGTATTTTATCAGCTTTTCTTCAAACGTCAAGCTCAATTCTACACTTTTGCTAAGTTTTTTATTTTTCATACCATTATTGTGTTCATTGGTTGGCGAAGACGAAAAAAAAGCTCGCCATGGCTCTAGCTTTATGCTAGAGTGGGCTCTGTAAGCTGAAGGCAGAATGTGCAGTAAAAAACCAGCTTGCAACCACTGACATGAATGATTTGACCAAGCCTTTCAAACGCCTGCCCGTAGCCATGATCGGCACAGGCTCCTACGTGCCGGAGCAGCGACTCACAAACTCTGATTTGGAGAAGATGGTGGACACCTCCAACGAGTGGATTGTAGAGCGCACTGGTATTGAGGAACGCCGCATTGCCGCACCGCACGAAAAGACGAGCGACATGGCCACTCAGGCAGCCAGCAAGGCGTTGGAAGCCGCCGGCGTGGCACCCGAGGAGATTGACCTCATCATCGTGGGCACGGTGACGCCGGACACCTTCACCCCCTCCACCGCATGCTATGTGCAGGCCAACCTGGGTGCCGTGAACGCCGCTGCCTTCGACATTTCTGCCGCATGCTCCAGCTTCCTGTTCGCGCTGAAGACAGCTGTGCAGTACATCGGTTGCGGCCAGGCACGCACGGCTCTCATCATTTCCTCTGAAAAACTCAGCCACATCGTGAACTGGGAGGACCGCAGCACCTGCGTGCTCTTCGGCGATGGCGCGGGTGCCGCCGTGCTGCGCACCGGTACGGGCATCGAGGGCGACAGCGCCATTCTGGCATCCGACATCGGCGCCGATGGCACGCTGACGGATTTGCTGATGGTGCCGGGTGGGGGCTCTGCCATCCCGACCACGGAGGAGAACATTCACGAGAAGCTTTACACGCTGGCCATGCGCGGCAACGAAGTGTTCCGCCACGCAGTGGCTCACATGAAGGACTCTGCCCTGTCCCAGATTGAGCGCACGGGCATCAAGCCCGAGGATGTGGCGCTGGTGATTCCGCACCAGGCCAACCTGCGCATCATCAACGCCGTGGCACAGCGCCTGGGTATCCCGCAGGACCGCGTATTCATCAACCTGCAGAAGTACGGCAATACCTCCGGTGCTGCCTGCGCCATTGCGCTGGACGAAGCCATCCGCTCCGGCCGCGCCAAGAAGGGCGACATTGTGCTGATGGTCACCTTCGGCGCCGGTCTCACCTGGAGCTCCGCCGCCATCCGCCTGTAAAAACAGCTTTACAAGCCCAAGAAAACGCGCCCGCTTGCCACAAAGCGGGCGCGTTTTTCATTGGTTGATATTCAAAAAAATCTGCGAAAGGCCCGGCTCAGAGGCTCAGCTCCTCCAAATCATCCGGTACGAGGATGGGGCCGGAGAAATGCGTGGCAGCTTCGCGGGCGTAGGCGTCCTTGCGGGTGGCGAGGGTCTTGTCCTCTGTGTGGTAAAGGATAAGATGGCGGACCTGAAGCTCGGCAGCCAGGCGGCCGGCATCCAGCGCGGTGCTGTGGTGTTTTTCGTAGGGTTTGAAGCGCTCGCGATCCGCGTAGAGGCAAAAGGCCTCGCACAGGAGCCAATCGGAGCCCTGAGCATAGGCTCGCGTGCGCTCGCTGAAAGGCTCATCCCCCAGGCAGACGAGCGTGCGCGCATCCGGGAGCTGCAAGCGGAAACCGTATTGCAGCGCCTTGGTGGAGCCGATATCAAACGCCGCGGCGGGCAGGCCCCCCAGCACAGTGAACGCTTGGCCATCCTCCAGGGGATGAAAGAGAATATCCACCCCGAGGTGGGCGCATACCTTGCCGGGCAAGGTGTGGCGGCAAATCATCTCCAGCACCGCCAACACGGAGCCATGGCCCCACACGTGCAAATCCCCGGTGTACTTGCTACTGTTCATCGCCTGCGCTATCATGCGCACCACCCACACGCAACCGAGGATGTGGTCCGTGTGTGCATGCGTGACAAAAAGATTGCGGATAGAAGCCAAGGCTATGCCGACCTTATCCAACTGGGCCAGGATTCCATTCCCGCCGCCGGCGTCCACCAGAAAGGTCTCCCCTTCCCGCTGCAAGGCAAAGCAGGTATTGTAGCAACGGGTCACAGCGGCATTGCCGGTGCCCAGCATCGTCAGTTTCACACTCATCGGGGCAAATTGTAGGGATAGACCCGCAAAAAGCAAGCAAAAATCAAGAAGGCCAAGCAACATTTGCTGCCTGGCCTTCTTTCCTCCGGCGGTTGGGATCGAACCAACGACCTAGTGATTAACAGTCACCCGCTCTCCCGCTGAGCTACGCCGGATTTGCTATCCCCATCGGAATGGGCGCAGGCAGATATTACTCCATTCTGAAGATGATTGCAAGCTTTTTTTTTGAAAAAATGTATTTTTTTATGAAATAGCGTTGCAAGAAAGATGGATTTAAGGTAAAAGGGGCCATGCAATGTTGTTCATCTACAAAGGGTAGTCTTTATTTTGAACTTTTTGGTGTGCCGGTGCTGATTCGGCCCACATCCTGGATTGTATTGGCGCTTTTGGGCGGTGGACTGAGCATCGACAGTGGTGCAGACGTATCGGGAGTGCTTACATTTGTGGTGGCGGGCATGCTTTGTTTGCTGGTGCATGAGTTTGGCCACGCGCTGGTGGGGCGCAAACTGGGAAGCGGCGAACCCAGCATCGAAATAGCAGGGCTGGGCGGAGTCACCTACACCCCCTACCCTCCGCGTACGCGCTGGGGGTACTTCACGATGGTGCTGGCAGGCCCCCTGGCCTCTTTGCTGCTGGGAATCGTGGCAGGTGGTCTCATGGGGCTGCTGTTTTTCGGCAATCCGCTGGCGGGCATACTCATCAGCCTGATGCAACCGCTTGGACTCGACGCGCCGGACTGGGCGTACGTGCCATTTATCTCGTCCATTGAATCCGGCGAGCTCTCCCTCTTTGCGCTGAGTTGCTTTTTTGATATCTTTTTTGTGTGCATGTACTGGAGTCTGTTCAACCTGCTGCCCTTATTCCCGCTGGATGGAGGCAAGCTGCTGGGCACCCTGTTAGATAACTACCGCACCGCCAGCATCGTGGGGTTGGTACTGGCTCTCGGGCTGTGCCTCCTGAGCCTCATCAACGGCATGTGGTTCAACATGGTCATCACCGGTTATCTGGCCGCCATCAATTGGCAATACCTGCGCAGCTTCCACAAGGAGTAATCCGCGCTTGATTTTCCGGCGCTCATCAGGTATCATCCCCCGCAAGCATTATGTCGAGTACTTTCGGTTCCGTTTTCAAAATCAGCACCTGGGGCGAATCCCACGGTGTGGGGGTGGGAGTTGTCATTGATGGGTGTCCGGCCCGCGTACCCCTGTGCGTGGAGGATATTCAGCATGAGCTGAATCGCCGCCGCCCCGGCCAGAGTGCCATTGTGACACCGCGCTCGGAAGAAGATCGGGTGGAAATCCTCAGCGGTGTGCAGGATGGCCTGACCCTGGGCACCCCCATTGCCCTGCTGGTGCGCAACAAGGATCACCGCTCCTCGGCCTACGATGAGATGCAGCACACCTATCGCCCCTCTCACGCCGATTATTGCTACGATGCCAAGTACGGCATACGCGCCTGGGCCGGTGGCGGGCGAGCCAGCGCACGCGAGACGATTGCGCGCGTGGCGGCAGGTGCGGTGGCGCAAGCCGTGGTGAAAACTCTGAGTCCCGGTACCGATGTATTGGCCTGGGTGCAGCAGGTGTACACCTGTGTGTGCCCCACAGCGCCGGCAGATGTGCAGCGCGCGGTGGTGGAAGGCAACATCGTGCGCACAGCGAATGAAACAGCAGCCAAAGAAATGACACAGTCGATATTGGATGCCCGCGGCCGCGGCGATTCGCTCGGCGGTGTTGTGGCCTGCACCGTTCGTAACTGCCCCGTGGGGCTGGGCGACCCGGTTTTCGATAAATTGGAAGCCACGCTGGCCCACGCCATGATGAGCATCCCGGCCTGCAAGGGCTTTGAGGTAGGCTCCGGGTTTGCCGCAGCACAATGCAGCGGCAGTGAACACAATGATACATTCTACATGGAAGGCGCACGCGTACGCACACGTACCAACCGCTCCGGTGGCATTCAGGGCGGTATCTCCAATGGAGAGGACATCAACATGCGCATGGCGTTCAAACCCACGGCCACGCTCATGATTGAGCAAGACACCGTAAACGATGAGCACCAAGAGGTGAAGCTGCGCGGTAAGGGGCGCCACGACCCCTGCGTCTTGCCCCGTGCAGTCCCCGTGGTGGAATCCATGGCCTGGATTGTGCTGTGCGACCACCTGCTCCGCCAACAAGCCGTCTCCTGTATCTCCTAACCCCGTTAACGCCAAGGCTGACACATGGGAATAGCTGTACTACTGGGATATTTGAGTTCCACGTTTTTCGTGTTCTGTGGTGTGCTGAAGATGGTCACCTACATCAAGCACCAGGAACAGCTGAACGATTATGCCGTCTTTCTGGGCAATCTCGCCATAGAAGGCTGGCCGCTGGCCGTGGGGACAGCGCTGTACCTGCTCACGCAAATTGCCTTGCAGTGCGAAAAGCAAGCCGTCATCAGCGCAGCCCCCGTTCTGCAACTGGGCAGCAAGACGCCGCCCACCTCAAAAGGCAAAGCAACCACATCTGAAAGCTGACCCCCCGCGCTCACGTATTACTGTTCGACATGTATCAGGTTTCCCAGCAGGCACGCACGGCCATCGCCCAACTCATGCAGCAGCATGGGGGCGACAGCGTTGACCCGCAGGAGCTGAGCATCATCGCCGCCGGAGCTTCGGGGCGCGCCATCATGCGCAGCCCGCTTCACCCCGGCATCATCGGTATTTATTGGACCGCGGAGCGCGCGGACAACAACTCATTTCTTCCCGCCGCGCATGGGCTGGCTGCCGCCGGTGTGCGGGTGCCAGCCATTCTGGCAGAGCAAGACTGCGGCCAAGGCTGCGGTGTTTGCCTGGTGCAGGATTTGGGGAATGCAGACCTGCTCAGCCTGAAACAAGCAGATTGGGAGACGAGGAAAGCGGCCTACACCCAAGCCATACAGGCTGTGGCACCGCTGCACCGGCTCACCCCCGACTGGCCCCTGCAACCGGGCTTTGATGCACAGCTTTATCGCTGGGAGCAAAGCTACTTTGCAGAGCATTACCTCCAAGCCTACTGCGGCAAAGATGCCACCGATTTCCTGAGCCGGCCGGCCTTGCAAGAGATGGCCGATTGGCTGGCAGCCCTACCCACCAGCCCGGTTCACCGCGATTTTCAGAGCCAGAACATCATGCTGACGGGCGAAACCGCCACACTCATCGATTTTCAGGGCATGCGCCTGGGGCGCCCCGAGTATGATATGGCCTCCCTCCTGCTGGACCCCTACATGAGCCTGAGCCCGGCAGAACAGGAAGAATTGCTCGACATCTGGGAAACTACACGGGGCGAGAACATCGACCGCAACATCTTCGCAGCCTGTGCCTTGCAACGCATCATGCAAGCACTGGGAGCATTCGCCAATATTGGTCTCAATCAGCACAAGGAATGGTATCTCAACCTCATCCCGGCGGGGTTGACATCGCTTAAACGCGCCATGAAGCTCGCCCCGACCGGTTCACCCGCAGCCCACGTAGCAGCATGTCTTCAAGCCGTTCTATAAGTTACAAAGGCTGGTTCATCTGGCTGGTCCTCATCATCGGTGCCTGGTTTGGCGGCAAGAGCCTCTTCCCGGGTGCGGATACGAAAATTTTTGATTACATCGGCCACAAAAACGGCTGGACTAAGCAAGAACACGCCCAGCTGCATCTCCCCGGCAAGGAACTGCAAATGGAAACGGTGCTCAGCGAAAAACGCACGCTCATCTGCCCTGCGGTAGGCAAGGTAGAACTCAATGACAGTACTGCTCAAAATTGCTTTGCAGCCCTGCCCCTGCAAACGCAGGATATGGCCGTGTTGCTGCGCTACCTCGCCCAAGCGGGGACCCGCTCGGTTGGTGTATCAGCCCCCTTTGTGTGGCAGGAAGAGCCGGGTGACATGGCACGCCAGATGTTCTGCACGGCGTTGCAAAGCTTTGACAGCGCCGTCATTGGCCTGCGTGGGCGAACCGCAGCCCAGGCAGATTTCACCCCTGTAGCGCTGCGCAATATATCCATCCCCGCCGAACAGGTGGAGGGCGACCCCACCGGGCTCCCGGCTGCTAATAAGCCCCACCCCAATGGGTTGGCCAGCTCCCCCGATGCGCTCAAAGTCACCTGGGCTCCCGACTGGCTGGATGATGAACCGTTGACCCACAAGCCCTCTGCCCTGGCGGAAATTTCCTACCCGCTGCTCATGCGTTGGAATGGGGAAACCATACCCACCCTTCCCTTGCGACTGGCTTTGATGCACCTTGGGCTCACTCCGGCGGATGTAGGAGTGCGGTTGGGGCGAGACATCCGTTTCGGCGGGCGCAGTCTGCCACTGGATGAGCACGGGCGCACCCGGCTCACCCATGCTGCCACGGTCGAGATTCCGCTGGCCGATGTTGTGGGGGGTAAGAGCGAACAGGTGAAAAAACTTGGCGAAAAGCCCTGTGTCTTCATTGCCCAACCGCATGAGGGCGCAGAAAACGCCGCAAGATTACAGCTGATGGCGGCCACCATTTCCCAGCTCATCGGCAAGGAAAAGATAGAGTACACGAAATCCACACGTCCCTGCGGTGGCAAAGTGCTGGAACCCGTCAGGGTACAAACTGACATCTGGATACCAGTGATGGCAACCGGGGCTATTGCGCTTTCCCTGTTGATTCTCCCTTGGTTGCCGTTGCTGATAAGGCTCATCATCATCAAAGGCAGCCTCGTTCTTCTGTTCTGGCAGGTAGCACGCTGCGCTCTCAACGGCTTCTGGTTCAGCATCACAGCTGCCACCATTTGCTGGGCGCTGTGGACGTTGGCTCTGCTGGTGCTGCGGCCGAAAGAACGCGGCTATTTCCGCCGCCGGAGATAAGCGACATTCCCCGATTCCGGGGAAGAAACGGGGGATAAACGAAAAGCGGAAGCTACCGCATCAGCGCTTTTGCAATTTCACCACGGTGCGGAGGGTGCAACGCCCCTGGTCTATGGTAACAGAGCCATACAAACTCTTGGCAATACCGGCAGCCAACTCAGCTGAAACCGCCCATTCTTCCAGCATTTCAGAGAGTTTTTCCAAGTCGCTTATCTGCGCATTCTCCGCCGAGACAACACTCTCTGTCGCATCCTCGATTTCCGACATGGGAACAGCCTCTTCTTCTGCCGGGATTCGGGAGCGATAAGAATCTGCAATACCACGCAACGTTGTGGCCAGGGGCTCGAAATGCAGAGAGAAAACGGCGCCCTGATACGGCATCGTACCTGTAGCAGCAGAAACAAGTTTCTCATTGTATGCAGAGGAGCTTCCGACGACAAAATTGGTGTCGCTCACGGTCACATTGGGCACCATGTGCTCCGTGCAAACCGGCATATAGAAACAGTAGGAGATGGCATCCCCCGTTTGTTTGGAGGGGAAAGAGAGCGCTTTCACCAGCAAGGAACTGCCAAAGCATTTGCCCGCCACCCCGGCAGCCGCTTGCATGATGGTATCCCAGCCTTGTGCCAGGCATGCACGCTGCGTGACAGGGGCACTGTATGCCAAGCGAGGCATGGCAACCGTATTATCGGAGGCTCCGCCAAAAAGCGACGGCAATGAGCCATCTGCATCCACCAGGAAAGCCCCCCCCCGGCCCAGCCCCTGTCCCATGGTCGAGAAAGCCTGGTCGAGGAGATTACACTCCGGCATCAACTTCTCAATAAAGCCGATGGTCTCATCCGATTCTTTCTTTTTCTCCTCTGTCAAGGTCAGGGCGTAGCCTTTCCAGGCATCCAGCAGAGGCGGCAGGAATTGGCCCAAAGTTGGAGCGGAGGCTACGCTGTGGAACGGGGTGGATTCTGCGTAGAAGATATTGCCACGGGCATTGGATTGAGCCACATAACGCAACACCCCGGGCTCATACGAGGCGCCGGCGGCATCATAGCTGGTTTCCAGCGTCAGCTCTTGCTTATTCATGCGGCACAGCAACAAAGCATCCTGATTCTGTGCGGGGCCAAAAAGCCCCAAAAGCTGTTTTTGCAGTGCCTCTACCCCGGCAGAGGCTTTGGTGTATTCGGCTTTGCGGTCGCGGTACACAATGCCCAGCACATCGAAAATGCGACGCATAGCCGCAGCAGCCACGGAAACGGGCTTGCGCTGCGCAGCATCGGCAGCTTGTACCACCTCTTTCCCGGCATAGCCCACAAACAATAAATCTTGCAGATGAGCATCACATGCGGCAAGCTGGGGAGCCACCAGCGCCGATTGCTCCACGGAGGAGGGCAAATTCACATCCTGCGGATTGGCACACAAAGCCACCACCAGAGTCGAGCCACAGTTTTTCACCATCAGATACAAATCTTTCCGGGTACCCGGCGCCACCTCTGCTTCCTTGATTTTGACACCGATAAATCCATCATGCTCCATGGGCTCAGCCTGCTCCATATAGGAAACCAGCGCCATAGAAACCAGCATTTTGGCCCACTGTTCCACTTGTTTTTCCTGACCATCGCTCAGCGTCAGCACAGCGTACAGAGGCTTCATCTGCCATTTATTGAGGACGGCATCTTTATCAGCCTCCATGCTCTGAATGAAAGTTTGTGACGAAGCTTGCCGAATGAGGCGTTTGAGTTCCTTTCGTGCATCATCAGCCCACGATTCGTGAAAACGATTCCGTTCTTCATATTCTTGAGAGACAGCAAACAATGACAAAAGAAGCTGCACGCCCTCTGCGCTACCATCTCCCAAGCTCACTGCGAAACTTTGCAGCGCATTCAACTCATCGGGCACGGGGCCCACCGGTTGGTCCAACCACATCCCGCCGGAGAGAAACTGGCGAAGATGCTTACCCATGTGGGCAAAGGCAAGGTATCCATCCGTATCCGCCGGAATGTAAGCCAGAGCCGACAACGCAGCCTGGCGTTGCTGCATCTCCCCGGCCTGAATCGGCGTTGTTTGAGCCAGCTCGGCAAACACCTCCTCAGCAGCCACTTTTTGTGGAGCAGCCTGTGAACACAGAGTGCCCACCGTCATAGCCAACGCGGTAAGAATCACTTGCTTCTTCATACCAAACACTATAACGAAACAAAAGCCGGGTGTAAAGCCGAAAGGGGCTACACCACACCATAAAGCAGGCAAAAAAATCACATTTTTCTTGTATCGGACAACGGAACATGGTAGAACAGGCGCGTATACCATGGAAATCTACTACGTTATCTTTGGCATGTTGGCGTTGCTCTCAGTCTTCGGGCTGATTGTCGGTGTGAGCAATGACGCCTGTAACTTCCTGAACTCCTCCATTGGCTGCCGTGCAGGCACCTACAACCAGGCTGTGGCCGTGGCGGCTGTGGGCGTATTGCTGGGTGCCTGTTTCTCCAGCGGCATGATGAGTGTGGCGCGCAATGGTGTGATGGAGCCGGCCATGTTTACCTTCCACGAGGTCATGCTGCTTTACTTGGCTGTGATGGTGGCAAACATCATCCTGCTGGACACCTTCAACACACTGGGCTTGCCTACCTCCACTACTGTGTCGCTGGTCTTCTCCTTGCTGGGTGCTGCCGTGGGTATGGCCATTGTCAGCAGTGGTGAGTTCCTCTCCTGCCCCTTGGTGGAATACATCAACGAGGAGCGCTGCATCAAGATGATTATCGCCATCTTCGCTTCTGTAGCCATTGCCTTTACAGTAGGGTCTATCGTCATGTGGCTGGCTCGTCTGATATTCAGCTTCCGCTTCCAGCGTATGTATAAAGCCATCGGTCCGCTGTGGTGTGGTCTGGCTTTCACCGCCATCAGCTATTTCATCTTCTTCAAGGGTCTCAAGGGCAGTATCTTCAAGTCTGACATTCAGGCGCTGATTGATGCCGGACTCGTACCCATGATTGTCAGCTGTGCTGCTGTATTCTGGATTCTCTTCTCGGCATTCCTGCAATACATCTGCAAGATTAACACCCTGCGCATTGCCGTACTTGCCGGTACCGGCTCACTGGCTCTTGCCTTTGCCGGCAACGATATGGTGAACTTCATCGGTGTCTTCATGGCAGCCAAGGACGCTCTGTTTGACCCGGCCGTCACCCCCGATGTGGTAAATACCCTCAAGATGGGTGATATTCTGGCAGGCGATGGTGCAGCAGCCAGCATCTACTATCTGCTGGGTGCCGGCATTATCATGGTATTGGCCCTCTTCTTCTCCAAGAAAGCTCGCAAAGTGACAGAGACGGAGCTCAAGCTTTCCTCCTCCAGCCAGGGCAAGGAACGCTTTGGCTCCAGCCAGCCCGCCCGCATCATCGTGCGTTCGGCCCTCAACACCGCGCGTTTCATCGGGCGCATCACCCCTGCTCCCATTGCCTCCTTTGTGAGCAAGCGCTTCGAGCCGCTCACCCCCGAGGAAGAAACGGATGCCAACTACGACATGATTCGTGCTTCCGTCAACCTGACCATCGCAGCTCTTCTCATCTCCGTGGGTACGGACATGGGCCTGCCTCTGTCCACCACCTATGTTATCTTCATGGTGTCCATGGGTAGCTCTCTGGCAGACCGCGCCTGGGGCCGCGACAGCGCCGTGTACCGCATCACCGGCGTGCTCACCGTGATTGCCGGTTGGCTCATCACAGGCATCGCCGCCTGTCTGGCAGCCCTGCTTGTGGCTCTTATCCTGGGCTACTGCGGCACCTGGGGCATGGTTATCATGCTCACGACTGCAGGCATCCTGCTCATCAAGTCCACCTTCTTCACCCAGTCCGTGCGCCAGGAAATCCGCATGCTGGACGTGAACAAGGAAAGCTCCATGCACGACTTCGGCGCTTCTGCCGCCGGGCGTCTGGGTCGCATGGTGGGCATCTACAACGCCATGGTCAAGGCACTGCTGGAAGAAGACCTCGACACACTGAAGCGACTGCGCAAGAAGACCCGCAACCTCAAGCGCGATATCCAGCAGATTAAAGAGAATGAGGTATTGCCCACCCTGCCCACCATCCCGGCAGCGCAAGCAGATCGCGGCCAGCTGATTTTCCGCATCACTGAGATTTCGCTCGTCACCTGTGAATGCCTGCTCACCTTGGTCAAGGCCAGTTTCAACCACATCGACAACACTCACGAAGGGCTGAACCAGGCCCAGGCCAAGGACTTGCTTGCGCTCAATGAAAAGATTGGGCGTTTCTATCCCGACCTGATTGATATGCTCAAGGCCGGCAACTACGATGGCATCAAGAGCATGCTGGAATCCACAGACAAGTTGGGCAATGACTTTGCAGACTGCATCACCCGCCACCTCATGCACAACGCAGCAGATGACAGCAGCATGCGCAACGGCATTCTCTACCTCACCCTCCTCAACGAAACCCGCGCCATGGTGAGCCACGCGTTCGCTCTCATCGAGCGCATCAAGGAGCTCTACGAAGGTTAATCCCCCTGCTTTTCTCCCCCAAAGGTGGTGGCCGTTCTCATGCGGTCACCACCTTTTCTTTTTGCTGATTTTTTGAAATTTCAATATAATTTTTGTGGACGCACGCCGCGATGTGATGTAGAATAACGCCCGTGAGCGTGAAATGGAAAGTTGAAGAATTGGAAGAATGCGAATCCACATTCAATGTGGCACGCAAGATGCCTGCATGGACCATCGTCAGCACACGCAGGCAAACAAAAGGGCGTGGCCGATTCAATCGCCCGTGGGTTGGCGAGGAAGGCGGGCTCTGGGTCACCTACAACCTGCCGATTGACCCGCATTCACACATCCACTGGGGTTTGCTTCCTCTGGTCGCCGGAGCTGCCATCATGGATGCCCTGAAAGCCTACAACATCCCCGGGCTGCGTCTACGCTGGCCCAACGATGTGCTGGTGGGCAAGGCCAAGCTGGCCGGCATTCTGGTGGAGAGGCCCTCTGCCAACATGGCATCTATCGGCATTGGCATCAACATGTTCAACAATCTCAAGAGTTTGCAAGGGCTCACCATCGACCCCGCCACACGTATGGCAGATTTGGTGCCGGCATGTCCTTCCGTTGCAAAGTTCCGCACTATTCTCGGCGATGATATCGCAGAAATTTTCCACTACTTCGAGCAAGGTGGGCTGGATGCCATTTCTTCCATGCTGGATGCCGCCTGGGGCGAAAGCCGACCGGTGGTGGCCATTACGGATACCGAGCGAATCTGCGGATTCTTTGCCGGTGTGGAGCACGATGGTTCGCCCATCCTGCGCCGCCCCGATGGCTCCACCATCACCGTACCCGGCATTACCGTCAACCGGCTCAAGGAACTTATCTGACTCCCTTCCATCCTTTTTCTTCTTCGGGCTGATTGCTGCACGCAATCAGCCTTTTTGTTTGCACCCCAAAACGAAGTCAGCCGCAGATCCTGAGATCTGCGGCTGCCCAACTACCCTATGAAATGGGCCCTTTTCAAGCCCAGGATTCTGTTTTGAGTCCGAATCCGAAGACGGGCAGATTGTATTATCGGATTTAACATTCGTCAAGCGAATAATGCGGAATCTCCTTAATTTTTGCGGAATATGACTCTGAGGGATATCATCGTTGACACGCGGGGAGCTTGCGTGGAAGTGTGAAATGGTGTTTGATAGGAGCATGGATAAGCAGCACCCACAACAGCACGGAGGCCTGGCCTTGCTGTGTATATTGCTTTCCATCCTGATTCATATCACCACGGTATTGATTCTCATGAACCTGCCTCGGGAGTCGGGTGAAAAGAGCGCTCGGGAAGCCGGACTGGAAGAGCAACCTGCACCCACCACGCGCCATATCCGCATGTACCGTCCCATGCCGGAGCCGGAAAAACCGCATCCCTTTGCCAAAACGAGTGCCGACGAGCCGCAGCAAAAACCCACACAAGCGGATTTTGAGGGGCAGCGCCATACCGTAGCCTCCGGCGATGATTCAGCGCCCAAGCGCCACAGCGATGCTCCGGCCCCCACGATGCAGGGCGAGAAAAAAGAAGAAATTGTGACCTTCGATCAGCAGCAACAAGACGGCCCGCTGGAGCATGAAGGCAAGCAGGAGGCAAGACCTGCACCGCCCCAGGTACACGATGCGCATGCTCCACAGCCGGAAGCTCCGACCATCCCCCCCGGCCAAGGCCAACCCAACAACCGCGAAAACCACCAAACCAATCTGGGCGAAGGACAGAATGCCAACACACCGGCAGCCACACATACTGCCACCATCCCCACACCCACCCCCGAAGGTGACATTCTGCTGCAAACGCGCCAAGACAAAGCCAGGCCACAGCCCATTCCCAGCCCTCCTTCTGCCCGCCGAGGCCGCCCGGACATCATGTCCGATACCCCTCACGCCCCCAACCGACCACACCGCAGACACGTTACCGTGCATGACCCCAGCCTGGCCGATCACGCCCAACCGGCCGGATTCCGCACCCGCGAGCGCCGCAGCCGCAGCACCGGTCGCTTCGTCATGGGCAGCAAGCCATCACTCAATGTAGCAGCCACACCGCGCGGGCGATACGAAGCCGAAATCTACCGGCGCATAGCCCGTATCTGGTATACCAAATGCAACGAACACCGCGGGGATATCATCCCCGGCAGCATCGTTATCAGTCTGCGCATCGACAAGCGCGGCTACCTGCGCAACATGGAACTCGTCTCGCGCCATGGTGCCGGTGTCATTCAACAATCTTTCACCCTGGGCGCTATCCGCCAGGCAGCTTTACCCCCCATGCCTCCCAACGTCGCAGCGGACGTTGTGGGTGAGGTCATGGAACTTCTCATAGAATTCAACTTCGATTAACCCACCCAGACCATGATAACCACCCTCACACAATTTCTGGATGCCTGTCACCCCTTTGGCTACCCGCTTCTGGCCTGCTCTGTCATTTTGCTGGCAGCCATTCTGTATCACACCTTTTTCACGCGCAGTCTGCGTATCCTGCGCAAATTGGCCCCCAATGTGCAGCGCATGGAGCAAGGCATCGACAGCGCCGAAAGAGCCCTGCGAGAACAGTGCATGTGCTCCTCGCATCCTTTGGCAGATGACATTCTCTTTGTGATGGATCACCGAGGTGCCGATGACCTGACCACCCGCACCGAAGCGCGCCTGCGGCTGCGTGTCGATGCAGAGCGTGCCGGCATGGCCACCATCAGTCTCATCACCAACATTGCCCCCATGCTCGGCATCCTTGGCACTGCTTGGGGGCTGGTTGATATCTTCGGCGTCTTCGGCACACCGGAAGCACAACAAGGTATTGCCATGGGTATCTCCAAAGCACTTTACACCACGATTTTCGGTCTGGCCATAGCTGTACCCGGCGTCATCGCCCAGACATTCTTTGAGCGTGGTCTGGAGCGCCGGGCCGCTTACACCAACGAATTCTTCACGCGCCTGCTTGCGCTTGTGCATCATTCCTGACCAACACTCTACCTCGCCATGGTCATCTACACCCGCAAGCCCGCAGCCATGGGGATATCCATCGTGCCCATGCTGGATATTCTCACCATCCTGCTCATCTTTTTCATCGTCCACACGGAGTTCAAGCGCCAGGTCTCGGTGCTGGATATTACCCTGCCCCAAACACACAACATCGCTGGTGAAAAGGGTGATAAAAATCAAATTCTGCTCGAAGTGGCAGATGATGGCACCCTGGCGCTGGACGGCAACATCATCACCCTGGATAAGTTGAGTGCAGCCGTTCATGAACTCCGTAACACCCACCCCGATACCAAGGTGCAAGTCTCCGCTGCACGCGGCGCTTCCATGGGCCGATTCATCCAAATCATGGATATCCTCACCGCCGCAGGCCTTCCCGTTGATGAAGTTCCTGTGCGCATCGATTACCAATCGGCCCCATAAAAAGAAGCGGAGCATTCCATGTGCAGGAATACTCCGCTTACAGCAAAAACAGGTCGGTGTGTTACTTGGTCAAACCATCGCGCTTGGCCTGATTCCAATAGGCATATTCGGAGCGATTGAAATCCACGTATTCGGGGGAGAGGTCGGTGGTGTACACCACATACTCATCAGCCCCCATATTCAGGTTGATAAGCACCTCAAACTCGCGGGCTTGCACACGTTCGCGGAGGTCATCGCTGGGGGTATCCGTCTGCTCACCCCCGCGGCAGGCGGGAAGCCCGGCGATATCAATATCCACCTTCTCTTCGCGCACACGGCGACCGGAGTAACCCACGGCGTGAATGATGCGGCCCCAGTTGGGGTCACCGCCATTCCAGGAACTCTTAACGAGGGCAGACTTGGCGACACCCTCGGCCACGCGCTTCGCTTCTGCGGGGCTGGGGGCACCCACCACGCGCACCGTCACAAACTTGGTGACACGCTCGCCATCCTGCACGATGTGCTTAGCCTGTTCCATCATGACAAAGTGCAGAGCCTCCACAAACTTGCCCCACTCGGGGTGAGCGGGAGAGAGGTTGACACCGGAAGCACCATTGGCCATCACGAGGGTGGTATCGTTGGTGCTCATGTCACCATCAATGGTGATGCGGTTGAACGAGAGGGATACCCCCTCATACACCGTTGCATCCAAATCTTCGCGGGAAACCCCGGCATCCGTGCAAACGAGACAAATCATCGTAGCCATGCAGGGAGAAATCATACCGGCGCCCTTGCAGCAGGAGCCAATGCGCACGGGCTTACCCTCAATCATCACCTCTACGGCCACTTCTTTCTCGCAGGTATCGCTGGTGATGATGGCAGAGGCCACGTCGTGCCCCTTGGCCGCGGTCAAATCGCTGCACAGCTCGGGGATACGGGGTTCAATACGCATCATGGGCATGGGCAAACCAATCACCCCTGTGGAGCACACGGCCACCTCAGCCGTCTTGAGTCCCAGCTGCTTAGCCACGATAGAGCATTCCTTGCGAGCCACAGCCACACCGCCGGCGCCCGTGCAGGCGTTGGCGTTGCCGCTGTTGGCGATAATAGCGCGCACATTGCCACGGCGCAGGTGGCTCTGGCTCACGCGCACACAGGCGGCGCGCACGCGGTTGGTGGTAAAGGTACCGGCGGAGGTTGTGGGCTCGGTGGAATACACCAGCGCCAAATCCAGGCGGGTGGCAGTCGGTTTCTTGATGCCGCAGCTCAACGCATTGGCCACGTAGCCCTTGGCGGCGGTCACACCACCATCAATCATTTTAAATGTACTGGCACTCATGATATCAGCTTGATTGTACACCCACAATGTGCCACACTTCAGCCCCTGCTTCAAGCGTTTTCTGTGTTTCCTGCGGCTTTCACAAGCTATTTCCCTGCGAATACGCAAAAACAGAGACCGCGCAAGAAGAGAAATCCAGCGCAGCCCGGCTGCTGAGCATGGCTTAGGCTTGAAAGCCTGCATGGTTCATGGTAGAATACGGGCATGGAAATCACGCTAGATTCGCCCTTGGATATGCACCTGCACCTGCGAGATGGTGATATGCTGAAACTGACAGCCCCGCTTTCTGCCGATTTTGCAGGTGCTGTCATCATGCCGAACCTGGTGCCGCCCATTACCACACCGGATGCCATGGTGGCGTATTCCCGCCGCATCCGCGAGGCCATGGGAGAGGACGTTGCTTTCAGCCGCTACATGACCCTGTTCTTCACCCCGCAAACAGAGGCCACCCTGCAATCCATCTGTGATACGCCGGAGTTCTTTGCCTTCAAGCTTTACCCCGCCGGCATCACCACCAACAGCGAGGGCGGCATCTCCCACATGAAAGAAGCCGACTCTACCCTGCGCATGATGGAGGAGATGGGCATTCCCCTGCTGGTGCATGGTGAAAGCCACGGTTTTGTGATGGACCGCGAGGCAGAGTTCCTTGCCGTCTACCGTGATTTGGCGACTCGTTATCCGAAACTGCGTCTCTGCATGGAACACATCACCACGGCAGCCGCGCTGCAGCTGCTGGATGAGTTCGAAAACCTTTGCGCCACGGTGACGCTGCAGCACCTGCTCATCACCCTGGACGATGTTGCCGGTGGTGCCCTCAACCCGCACCTGTTCTGCAAGCCTATTGCCAAGCGCCCCGGCGACCGCGATGCCCTGCTGCAAGCTGCGCTGGAAGCCCACCCGCGCCTGATGTTCGGCAGCGATTCCGCGCCCCATCCCTTGCACAAGAAAGAATGCTGTGGCTGCGCGGCCGGTGTCTTCACAGCCCCGCTGGCACTGCCCAAACTGGCAGAGCTTTTTGCGGCACACGGCAGCTTGGGCAATCTGCAAAACTTCGTCTCCGGCAATGCCCGCAAGCTCTATGGGCTCACCCCGGTCTCCCGCCCCATCACCCTCACAGACACGCCCACGCACGTGCCCGCCAGCTACCGCAGCTTCGGCCAGCAAGTGGTGCCCATGTACGCAGGAGAAAGCATTGGGTGGAGCGTCAAAAAGGACTGATATAGCCCCATGGAGGAAGCCCCCATTCCCGGAGCGGACGAACTGCGCGCCCTGCTGGCAGAAATAGCCGCCATGCACATGCCCTATGGCATGTATGGGCCCAAAAACTACCCGCCGGAGGGGTGCCCGCTCATGGATTTGCCCACCGAATACCTCGACTGGTTCTGGCAACGAGGCTGGCCCAAAGGGAAGCTCGGGCGCCTCATGGAACAAACACTTCTCATCAAAAACAGCGGATTGGACAAACTGTTCGACCCCTTCCGCGCGGCCAATGGTGGCCGCCGCAAATTCCCTCGTAAATCATGAATACGCTCAAATCTATCTTCCTGGCAGCCCGTCCCAAAACACTTCCCGCCGGCATGGTGGCGGTATGGGCCGGCTGCATGATTGTGTGGAAATTCCAGCAATTTGCCCCGGAGTTCGGCATTAAATTGGATTGGACGCTGGCGGCCTTCACCCTGCTGAGCAGCATGTGCATCCAAATCGCCTGCAACTTGTTCAACGATTCGCTGGATGCCACCCAAAAAGCTGATACGGACAAGCGCCAGGGCCCCCGCCGCATCACCGCCAGCGGGGATATGAGCCCCCTTGCAGTCAAAATATGGGGAGCCGCCTTTCTGGCTGCAGCCGCCGTGCTGAGCATCCCGCTCATCATGGCACAGGGCTGGCCCATCGTAGCCATCGGCCTTCCCTGCATGCTCTGCGCCTATTGCTACACCGGTGGGCCCTTCCCCCTGGCCTACCACGGGCTGGGAGAGCTTTTCGTCCTGCTTTTCTTCGGGCTGGTCGCTGTGGCAGGTACTGTCTTCGTGCAAATCGGGTGGAGCGAGGCGCTCATCCCCATCTACGGCGCAGCTTTCATCATCGGTGTGCAATGCGGGCTGCTCTCCTGCCTGCTCATCGAGGTGAACAACATCCGCGACCGCAAGGAAGACTCCACCACCGGCAAGCGCACCCTGGCTGTGCGCATGGGTGATAAGCGCGCCCGCGGCCTTGCCATGGCTTTCCTCGTGGCGCCCTACGCCACACTCAAGCAAACAGCCTTCTTCCTCCCCGGTGTGAATTGGAACCTGTGCTGGCTCGCCGCCATCATCCTTGGCGGGTTCATCATGCTCAAGCTCTCCCGCACCCCGGCAGATAAGCGCATGAATGTCCTCCTGGGGCTCTCCTCCCTGCACCTCATCCTCTTCCTGGCTGCCCTCACGATAGGCTAAAGCAAAAGCCACGACTTTCTATGCAGAAAACCGCCTCCGCGCATACGCAGCGGGGGCGGTTTTTGTGCTGAGTACCGTTAAAAATCAGAAATCCATTCTGTATCCAACAGTTCCGTTCACGGCGTTGTAATTGTCTGCAAACTCCGCAGAGAAATCCATGAAAACGGCGCCACAGTTCAAGCCCAGGGGCATCGTCATGCCAATGCCCATTTCCACGCCAACCACACCGGATTTGGCGCTGCCAACCGTGGTACTTTCATCCAAAGCCGGCATGCTGACGCCCACCTTCTGGCGACGAGCACCGGCCGTAGCTTTGCCCAGCAGGCGCATCTCCCACAGCGCAGAGCGATTCAGCCATTCATGTGCCACCATAGCTTGCATGCGCCCACCCAAACCGAAAATGACATTATTGCGAGTCTGTTTTCCGACGTTCAGGGCAATATCAGAACCATCTTCCGAGTATCCGTCAATGGTGCTGTGAATGTAGGATATATTGAGCACAGGCTGCCACCAGGCATTGCTCATATACTCCGGATTCATGCGGAAGGTTCGGCCCATTTCATACATGAAGCCATAGCCCACACCGTCCGACTTACCCTTTGTGGAGTATGTCACATCTCCCAGCGATGCGTTGCGCTTGAGCATCGTATCCGCAAAGCCCACGGTACCAATGAACGTATGAGTCACGCAGCCGCTCTCTTTGCGGGCAAAAACGCTGGCATAGTAGGCATCCAAATCCCCGGAAGCGGCATTCCCGACACCCGTGGCGCGAATTCGGCCGGACATACCGGTGAACGCGGCGCCCATGGTAAAATCCTCGGAAGACGAGGTTGCAAAACCGACAGTACCACCAAGGGTGTTGAGCTTGTAACCAGGTTGATAGCCTTGGTCATCCAAATGATTATAGCCAATTTCAGCATTACCCCACACCGTATAGGGAGGAGGCTGGCACACATCGCCTTTGCCATCAGACTCCATCTCACAGGGCATGGCACCATTCAGCGTGGTGGTGCGGTTGCGAATAGATTGCAACTGGCGCTCCATCTGATCCCGCCAGGCGGCGCCCAGTGCCGTCACTCCGGCACCGGACAGACTCCGAGCCAGATATTCACCGTTCTTCGTATTGGTGGACATAGTCCAGCCATTCGACGAATTCATGCTGAGCCTCCCGGAGCTTGAGCTGGAGTTCTTCCGGGAGCTCGCCAACTTTTCCGGCTCTGTACCGAGAAGTGATTTCTCCACCGGGGTAGAATCCGGCTCTGTCGGCACAAGGCCAAGGGATTGCTCTACATTGATGCTGCTCGCAGCCATCAAAGAATCCAATGAAGGCGAAGGAAGAGCTTGCCCGGATTCAGAGCTATCCGAACCATCAATACCGGCTGCCAGAGCTGTATGCCCGCAGACCACTACACCTGCCAAAATGCGCTGCAGGAAGCGTGAACGTCGAGGTTTCATATACCCCTGAGACGCATGGCTTATTCAAAGCAGCAAAAAACGGTTGGATAAAATGATGCCGCCGGCATCACGCAGCTCCAGTCACACGCTCTTTCCGCGGATTTATTCCGCAACCTGAGGATTTTTGCGACGGAGGGATTCCAAGCGTTCAGACCAAGCTGCAGCTTCCGCTTCCAATTGCTCTGCCCGGGGGCTATTGCGCAGAAGATTAATAAGCAACGCCATGGCCTGGGGGTAATCTTGCCCGGCGGCCAGTCGCAGTATGGCCATGCCTTGTTCTTCATCGCGGGGCACATGTTCCCCGGCCAGCAACATGATGGCGTACACCAACTGAGAACGAGCATCCCCCCCACGCGCAGCTTGCTTGTACCACGCAGCGGCCTGTTTCAAATCAGGCGCAACCCCTGCGTGTCCTTTGGCATAGATGTTGCCCAGAGCCCGGGCCGCCATTGCCGCAGTGTGCAGGCTTTTGCCGGTAGCGGCGAGACGCAGATTCTCCAACGCTGCGGGGTAATCACCGGAAGCATCCTGCAACAACAGCATACCCAGGCGATATTGTGCTTCCGGCAAGCCGGCTGCAGCTGCCTTTTTCAGGTATTCCTGCGCTTTGGCGACGTCTTTGGTGCATCCCTGCCCACTGCACAGCATTGTCCCCAGGTAAACAAGGGATTCCATGCTACCCTGATCTGCCGCTTTACTGAACCAGCGAAACGCTTCCCGGGGATTGGGAGCCACCCCTTTACCACCTTGCAAATAAATGCCGCCCAAATCCGTCTGGGCTTGCAAATGCCCACTCTCTGCCGCTTTATGAAGCCATTGCATGGCCCCGGCAAAGTCCGATTGCTCACCCTCTACATGAGGTTTCAGGAGCGACTGAACGCGGGCGTACATTTCATCCGGCGTGCGGGGCTCGTCGTTGCGCTCTGAGCTGTCACACGCAGCCAAAAGCAATGAGACCACGGAGACTATACAGTACTTTTTCATACTCATTATCGTAGCACAGCCCGATGTGCTGCACAATACGGGAAATCCACCCGTCAGGACTTATCTGCCCCGCGGTGTGTCAAAATCCAGCATACAACAGCAGCCAGCACACCGGCATCATCCAGCCAACCAACAACAGGGAACAGCCAATCCGGCACAAAGTCGATGGGAGACACCAAGTACAACACAGCTATGATGGCCAAAATGATGTTTCTGGGTGTCCATAGTTCACCTTTGCGAGATGCTTCGAACAACTTTCGCGTCTCGTCCACTTTTCGTTTATCTAGTTGCATCTTTGAAAGAGATATCAGCGTTTCGTTTTGGTTGACTTTGTCTTTCTGCGACGGGTCACTCGCTTCTTGCGGGGAGCATAGCGGTGCAGATGAATCTGCATCAGCAACAGGGTAAACATCGAAGCGGCTCCCACCTCCACCGCAGATTTGCGGGCAACCGTATCGGCCAGCTGCACCATTTTCTGCACAATGGAGGCGAACTCATCCGCATCCATCCCCACATCGGGATCATCCAGCAATTCGTACAAGGCCACCAAACGGCGATACAACAGCAGCCAGTTCTCCTGCGGCCCGGCGGGGAGAGTCTGCATGATATTCTCCGGCAGCTCATCCAACAGTTTTTCAATCTTGCGTAAGCGCGCATGTGCAGCGCGGTCGGGCGCATGCTTGCCGGCAGACTCCAGGATGTAGCGGATATGGGAGTTGAGATCTCCGTATGCCTCCAGCACCGCCTGGGGCACATGCCCTTTATCTTGAGAGTGTGCAGCTTTAGCCGCCACACGATTGAACAGTGACGTCAGCACCTGGAAGCGGCCTTCCGGTGTCAGGGGTTCTCTCTCAAAGAGCATCGGCGCTTACTCTACCACGCACGCGCGCACATTGCAAGCAGCTTTTGAGGATTCTTCACCTCTTAGTCTGCTTTCACCGATTTGAGTGCCAATTGAGCCGGGCGGAAGCCCTGCTCTGCCGCCTTGCGCCACCACACGATGGCCGCTTCGCGGTTCTGAGGCATGCCGCCATAGCCATGAAACAGCATCGTGCCGTAGCGGTATTGGGCAGAGGGGTCGCCCTTGTGCGCATCTGTCAGGATTCGCTCGGTAAAGCGAGCCAGGTTCACACGCTGAGTCTCCGGGTCAAGAGGTGACTCCCCGGGGGGCAAATGGTGCTGCGGAGCCTTGGTGGGCGGGGGTGCATCCATATTCAGATAGCGCAGGAACCACGGCACAAAAATGGCCAGACAAACCAAATAGAAGATAAGATAATGCGTGGGAGAAATTTTGGAAGCGCGTCTGTGCAGAATCCCCTTCGGCACATAGCGCGGGCGGCGATATGACGACCGCTCCTCGCGGCGGCGGCGTTCTTCCCGACGGGCATAGCCATGGCGAGCAGAAATGCGCGTATGGCGCGGCATAGCAGCCAATTCCGGCGCGCTACTGTATCGGCGCTGCTTTTCCAACCAGCCATCGTACTGATACCGGGCATCGGCATCCCCCAGGGTGCGGTAAGCTTCGGCAATGAGAACAAAGCGCTCTTCTGCAGCAGCATTATCCGGGTTGCGGTCCGGGTGAAACTTCATCGCCTGGCGGCGGTAGGCTGCCTTAATTTCATCCTGAGAGGCGCGCTCACCTACATCCAACAGCTGGTAATAATCCTCACGCATCAGACTAAGGTGGGGGCATGCAGCTCCCGAAGCACAAAATCACGGAAGCGCTGCGGGTGCAGCATGGGATAGCGGCGGCTCACCACGCGCCTGTCGGCGCTGCCACGCTTAGTGGGAGCAGTACATGCATCAGCAACAGGAATACCGGTACACTCCTGCATCATGGCATAGGCTTCTCCCAAGCGAAAACTTTCGCTGCACAAATTGAATACACCTCGGGCCTCATCCTGCGCCAACAGCATAAGCGCCTGCACAGCATCCTCCACATGCAGATAGTTCAACCAGCGCTCAGCCGCGCCGGGCAAGCGGGGTTCCTGCGCCAAATGACGGCGCAGCAATTCGCAACGAGTCGGGCCGTACAGCGGTGCCAGTCGAGCCACAGCTCCACCGGCCAACAGAGCCAGCTGCTCTGCCTGACGCAAGCAAACCTGTCGCTCGGACTCAAGCTGCACAGGCGTGTCTTCATCCACCACCCCACCGGCAGTATCGGGATACAACGAGACAGAAGAGCAGAAAATGGGGCGCACAGCAGGCGCAGCAGACAGCAAAGCGCGCAAGCTGGTCTCGTACACATGGCGGTATTCCTCGGGGGCTCCACCACGAGTCGAAAGGCAGCAAAATGCAACACGGGGCACCACACGCCCCACCCCTGCGGCCAATGCCTTGATATCCGCAGCATCTGCCCGCAAATCAGCAGGCGCTGCGGCATCAATGGTCAGCACATCAGCCCCGGCGGCGCGACAGGCGGAGGCAAGCGCAGAGCCCAAAAAGCCCGCACCCAAAATCCACACACCCTGCCCGCGTAAACTCATGAACGATGAAGCAATAAAATCTCGGCCAACTCCAAATCACCCGGGTGAGTAATCTTGAGATTGGGGCCAACCTGCACCAAACGGGTAGCCACCCCCACGGATTCCACTGCCGATACTTCATCGGTGACACAAAGTCCCTGTTCGGCCACACAATCGTATGCGCGCAACAGCATGGCGTAGTCGAAAATCTGCGGAGTTTCCATTCCCCACAGGAAATCTCGGCTCACTTTTTCCGGTAATGAGAGGCCATGTTCATCGACTCGCTTGAGCGTGTCCACCACGGGGTGAGCACAAGCTGCGGCGCCCGTTTCGCCTGCGGAGTCAAGACACGCGCGTATGCCGGCCGAGGTGATAAGCGGGCGCGCACCATCATGCACAGCCACCCAGCGCGTTCCCTCAGGCAAGGCCTCCAACCCGGCCCGCACGGAATCCTGGCGCTCTGCACCGCCATCCACCCGCAACACCGGCACCTTATAATCAGCGGTGTCCAGGCCGACGGTTTTCCAGCGTTCCTCCGGGCACACCACCACCACGGCAGCACAACCAGCTGACACAAACGCATTGACGCTGTGTAACAACACCGGCTGCCCGCCCAGGGGAGCGGCCAACTTATCAAAGCCCGCCCGACGCGAACTACCGGCGGCTACAATGACGGCGCAAAACATGGCTCAGGCAAGACGAGAAGCAACCAAAGCGGAGAGCAACTTGCCCGGGGCACGCCCCTCTGTGCGAGCCTGCATCTCCTTCATCACACGGCCCATATCCTTCTTGGTGCTGGCACCGAGCTCGGCCATCACGGCTTCCAACAGCGGCAGGATTTCAGACTCCGTCATTTCGGCAGGCAAGAAAGCAGCAAGCACTTTCATCTCAGCCTCTTCTTTTTCCACCAACTCAGGGCGACCGGCCTCGGTATACATGCGGATGGAATCCTCACGCTGCTTTATCTGCTTGCGCACCACATTCTGGGCCTCATTTTCGGGCAGCTGTTCCTGCACATTTCCCTTGGCCACCTGGGCATTTTGCAAAGCGGTCTTGAGGCCGCGCAAAGCGCTCAATGCTATGGAATCCTTGGCTCGCATGGCCGTCTTCATTCCTTCTGTAATCTGGTCATAAATTGTACTCATATCGCACCACATTTAAGCACGCTCGCTCGCGCACACGCAAGCAAGAAACGCGTCAGACACTGCTTTTCAATCGCGAAACGCCGCAATTCATGCCCTTTTTGCTTAAATCAACGCCTGATGGTGCTAGACTGCATGGTACATATCATTGATGTGGATGCCCCCATTCATTTCACCATTCGCCCCTTTGAGGTCATGGTGATGGAGGGCTCAAACCTCGAAGCCGAGGGGCAATAACCTATTGTTTGACCCCCGCTCCTTTTTCACCCGTTGCCGGACATTCCCGGCAACGGGTTTTCTCATTTTAACATTCAACAAAGCTAAAAGAAAGACTGTAAATTAGGCGATTTTATCTTGAACCAACGTTGTTTGTGTGCTATAAACGTGCTGTTGCCATGCCCAGGACGGCCATTATCAGCGATATTCATGCAAACCTTCACGCTTTGCAAGCGGTGATGGAGGATTGTCAGCACCAGCGATGCACCGATGTCGTATGCCTGGGAGATGTGGTGGGATACAACGCCTATCCTGCTGAATGTCTTGATTATATCCGCAAATTAAATTGCCCGATTGTCAAAGGCAACCATGATGAAGAAGTCGTCTCGGCCAGCATGACCAAGATGAACCCCATGGCACGCCTGGCCATGGAATGGACACGAGCCCAGCTGAATGATGATCAACTTGCGTGGCTTACACGATTGCAGTATATGCGCATCGTGCGCCCCACAGCAGCCAGCACATTCAGCATCGTCCACTCCTGTCTGGAGCAACCCAAGGCGTGGAACTACATCATCAATGCAAATGATGCCTCCACCAACTTCCCCAAGCAATTTTCCAATCTCTGTTTCCACGGGCACACTCACATTCCCAAAGTATTCATGTGGGATGGCCGGCATGCTGTAGAAGACTATGATGCTGTACATCCGCTGTATCTTGAGGGGCATGTGGAATTTACCCCGCGTCCGGGATTGAAGTACTTCATCAATGTTGGGTCCGTCGGGCAACCCCGCGACCACGACCCACGCGCCTGCTACGCCATCTACGATACCGACTACAACACCATCACCATGCGGCGCGTGGAATACAACATCGCAGCGGCCCAAGAGGCCATCCGCCAAAACAACCTTCCGGAATACCTGGCGGAGCGTCTGGAAAAAGGTTGCTGATTTCTCTCTCTCCGTTCTATCATCAAGCACAACATTCCAACAGAAAGACTACCTGACGTGAAAAGCCTGATACAGAGAACTATGCCCGCTCTCATCTTTCTGGTACTGGGAGCTCTACTGGCCATGTACCTGGTGCCCGGAGAGCTGGCACAGATGGAATGGGAAGTACCGGGCATGCCTGAAACCTATCCCATCGAACAGCTTTGCCGCCCCATTTTGCTGGCACTACTCTGCTTCATTCCATTCATTGGTGCTGTCATCTACGCCTTCATGGGCACCATGGATCGCTACATGAGCCGCAACTTCATCAGCTACTTCCTGATGTGTACCCTCATCCTGCTGCTCATCTACATTCTGGCAGACTTTACCGACAACATGGAGCGTTTCCGCACGCGTTTTGAGGACCCCGTCACCCAGGCACTGGCGTTCTACGGCTCGCAGCTGCCCATGTTCCTGTACCAGATTCTCCCCTACACCTTGCTCATGGGTACCCTGTGGTGCCTCAGCAAGTTATCCGGCACATGCGAAATCACCGGTATGCTTCAATCCGGGCGCTCTCTGTTGCGCCTCTGCATGCCCATCTTTTTCATTTCAGCGCTGGTATCCCTTGTCTACGGTATTTTCGGCTTCCACTGGGCTCCCAATGGGTCGCTCTATCGTCAGATGATTCTCAAGCAGGAACGCACAGCCGATGGTTCTGCACCCTCTCTCGTATACCGGAGTGATGCGTCGGCACGCATCTGGCGTGTTGAAAAGCCCGCCTCCATGGATAACCCCGGCGCGCCCATGAGAGAGGTTATCATTGAGCAATTTGATAAGAAAACTCGTGGCAAACTCCTGCGCCAATACGCAGCGGACTCTGCCACTTGGAACAAGCAAGATTCCACCTGGACCCTGCACAACGTTTACATCCGCGACCTTGCCCGAGCGGGAGAACAACCCAAAGACGATACGCATCACGCGCAACTCGTGTGCGATTTTGCAGAAAAACCTTTCCAAATCATCAGTCCCGGCACGAGTGGGCGCATCGATGCCATGGGAACATCTGCACTCTACGAATACATTGCCTCCGGAGCAGGCACGCGAGAAGATCGCTTCCGCAAGCGCACGGAATGGCACGTGCGCATCGCCCGCATCTTCTCCTGCATGGTGTTGGTTCTGCTGGCCATTCCAAGTGCTATTACATTCCAACGACGAGGCACGATGAAAGGCATCGGCATCGCCGTGCTGCTGGCTGCATTCATGCTCTTCCTTTATCGCGTCTTCCCCTCGTTGGGTGAAGCCGGCATCATCCAGGCTTGGATCAGCGCATGGATTCCCAATATCCTCTATCTCGGCATCTCCATCTACCTCTTCCGCCAGAATCTGGCTCACCGCACCTTCCGTGAATGGCTGAAAGCCAAACTCTCCGGCAAAGCATGACCCCCCGCGGTATTATCTTCGATTTCGATGGTGTTCTCGTTGATACCGAGGTGGCCATCTATAACTCCTGGGTAGAACTCTACGCCCGCGAGGGGCAGGAAATCTCCATCGAAACCTACTCTCCATGCCTGGGCGCCGGTTATTCTCACTGGGATCCCGCCGCACACCTGGAAAAGCTCACGGGCAAGACCTACGATTGGGATGTTGAAACCCCTGCCCGCCAAGCGCGTTTGGAAGCAGAGCTGGAACGCAACGGACTCATGCCCGGTGCCGCTGAACTATTAGATTGGTGTGATGCGCAAGGCATCGGCATGACGGTGGCTTCCTCCTCCTCCCGCCGATGGGTGGAAGGGTGGCTCCGCAAACTGAATATCTATGACCGCTTTGTCGGCGTTTTCTGCCGCACGGATGGATACCCCGTCAAACCCAACCCTGCGCTTTTTCACGCAGCCCAGGCTTGCTTGCAACTCCCGGCACAGGATTGCCTCATCATCGAAGATTCAGAGAACGGAACCATCGCCGCGCAAAACTCCGGCATCCCCTGCTGCGCCATCCCCAACCGCATGACAAGCTCCTCCAACCTTTCCCGCGCAGAGTACTTTGCAAACTCACTTTCTGAGCTATTGTCCACGCTGAAATCCGCGCGCAGCCTGCACAACCTCAAGTAAAGTCCTTTGCTGCGGCAGAGGCGCACACATTTGGCTTCCTATCGCACAAAAAATATGGTAGAATGGGGTGGCGGCTGTTCATACCGTCGGTAAAACTTATGAGTGATCCTAGCAAATTCCGCAATCTGGCCATCATCGCACACGTAGACCACGGCAAAACCACCTTGGTGGACCAACTTTTGAAAGCAGGTGGCACCTACCGCGAAAACCAGGAGGTACAGGAACGCGCGATGGACTCCATGGATTTGGAGCGAGAGAAAGGCATCACCATTAAAGCGAAGAACACATCCATTCACTGGAATGGCTATACCATCAACATTGTAGACACCCCCGGCCACGCAGACTTCGGCGCTGAAGTGGAGCGAGTGATGAAGATGGTGGATGGCGTGATTCTGGTGGTGGATGCCTACGAAGGCCCGCAGGCACAGACTCGCTTCGTGTTGCGCAAAGCACTGCAGGAAGGGCTGCTGCCCATTGTGGTCATCAACAAAATTGACCGCCCCCATGCCGACCCGATGAAGGTGCATGACCAGGTACTGGAACTGCTGATGGACCTGGATGCCACGGATGAGCAATTTGAGGCACCCTTTGTGTATGGCTCTGCGCGCGATGGCTATTTCATGAACAGCCCGGAGAATGAGCCGCCGGTAGATTGCACCCCCCTGCTCCACCAGATTATCAAGCACATTCCCGCCCCCAAAGAGGCCGACCCGGATGGGCAATTCCAGATGCTCATCTCCAACATTGACTGGGATGACTACGTGGGCCGTGTGGCAGTAGGGCGCATCAGCCGCGGCAGCGTAAAGAAGGGCGACACCCTCTACCTGCTGCGTCCGGATGGCACCCGCACGCCGGGCAAAGTGACCAAAATTTTTGAATACAGCGGACTGCAGACCACAGACTCCACCATTGGCTCCGCAGGCAACATCATCGGTCTCTCCGGATTCGAGGATGTGGACATCGGCCAGACACTGACAGGAGACCCGGAGGGTGAAGCTCTGCCTTTCGTGGAGATTGAGCCCCCCACAGTGCAGATGGAGTTCAGCATCAATGATGGCCCGTTGGGTGGCAAGGACGGCAAGAATGTGACCAGCCGCGTCATTCGCGACCGATTGATGCGCGAAATGCGCACCAACATCTCCATCAAGGTGGAAGACACAGATTTGGCCGGTGTATTCATGGTCTCTGCCCGTGGCACGATGCAGATTGCCATTCTGGTAGAACAGATGCGCCGAGAAAACTACGAGGTACTTGTATCCCGCCCCAAGGTCATTACACGCGACATAGACGGAGTGCGCTGTGAACCATTTGAAACAGTCTACATCGAAGTGCCAGATGAGTGCGCCAACGGCACCGTGCGTATTCTGGGCAACCGCCGTGGCATCCTGGAAAACATGGAAACCAAAGGCACCGGGCGCACGTACATTCAGGCCACCATTCCCACCCGCGGGCTCATCGGTTTTGAGTTCGAGCTGGTGAACCTGACGAGTGGCCACGGTATTTTCTCCCACTTGTTCAAGGAATACGCACCCTATGCCGGTGAGATTGTGACACGCCAGAGCAGTACGCTGGTATCGATGGAAAGTGGCATTGCCCGTCCCTACGCACTGCAAGCAATGGAAGAACGCGGTACACTCTTCATCGCCCCCGGTGATGAGGTGTACGAGGGTATGATTGTGGGCGAAAATCCCAAGCCCATCGACATCCCGGTAAATCCCACCCGCGAAAAACACCTGACCAACCACCGCTCTGCCACGAAGAATGATTCCATCCAGCTGACGCCGCCGCGCATCTTCTCGCTGGAGCGAGCCATCGAATACATCGAACCCGATGAGCTGGTGGAGGCCACGCCGCACTTCATCCGCATGCGCAAGCGTATTCTGGATGCCACAGCGCGCAAGCGCGCTGCCTACCAGATGCAGCAATCCTGAAGCTGAATATTCCTCATGTGGCAAGATTTCCTCAACTGGTGTAATGCCGGCGGGCTGTACATTCTTGCCTGCCTGCTCTTTCTCGCCGGATATATGGGAGCCGTCCTCCCCTATCCAGGCTGCTTTGTCACCCTGCTGGGTTGTGGGTGCCTGGCAGCCGCAGGAGAAAGCGAAGCAACAGCTGAATTGGGTTGGGGCTTCTGGCTTGTCCAAATCGCACTGGCCACATTCGGCACCTTTGTGGATAATATCACCACAGCTCTGGGTGCCAAGGCTCTCGGTGGCAGCCGCGCCGCCTTTTGGTGCAGCATGCTGGGCCTTTTCATTGGGGCGTTTTTCTTCCCCTTCGGGCTCATCATCGGGCCCTATCTCGCAGCCTTCCTCGCAGAGCTCATCTTTGCTCGTAAAAACATCAAAGAAGCCGCAAAATGCGGACTGGGAGCCACCTTGGGCGTATTGTCCGGAGCTGTATGCAAAATCATCATCTCAACCATTATGATGATTCATTGCATCATTGTCCTGTGGATTTGATTGCATCTGCAAATCCATTTTATCGGGTTTTAGCAGGTCTGACAAAGACAAAAGAAAACACTCCGACCGCTCGTACGCAGCAGTCGGAGTGTTTTTCAAAAACGGAAAACCTGAAAGGGAACTCAGGCGATGGTAGCCACGGCCTTGGCAGCCTTGCTCTTGTAGTTGGCTGCGCGATTGGCGGGAACAGTACCCTTCTTAGCGGCCTTGTCGATGACGGAGGCAAATTCGTTGTAGGCAGCCACAGCGGCTTCCTTATCGCTACCGGCAACGGCCACAGCTACCTTCTTGCGAAGGGTGCGGACGCGGGACATAGTGGAACGGTTGACAGCTGTGCGGGCAATCGTCTGACGGATACGCTTCTTAGCGGACTGGGTGTGAGCCATAGTAAAATTGAGAATTGGTTTTTCGTTTTGGTGGCGGAAGTTTACTTCATTTTCACAAATTGTCAAGCAAATTGGGATGAAAAGACATTTTTTTTGTAAATGATGTCAGCATAGGGCATACTGACACGGGGAAATCTGGAACGGGCGAGAGGGCTCATGTAAGATGATTGTGTGAAGAAGTGCCAAATATGCGGTAAACGAGCCACCATGTTGTTGACCCAAATCGTCAACGGACAGGTGTCTGACTTAGCTTTGTGTGAGACCTGCGCCCGAGAGAAGGGCTTGTTTGACCCGCAGAGTCTCACCTTCGCAGAAAAATTCTTTCCGGAAGAGTTCAAAGCCAAGGTTGACAAACTTGTGCAGGAACTGGCCGAGGGGAAGCGAGTGGAGAAGCCCAGCACCAAGAGGACTGACGTGCTGACCAAATGCCCTGTGTGTGATTTTCCTTTGGAAACATACCGAAAGACAGGACGCCTGGGGTGCCCCGATTGCTACACCGTATTCTCCCGCGAGTTGGAGCTTCAGACGACTCCGGGCGCGACGGAGGCCCAGCCGCAGACTCATGAGGATGCACCCGCACTCAGCCGCATCGCATTGGAAAAGCAGCTGAAAGAAGCCATCGCACGCGAGGATTATGAAACCGCAGCAGCCCTGCGAGACCAGCTCAAAGACTTAACCTGAAGCAAACACCATGGCATTCCGCTTTTCAACGCATCTGAAACAACTCCCCCCCTGGTACAATATCCGGGGGCTTGAATTCGGTGTAGTCCTGGGCACCATGGGGCGTCTGGTTCGCAACCTGAAAGGAGAAGTATTCCCGGGGTGGAGCACGAAAGAGAGTCGCGCCCGTGTAGCAGCAACACTCACTCCCGTTGTGCGAAGCATGGCGGGATTCAAGCAAGCCTCGCACGCAGCCATGCCGGAACTGGACAAGGAAGAACGCAAACTCCTGCTGGAGCGCAAGCAAATCACCCCGTGTCTGGCAGCCCGCCAGGATGGCAGCCATGTCTTCATCAACAAAAAGCAGGATACGATTATCATGCTCAACGAGGAAGAACATCTGGCCATACACCGCTTTGCCTCAGGAAATCAACTGGACACCATTGTGGCCGACTTGCGCAAAAAAGCCAAGCATGTGGAATCCCAGGCAGACATGGCATACAGCAAAGAATACGGCTACCTCACCAGCATGGCCTCCGAATGCGGGGATGGGCTCCAGCTGTACATGGTGCTGCACCTGCCGGGGCATGTCATACTCAACCAGATTGACAAAGTAGAGCGAGCACTCAACAAATTGCACCTGAACATCTCCCCCTTCTATACGGAATACGGGGAAGAGACCGGGAATTTGTACGTACTCTTCTCGCCTCCCGCCCCACTGGGGACAACGGATGAGATTCTGAAGCACATGGAAGCAACAGCCGACAGTCTGACGGAGAAAGAGCTGTTGTTACGACAGAAAATCGCAGCAGAGGATACCATCACCCTTTCGGATGCCATCGGTCGCATGTATGGAACACTTCAGCACGGCGCCATCATGCGCTACCCGGAGCTGCTACACACCGTTTCCATGATTCGTATCGCCACAGAGACAGGTTTTCTCCTGTTCAATGGAGATCCATCTCACCTACAGGCCAGGCTCGCAGACATCATGTTAATCAGTTCGCCAACCCACCTTTCATACACCTCTGAGGAAAAGTCTGAAACCATCCAGGCATTCATGCGCATGCACCTGATGAAAAACCTCGCTGCGCACCTGCACATCAACGATGAATTTTCTTTACACATTCTTCCCTGATTCCTATGAACAATAATTTTACACCGAGGGCACAGCAAGTCCTCAGCCTGGCGCGCCGTGAAGCCGACCGGTTTCTGCACAATTACATCGGCACAGAACACATCCTGCTCGGCATGCTGAAATTGGGCCAGGGCGTTGCAGTAAGCGTACTGGAAAACATCGGCGTCAACATCGCAGAGCTGGTGTCTCGTATCGAGCAATCCATCATGCCCGGCAACGGCAGCAGCAACAATGGCTCCCTGCCCTTCACGCCGAGGGTTCGCAAGCTGCTGACAACAGCCGGTAACGAAGCACGCGAGCTACGCCACACCTACGTGGGCACAGAACACCTGCTGCTGGCTATTCTGAAAGATTCCGACGGATTGGCCTGGCATGCCCTGACTTCCGCCGGAGTGAGCTATGACATTGCTAAAAAGGGTGTGCTGCAAGAAATCGATCCGCGATTCGACAACGAATCCGGCGATGAGCGCGAAGAAGCCCCCACCAATGGCGGTGGTTTCCGCCCCGAGGAAGAAGAGGAAGATGCCAATGCTTTCCTGCACTCCGGACGCGCAGAGCGAGGCACCGATAAGCAAGAGCGGGGCAAGACGCCGGCACTCAAAGCATTTGGCCGCGATTTAACCAAAAAAGCAGCCGATGGCGAGCTGGACCCCGTGATAGGCCGCCGCAAGGAAATCGAGCGGGTGATGCAGATTCTCTGCCGCCGCACCAAGAACAACCCGGTGTTGCTGGGTGAAGCTGGCGTGGGCAAAACGGCTATCGTCGAAGGCCTTGCACAGATGATTGTGAGCGGAGACGTACCGGAGTTCCTCATCGGCAAAAAAATCATATCTCTGGATTTGGCGCTCATGGTGGCCGGGACCAAATACCGCGGCCAGTTCGAGGAGCGATTGAAAGCCATCATGGATGAAATCCGCTCCGAGAAAAACATCATCCTCTTCATTGATGAGATGCACACCCTCATTGGCGCAGGCTCGGCAGAGGGCACCATGGATGCCTCCAACATCATCAAACCGGCTCTTTCCCGCGGCGAGCTTCAGGCAATCGGTGCCACAACTATCAACGAATACCGCAAGCACATCGAAAAAGATGCCGCTTTTGAGCGGCGTTTCCAACAGGTGCAAGTGGGCGAACCTACGGTGGAAGATACCCTGCTCATCCTCAAGGGCATTGCCCCCCGCTATGAGGAACACCACCACGTGCGCTACACAGAAAAAGCCCTGGAAGCGGCTGCCAGCCTGTCCAAGCGCTACTTGTCCGGCCGTTTCCTGCCCGATAAAGCCATCGACGTGATGGATGAGGCCGGATCCCGCTTGTGCATCGCGCGCATGACACGCCCCGCAGACATCAAAGCCAGCCAACAAAAACACAGCGAACTGGATCAGGCCAAGCGCGAAGCCATCAGCCGCCAGGATTTTGAACAGGCCGCACGCCTGCGAGATGAAATGAACGCCATCAACTCCGATTTGGAGCAGAAGCTGAGCCATTGGAAAGAATCCATGAATGCCTCCTACGCCGATGTGGATGAGGAAGACATCATGGCTGTCCTCTCCAAATGGACGGGCATTCCCCTCTCCCGCATGGAGGAAAAAGAAACGGAAAAGCTGCTGCGCATGGAAGAAGAGCTTAAGAGCAAAGTCATCGGCCAGGACGAAGCCTGCTCTGCCATTTCGCGAGCTCTGCGCCGCAGCCGAGCAGACATCAAAGACCCGCGCCGTCCCATTGGCTCTTTCCTGTTCATGGGCCCCACGGGTGTAGGCAAGACCTACCTGGCCCGCAACCTGGCCGAAATCATGTTTGGCACGGCAGAAGCGCTCATTCAGGTAGATATGAGCGAGTACATGGAAAAATTCAGCACCAGTCGCCTGATTGGTTCGCCCCCCGGCTACGTGGGGCATGATGAAGGCGGCCAGCTGACAGAGCAGGTTCGCCGCCGCCCCTATGCCGTCATTCTCTTTGATGAAGTGGAAAAAGCCCACCCGGATGTGATGAACCTGTTGCTGCAAATTCTGGAAGAAGGCAACATGACCGATTCCATGGGGCGTAAAGTCAGCTTCAGCAACACCATCATCATCCTTACCTCCAACGTGGGTGCCAGTCTGGCCTCCCGCCAGGGTAAGCTTGGCTTTGGAGCCGCCAGCTCCGATGAAGCGGATTACGACACCATGAAGGAGCGCATCTCCGAAGCCGCCAAACAGCATTTCCGCCCGGAATTCATCAACCGATTCGATGAGTTGATTGTCTTCCGCATGCTTGAACGCCGCGATTTGGAGCAGATTGTGCAGCTGGAAGCTCGCAAGCTCATCAAGCGTCTGGAAGACAAGAAGATACACCTCACCCTCTCTCCGGAAGTGATTGGCATGCTCGTGGATAAAGGCTATGACCCACAATATGGTGCCCGCCCCATGCGCCGCGCTATCGAGCGCCTGCTGGAGGACCCCATCGCCGAGGGCATCCTGCGCGGCGATTTGAGCGCCGGCACGGCCTCTCTCGCCCAACGCAACGAAGAAAGCGGGCGTATCGAGTTTGTGCAGACAAAACCTGCCGAGCCGGCACCTGAACAAACAGCACGTCCCCGTAAAAGTGCCACCAGAGCAAAGAAAGAACCGACCAAAGCGGCAAAGAAACCAAAAGGCAAAAAGTAAGACAGAAGCTTCTTAACCACCCGACACAGGGTAAAGCGTGAGAAAAAACCACCTTTACCCTGTGTCTTTTTGCATTAGTCTTGCGTAGCAAGGCGAATTTGTGTATAATGCGGGGCAAGCATTATGATCGAACAGTTACGCAAAAGGCTTCTGGATCGGGAAAACCCCGTACGCATTCATCTGATTGGTGTGGCAGGTGCAGGCATGAGTGGTCTTGCACGCATGTTGCTTGAAATGGGGCACCGCGTCAGCGGCTGCGACCGTGTTACAAGCGACGAAACCGAGCGTCTGCAACAAGGCGGCCTTGTCTTCTCCTGCCCTCATAGTGCTGACTCTGTGAAGGATGCTGAAGTAGTTATCTACTCCAGCGCCATTCGCGAGGAGAACGTAGCACTGGCAGCAGCCCGCCAAAATGGCTGTCTGTGCCTGCGCCGCGCCGAATGCCTGGCAGCCATCCTCAACAACAAGAAGGGCGTGGTCGTGGCCGGCACACACGGCAAAACCACCACCTCTGCCATGAGTGCCCACCTGCTGCGAGAGGGCCGTATGCGCCCCTGCCACTACGTAGGTGCAGAGATTCCCGTGTTGGGAGCCAATGCTCACTGGACCCAGGACAGCGAATACCTGGTGGCAGAAGGCGACGAAAGCGATGGCACCCTCGTCAACTACATCCCCGAGCACAGCATCATCCTCAACGTGGAGGCTGAGCACCTGGACTTTTACCGGGATTTGGACCACATTAAGAGCGTTTTCCACCGCCTGTGCAAACAGACTCGCGGCAAACTCATTTATTGCAAGAGCGATGCCGGAGCCGCCGACGTGTGCTCTCAGTACCCCAACACCATTTCCTATGGCTGGCAAGATGCCGACTACACCGCCACGGATATGACCGTGAAGCGTGGCCGCACCCTCTACACCATCAACTACAAGGGCAAACCGCTGGGCCGTGTGGAGCTTGGTATTCCCGGCCGCCACAACGTACTCAACTCCCTGGCCGCCACGGCCCTTGCCCTGGAGCTCGGATGTGACTTCGCCAGCATCACCCGCGGCCTTGTGAGCTTTGCCGGCGCTCGCCGCCGCTTTGAAACCAAGTATCTTTCCCGCGACTACCGCATCGTGGATGACTACGGACACCACCCCACGGAAATTGCAGCCACCCTGCAAACGGCCCAGAGCCTGAAGCCCGAGCGTCTGATTGTCCTTTTCCAGCCACACCGCTATACCCGCACCCAGCTGCTGCGCGATGACTTCGGCCGAGTGCTGCAAAATGTGGACAAACTTTACGTAGCCGATGTATACCCCGCCAGCGAGCCGCCCATCCCCGGCATCAGCGGCCAGACCATCGTGGATGCCGTGCTGGAAAACGGGCCCGTGGATGCAGAATTCCTGCCGAATCTGGCCCTGGCTCACCACAAAGTGGGCAACATCCTGCGCCCCGGCGATTTATTTATCACCCTGGGGGCCGGCAACGTACACGAAGCAGGCAAGAAGATTGCTGCCGATTTGCGAGTGCTGGCAGAAATGCAGCAGGAATGCGGCAATGACTTTACCTGCCGTCTGTACGAACCCATGAGCAAGCATACCACAGCCGGCGTGGGCGGCGAAGCCCAGTACTGGATTGAGCCCGATACCTTCGATAAGATGCAATCCGTGGTCAATTTCTTCAAAGACCGCAACATCCCCGTTCACATCGTGGGGCGTGGCTCCAACCTCATTGTACGCGAAGGTGGCATCCGCGGTGCCGTTATTCACCCGGCTGCCGGTGAGTTCCAGAAGCTTGAGCTGCGCGGCAAGCACATCATTGCCGGTGCCGGTGTCAAGCTCAAGAAGCTTGCCGCCTTTGCGGCGCAAAACGGCATCAGCGGCTTCGAATGGATGGATGGTATCCCCGGCTATGTAGGGGGTAGCCTGCGCCAGAATGCCGGAGCCATGGAGGGTGATATGTGGAGCGTCTTCCGCTCTGCCGTAGCACTGAATGATGATGGCGATATCGTTGAGCTGGAGAAAGAAACCATGACTCCTGCCCAATACCGACTTATCCCCGACTTTGAACACAACTGGGTCATGCAGGCCTCTTTCTGCGGCACCCCCGGCGACCCGAAGGAAATCGAAACACGCACCGAGGAAAGCCGCGAGAAGCGCAAGGCCAGCCAGCCCGTAGAACCCAGCGCCGGTTGCACCTTCAAGAACCCGGAGGAAATCCCCGCCGGCAAGCTCATTGATGAAATGGGGCTCAAGGGGCACACCATCGGCAAGGCACAGATTTCCACCAAACACGCCAACTTCATCGTCAACCTCGGCAACGCCAAGGCAACGGATGTGACGGAACTGATTGATTACATCCGCAACAAGGCCAAAGAGGAACGCGGTATCACCCTCAAGACAGAGGTGCAAGTGGTGGGCGACCGCGATGCTGAATTTTAATACAACGATACGCACAAGCAGAATATGAAAACACTTACAAAAGATGCGGCCATTGCCCTGTTGATGGGTGGCCCCGGCTCCGAACGAGAAGTCTCCATCACCTCCGGCAATGCTGTGCTGGAAGCCCTGCAGCAGGAAGGATTTACCAAAGTAACTCCCGTCATCGTTGATTCCGAATCTCCCGTCATTCCGGAAGGCACAGAACTCTGCTACAACATCATTCACGGCACCTATGGTGAAGATGGTGGTTTGCAAAGCTATCTGGAATCCCTGGGGCTTCCCTATACCGGGGCCGGTTCAGAAACCAGCCGTAAATGCTTTGACAAAGTGCTGACCAAGGAAGCCTTTGTGGCAGCAGGTGTGCCCACCCCCGCCAGCGAAGTCATCACCGCAGACCAGCTGCCGACCATCTCCGTGCCCCTCGTCATCAAGCCTCCGTGCGAAGGCTCTTCTGTGGGTGTACAGATTGTGAAGGAAGAGAGTGAGCTGGCCGGCGCCATCGCAGAATCCGCCAAATACGGCAAGGAGCTGTTGGTAGAAGAGTTCATTCAGGGCAAAGAATTGACCGTGGCTATCTTCAATGGTGAGGCTCTGCCCGTCATCCACATCTGCCCTCGCTCCGGCTTCTATGATATGAACAACAAGTACCCGTCCCTCTACGGTGGTGTCGGGTCTGACTACATCTGCCCCGCCGATATCACCCCAGAGGAAACCAAGGCCGTACAGGAAGCGGCTCTGGCTGCATACAAGGCGCTGAATGTGGAAGTGTACGGACGTGTCGATGTGCTGTTGACCGATGATGGCAAGCCCTACGTCCTGGAAATCAACACCATTCCCGGCATGACAAGTGCCTCCCTTTTCCCGAAAGCAGCCAAGGCTGTAGGGATTTCCTTCGGTGAACTCTGCACCCGCATTGCAGAGATTTCTCTGAACCAGCCTAGAAGCTGAACCGTTCAACGCACAGATGAAGTCACAGAACAGATACCGCTCCGAGCAGAAATCCAATGTGCATCTGCTTGAGAAGGCTCTGTCTTTCAAAGACCGCATTTTCAGCATGATAGCCCTGCGCCGCGGCATGCGCAGGCTGCGGCGGTATCTGCTCATCCTCATCTGTGCCCTGCCCGTGCTTTACGGCATATGGCGCGGGGTTGATTATGCCATCGAAAAGGCCTACAGCCTCAGCATCGAAAACATCAGCTACAAATCCCGCCGCGGCCTCATCAGTAAAGAACAGGCTCTCAAAATTCTTGAGATTGACGGCGCCGTCAACATGGCCACCTTCGATGCCAAGGGCATGCAGCAAAAACTGGAAAATATCCCCGGGATTGATTCCGCACGCATACGTGCCGAACTACCGGACACTCTGCACATCGAAGTCGATGAGCGCATCCCGATTGTGTTTGTAGAAATGGAAAGTGGCGCCAGCACCGGGCGCCGCACCCGTCTTTTCATGGACCCGAAAGGGATACTTTTCCCCGTGAATGCAGAATATCACAAAAACTTCATGGGCGTACCGACCTGGTATTTGCAGTTATCGGACATACGGGAGCTGAAAGAGGGAGAACGCATCCCCGAAGACCGCTGCCGTCCCATCCGGGAGTTGATTGCAGCGTCCAATGCGTATGACTTGACAGAGATTCCCGCCATTCGTGAGATTTTTCGGCCCAAAGAGTGGAAGATTCAGCTGACACTGGATAACGGGACTTCTGTCACCATGCAGGTGTATGAAATCAAGGAACAGATGGAGCGGCTGGCTATGATGATGGAGCACACCCAGGTCACCGGCGTCAAACCGCGCAGCATCAACGTCATCCAACGCATCAATCCCACATACATCCCGGCAGAAGAGCCGAAAAAGGAAAAGGAAGAGGCCAACAAGAGCGAGGATAAGAAAAAAAGGAGCCGCCGCTAAGCCTTCATTCTCCTTGTTGTTCGCGCAATTGGCGCAGGTATTCCATGCGCTCAGTAATGCGGAGTTCCATCCCGTTGGTGGTGGGGTGGTAATAAACACGGCCCTCCGGCAAATAAGCTTGCGGCACGTAGTGCTCATCCCCGAAATCGTGGGCATATTTATATTGCGTAGCCTCCTCAGACACGCCTCTCAACCGAGCTAATTTTTTACGGGTGGGCGTAGCCAGGTGATCCGGCACCGCAAGAGTCTTGCCGTTGCGCACATCTTCCAACGCCGCATCCAGCGCTTTATATGCAGAATTGCTCTTGGGTGCTGTGGCGATATACACCGTCGCGTGAGCCAAGGGAATGCGTGCTTCGGGCATGCCCACCATCTCCGCAGCGCGCGCAGCAGACAGCGCCACCCGCAACGCATTGGAATCAGCAAGCCCTACATCCTCACTGGCACAGATAACCAAGCGACGAGCAATGAAACGAATATCTTCCCCCGCATTGAGCATGTAGGCCAGCCAATACAAAGCAGCATCCGGGTCACTGCCGCGCATGGACTTGATAAACGCTGAAATCGTATCGTAGTGGCCATCACCGGAGCGGTCATATTTCACCGCTTTCTTCTGAATGGATTCCTCTGCCACCGCCATGTTTACGTGGATGATTCCATCATCACTCGCAGGAGTGGATAACGCAGCTACCTCCAGCGCCGTTAAAGCTTTTCGGGCATCACCATCGGCTTTGAGGGCAAGATGCTCCAGAGCATCAGCATCCACCTGAAGCGGCAGCGTTCCAAAGCCACGACGGGAGTCGGTCATGGCTCGCTGCATCAATGCCACCAATTCATCCGCCGGCACCTGCTCCAGAGGGAAAATTTGCGAGCGAGACAGCATTGCTGAATTGATGGCAAAATACGGATTTTCCGTGGTAGCGCCAATAAAGCGTACTGTTCCCTTCTCCAGGTGAGGCAGCAATACATCCTGCTGCGCCTTGTTGAAGCGGTGCAACTCATCCACAAACAAAATGGTCTTCTGACCGTGAAGCGTTTGTCGAGCGCGAGCTTCAGCTATTTTTTCACGCACCTCACTCACATTGGATTCCACTCCGTTGAGCATCACAAAGTAAGCACTCGTCTGCTGAGCTATCACATAAGCCAACGTGGTCTTTCCCACTCCGGGCGGCCCATAGAAGATGAGAGAGGAGAAACGATCTGTTTCTATCGCTCTGCGCAGCAATTTACCGGGAGCCAGCAAATGTTTCTGCCCCGCCACTTCCTCCAGCGTTTCGGGTCTCATGCGCGCAGCCAGCGGCATCGCATCCAACGTGCGCGACTCGGGCAGAACACTATCCTCGCTGCGCCCGTGAGGGGTAAAAAGATCGTCCATACTGCAACTAAGAACAGGTTAAATACGCGGGAATATGGAGCTAAGCTGTATATTGATCTCGCTGTATCGCTTCTGCAAGGGCTCCAGCATAGCCTCTTGCTGCGCCACCTTCTGACGCGGCAGCGTATACAATTGACGATAAGCAGCCACACGAGAGATGACCAGATTTTCAACTTCAGATGATATGGCTTTGCGCAGCTGGGGCTCCAACGCCACAGCAAGTTTTTGAACCTCTTGACGTATGTGCCGAGCCGCGACCATGTGCGCCACAGAGCCAATCAACCAGATGATGGCAGCCACGCCCACGCATCCTACTGCGGGTATATCCTGTCCTATGACACCCAGCACACCGGCAATGAATAAGAAGAGACAAACAAAGCCCACGAAGGAACGCATCCAACCAATGCGCTTGTTGTACAAATCAGACATGGATGAGCGCAAGCGCGCGGAAGAGAACGGCTCGTACAGGTGCTGACTCAAGCGGCAACGCAACTCATTCAGCTCCTGTTCGAGTGATTCCTGCGGAAAATCTCCGATTTCACACTCCAATGTCTTCTTCATACGGGGGCGAACACTCTTCCAATGCCCCGCACAGGAAAGAACAAATTGCTCATCTGATTCCTGCTGCATGCGTGTCACCTCATCCAAAATCAGGCGATAAAAGCATTTCTCCGTCCCGGTGCCCAACTGAGACAAACGCATCAGCACCACGGGAGACAGGGTACACCCCAATGTGCGGCGCACGCTGCTCAGCAAAAGAGGCAACGTATATGAAGCAGAGGCCACATAGGTTTCGCTGCGTTGCTGCACACCCAGCATTTGGTGAGAAAGGAAATTATCAATTTCCTGCTCAATGCCGGCCAGGAAGCCGCTATCTGTTCGCCCTACGGCCGCACGCGCATTGAGCACACGGCCCTGCTTTCTCACCAGCTCCAGCCCCTTATCCAGCACATTGCGGATGGACGCTCGGATACCACCGGGTTGCTGCAAGGCCTCTTGCACACGCTCGGCAAACACCTCACAGGCCTGTTTATTCGTCGGGCTGACAAAATATTGAGGCAACGCACGCCCCAACTTCTCCTGGCAAAACTCGCGCAGCGTTTCTTTCAGCTTCATGGCTGCCTCAGCAGACAGCGTATCCGTGTAAGTAACGGCCAACAAACACACTCCCGCCCCCTTTTCCGGCATGGTAGCCAGCACGTCCCACACGGGAGACTGTGCGTAGCTTCGGCCATCTATCACCGCAATAACCACATCCGTCCCGGTCAAAAGCTGGCGCACAGTATCTGCCACAGCGGCATCTGCGCAAGATAGCGTATCCACAAGCTCCAAACCGGCCAAATGTTCGTATGGCAAGAAACGGGAACACGTCGCATCTCTGTCAGCGCTGCGGTATCGCCAGCACACGTAATGGCGTTTGAGAGGTACTTTCGCGATAATCGGCGCAGATGCAATCATGGCAAGTAGCGAAGACTTGCCACAGGCATCTCCACCCATCATCAAGATTCTTCTATCCTTCTGCAGAGAGTGGATAGCGGCATGCACAGGCTCCACCAGTTCCACAAGCGTTTCATCATCAATATCATTACACAACTCCACAGCCTGCTCTGCCCAATAGCGAGCCAGGCTTTCCTGTGTTCTGAATCCACGCGTTAACATCTGCTTGGGGTATTATAGACATGCTCTCCCCTCTTGTCCAATATAAAAAGATGATTATTCGTCATCACAGCCGCAATGATTATCAGAAAGGTTTGACTTCCCCCTGCCGGACAGCTATGATGCCGCAACGCCCCGGTACAATATGATTAAATTTTCGCTCACAATCCTGCTTTTGACTATCAGCAACATCGTGATGACTTTTGCGTGGTATGGCTTCTTGCGCAAGCCCGGAGAAGCTGTGGATTCCCCCATGTGGAAGCTGATTCTGATGAGTTGGGGGCTCGCTTTTTTTGAATATTGTTTCATGGTACCGGCCAACCACCTGGGGCGCACCATCGGTTTATCGCTGGCGCAGCTCAAAATCATGCAGGAAACCATCACGTTGGGTATTTTCATTCCCTTCATGCTGCTCTACATGGGAGAACAATGGAAATGGGATTACCTGTGGGCTTTCCTCTGTGTGCTGGGTGCCGTCTTTTTCGTGAACAGAGAAGCACTGATGCAGTCATGACGGCAAAGCGGCTTGCAATTTTTATCAACTCATTATAACATAACCTCACATGAAGTTTTTTCCCCTCCTCATCGCCCCGGTTCTCTTGCTCAGCTCCTGCGCTTTGTTTGAAAAAGGAGAGTACGTTCCCGAGTACCTGAAGGAACCCTCCCCGCTGGATCCCCCCGGCACGGATGCAGCTCGCGCGGCAGAAAAAGCCAAACGCGTCAAGGAAGGTGCATTTGAGCCCGGCAGCACTCAAAAGGTCAACGAGGGCAAGGTGTTCCTTTTCAAGCGTAATCCCGACTATGATGAGGACGCATCCGGTAAAATGGTGAAGACAGAACAGGCAAAAATCATTTCCTGTGAGGGTTTGTACTACTTTGTGCAGGTAGACGATGGCAGCAAGGGATTCCTGCGTGAGTCCGACATGCAAAGCCCCGTCACCTTAATCTCCACCAATATGAACATTTTGGGAGAAGGCGCAGACGTTCCGGCTGACAGTATATTCCCCGATCCCGGAGCAGTTATCGAGCTGAATGACAACCAGAAACTCATGACTAACAGCGCGGGGCGCACCGTTGTCATTGCAGATAAGAAATCCGACAAAACCAGCGCGTTCGAGGCCCGAAAAAAGGCGCTGCTGGAAGGCAAATCTCTGGATACCGCACCTCTGCCCAATCCTGATGAGGTGCCGCTTCCTGAGCCCACCGGCTCGGCAGCCGAATAAGTACTATGGCTGCGTATTCTGCACTCATTGAGCGCTTTTTGCTTTACCTTGCTGCAGAGCGAGGGTTGAGTGCGAATTATCGGCAGTCCATACGGCGCAGCCTGAGTCGCTTTGCTGCGTGGTGCACGGAAAAGGCATTCTCCCCGGAAGAGCTCACCGCGCAGCATCTGACGCAATACCAGCGAGACCTCCACAACAGTGGAGCTGCTGCTTCATCCTGCCGCGTGGCCGTGGTGCACTTGCGCATTTTCTTCAAATACCTCGCGGCGCGCAAAACCATTGAGACCAACCCGGCGGCCTTGTTGCATTCCGGCAAAGTCACCAGGCAGCTCCCGGACACACTGGCCGCTGCCACCGTGCAGCAATTACTTGAATCGGTCTGCCCCTCAGAACTACCGCTGGGAACGCGTGACCGCGCCATCCTGGAGTTGTTGTACAGCAGCGGGCTGCGTGTCAGCGAGCTCATCACCCTGCGTCCGGAACACATCGACTGGGAAGAAAACTTTCTGCGCATCACCGGCAAGGGCGGCAAAACCCGCTACGTGCCGCTGGGTGGCATGGCCGCCAAGGCTCTCACCTGCTATATGAACAAGGCCCGAGCCATGCTACTGGGAGACCGCCGGGGGCCGCTCAGCAATGTGGTCTTCCTCTCCAACCGGGGAGAACAGCTCACACGCGAGCGCATCCGCCAAATCATCAAAGAGCGCGCCCAAAAAGCCGGACTGAGCGACAAAGTGTACCCCCACATTATGCGCCATTCCTTTGCCACCCACTTGCTGGAGAACGGCGCAGACCTCCGCGTCATCCAGGACATGTTGGGGCACAGCAATCTGGCCACCACGCAAATCTACACCCACGTCGAGCAGAAACGCCTCGTGAGCCTGCACCGCCAGTTTCACCCACGCGGCAAAAAGGAGAATTAACTCCGCTCCGTGCGCTCACATGGCTCGAGCGACCGTCAGCACGCCAATTTCCTGCACTCCGGGCAGAGTCCGCAGTACCTTGGCACAGGCGCGGGCCGTTGCACCCGTGGTATAGACATCATCCACAATGACCACCCGCACCGGCAGTGTCTCTTTCTTTTTAAGCCAATGCGGAGAAAGGGCGTAGACCTTGTTGGCATGCTGCTGGCGGGCGCGGGCAGACAGGCGGGTCATGCTGCGTGTATCTTCATCGCTCAGCAAACGCATGAGCGGCTGCTGCACCGGCACCCCCAGCCGGGCCCCCAGCTTGCGTGCCAGCAGTTCTGCCTGGTTGTACCCGCGCTCATGACTGCGCAGAGGGTCAATCGGCACCGGCACCAAGGCACAATCACAATGACTCGCCAACTGCGGAGTTGAGGCCCACAGTTGCAACAATATCTCCGCCATAGGCTCTGCCAGGTAGCTTGCCCGGTGGTATTTCAAATCATGAACCAGCCCACGGGTTTCTCCACCCAACACCAATGCGGAGCGCGCCCAATCATATACCCGCGCAAAATCTTTGCAGGATTCACAGCGGTCCGGTTCGGCGGCCGTACCGGCCGTCGCGGCACCACAATACAGACAAATGGGGCGCGGCACGCGCCGCAAAGCATCCCGGCAGGATTCACACACGCTCAACGGAGCCGCTTCCCCGCACAGCGTGCATGTCACCGGGTATATCCAACGCAGCATGTATCAGCGGTGGCGGCGGATGAATTCCTTGGCAGCATTCTGATAGGCCATGGAAGCCGTGCCGTAGGGGTCGTGCTCCAACACGGTCTTGCCGAAACTGGGGGCCTCGCCCACGCGCACCGAGCGGGGGATAACCGTGGAATAAATCTTATCCGGCAGATTTTCTTTCACCTGCGAAATAACCTGATTGGCCAGGTTCGTGTTGTTGTACATCGTCATGAGCACACCTTCATGCACCAAATTGGGGTTGGCCCCGCTGTCATGAATCTGCTCAATCACATACAAAATCTTGGACAAACCATCCAGGCTCAGGAACTCGCACTGCATCGGGGTCAGCACCTCGTCGCACGAGCAAAGAGAGGAGGTCATCAACACCCCCAGAGAGGGCGGTGTATCAAGAAACACGTAGTCATAAAAATCGCTGCGTCGCAGGCCCGCCATAGCATCTCGCATGCAGGTGGTGTGGGTTCCATTCTGCGTCAGCTCCACTTCCACACCGGACAAATCCATGTGCGCCGGGATGATGGAAAGATTGCGGCGATGGGTGGGCATGATGAGCTCTTCCATCAGGCGGTTGCCAATAAGCGCCTGGTAAATGCTCTCCTCGCTTGTAGCCTCCACCCCCAGGGCGGAAGACGCGTTAGCCTGAGAATCCACATCAATCAACAACACGCGCTTGCCTCGCTGAGCCAGCGCTGCTGAGAGGTTGACCGCCGTGGTGGTCTTACCTACTCCACCCTTCTGGTTTGCTATGGCAATAACTTTCACGCGCAAGATTATACACGAAACGCTCTCATCTTTCAAGCCGATATTTTGTTGCCATGACAGTACATTGTGTGCTACACTCAGGGCATGCACACAGAAGAGGTTATTCAGGCAGCCCGGGAGCTGTCTGCCGAGATGGAGAAACTGCAATTCGGCGCCCCCGTGGCCTACACCTACAACCCGCTTACCTACGCCTGGGCGGGCCACGAGGCCTACATCCGCAAATTTGCCACCGGCAAAAAGAAAGTCCTCTACCTTGGCATGAATCCCGGCCCCTTTGGCATGGCACAGACCGGCGTTCCTTTCGGCGAGATTGCCGCCGTCACCCTTTGGATGTGCATAACCGCGCCCATTGCACAGCCGCCGGCCACCCACCCCAAGCGCCCCATTCAGGGTTTTGCCTGCCCCCGGTCGGAGGTCAGCGGGCGGCGTCTCTGGGGGCTGTTCGAGGAGATGTACGGCAGCGCCGAAAACTTCTTTGCCGATGCCTACGTGGCAAACTACTGCCCACTCATCTGGATGAGCGAAACCGGCGCTAACATCACCCCCACCCAGCTTCCCAAAGAACAGGTGGCACAGATTGATGCCGCCTGCCAGCGCCACCTGGTCCGCCTCATCGAGATTCTGGAGCCCGAATACCTCATCGGCGTAGGGGGCTATGCTCTCAAACAAATGGAAATCGCCGCAGCGGCCCTGCCCCACCGCAGCTTCACCCTTGGCACCATCCTGCACCCCAGTCCCGCCAGCCCCGTGGCCAATAAACATTGGCCCGAAAAACCACGCCGCCAAATACTGGACATACTGGGCAGCTGAGAAAAAAGAGCCCATATTTCTTGCAGCGGGCGGGGAAATGTGGTATAAGAGGGGCGGAAGAACTAGCGATTCATGCGTCGGCAATTTCTCATATGGCTGGCACTGCTGATATGTGGTGCTTATACCGTCATCGGTGTATTGGGGTACCATCGCGCCGCGGGGCAAGCTTGGCTCAAGACGGAGCAAGTGGTAAAGACGCGCCTGCACGACTTGCAGGAACTGATGCGCCACGCCGACCACAGCATGCAGCATGTGGCCGATATCAACAATGAATCAGCCATTGAGCACACGCGCGCGCTGGCAGAAATCATCCGTCTGGACCCCGGCGTGCTGAAAGACCAAGAGCGCTTGCAAGGGCTGTGCAATGATTTGGGAGCGGAGCAGCTTTCCATCTCCAACGAGCGCGGTGTGGTAGAAGCCGCCGTTCCCTCGCATCTTGTAGGCTACGAATTGGGCAGCCACGATCAATCGCGTGAGTTCCTCATCTGCATCAACTCCCCGGGCACAGAGCTGTGCCAGCGAGAGCGCCCGGGTGGGGCCGATGGCGTTCCGCTGCAATATGCAGGGGTCTGCCGTCTGGATGCACCGGGTGTGGTGCAGCTGGGCTTCCGCACCCGCCACGAAGAGATTGTGCGCAACACCGCCGCATTCAGCCAGCTGGCGGCCAATGTCAACCTGGGCAAAAATGGTAGCATTGTGGCATTCAAGCAGGGTTCCCTGCTCAATCGCGAAGAACTTTCCTACCCCACGGCAGAGCTCCTTTCCCTGCCGCTCAACCAAGCTGTGGATGTGCGCATGGGAGAAGACACTTATTTTGCCTACGCGGTGGAAGACGCCGGGAATCGCCTGGTGGGCTTGCTGCCCATGAAAGAAGTATACCGCGATTTGAATGCAACTGTTTTTGCGCAGTTGATGAGCAACCTGACGCTCTTCATCGTCATCTTCGTGGCTCTGTCCTACTTGCTGCAGAAGATTGTGGTGCGTGGCATCGGGCAGATTAACCAATCGCTCAAGCTGATAACCGGCGGCAACCTCAATGAACGGGTCGAGGTGACAGATACACCGGAGTTTGCCAGCCTGTCCAGCGGCATCAATTCCATGGTGGATGCTCTGCAATCCTACGGCGAGCAAAGCCGCCTGGCGATGGAGCGCGAGCTCGAGCTGGCCCGCAACATCCAGCTTACCGCCCTGCCCAGCACCTTCCCGGCTTTCCCGAACCGCAACGAGTTTGAGCTCTACGCCACCTGCACCCAGGCCAAGAGCGTAGGCGGCGATTTTTATGATTTCTTCCTGACGGATGAAGACCACCTCTCCTTTTTGGTGGCTGATGTCTCCGGGCAGGGTGTGCCCGCAGCGCTGTTCATGATGCGCAGCATGTCCATCATCCGCGGTCTGGCCCGCACCGATGCCTCCCCGCTGGATTTGATGACAAAAACCAACCGCGCCCTGTGCGAGGGCAACAGCACCCACATGCGCGTTAACCTTTTCTACGCCAATCTGGAAATCAGCACCGGCAAGCTGTGTTATGTCAACGCAGGCCCGCCCCAGGCGCTCCTGCAAAAGGAAGCGGGCCAGTACGAAATGATTGCCATGCGCTCCGGTGTTTCGCTGGGCGTGGCCGATTCCTCCACCTACTCCATGGGCACCCTGCAACTGCAACCGGGGGACCGATTGTTCATCTACACCGATGGTGTGGTGAAAGCGCAGAACAAGAGCCAGGCTCCTTTTGGTGCCGCGCGCTTGCAAGAGGTACTCAACTCTCGCCCGCCGCATGTAACCGACGTGAGCCGCCAGGTCAAAACGGCCCTGAAACAATATACCGAGGACGCAGAGCAATCCCAGGACGTCACCATGTTGGTGCTGGAATATGTGGGTAAACCGCGCAGCAAAGGTGCCATCAGCGTGCAAGCCGGGCAACCCGATGGTGTGACAGAAATGCTCAACGAAACCCTAGAGTCCATCTTTGCCTCGCCCCTGGATATTGCTGATATTCAGGCCAGTCTCGCCACCATTCTGCGCACCTTGCCGCCGGAAACACAGGTGAACATCCAACTGGCGTGCGATGCAGAACTGGCAGAGCTGACCCTCACCTACACGTCCCCGCTTTACAATCCCCTCATCAGCCTGCCCCACCTGCCGCTGGATGGCACTGATTTCGTGGCCGATGAAACACAGGGCTGCACCCTGACCCTTACCAAGCACCTGGCATGACCCCCATCCCCCCACCACCGCCCCCCAAAATAGCGCCGGCCACCGCTGCGCGTACAGCCGCACCCGCGGATGCCACCGGGAAAGATGACCGTCGCATGCCCTTACCTGTCGGCACCATCGTGGGGGGCTATGTCATTGCCGCCAAACTGGGGCAAGGCGGGTTTGGCATCACCTACCGCGCCTCCAGCAAAGCAACCGGCGCCGCCGTCGTGCTCAAAGAACACATCCCGGCGGGGCTTGCCTACCGCGAACCCGGCAGCATCTTTGCCGAATGCGTCTCCCCGGAAGCCGAGGAACGCTTCAAAGCCACCATGCACGAGTTTATTGAGGAAGTCACCGTCCTCAAGGGCTTATCACACCCCGGAATCGTGCCGATTCTGGACAGTTTTGAAGCCAACGGCACCGCCTACTTTGTGATGCCCTATGTACCGGGCGCGGCGTTGAAACTCCCCGCAGAAGCCACACTGGAGCCAGCCCGGCAGGCGCGAGAGGCCCGCTACATTCGCCAGCTGTTGCCGCCCCTGCTCTCCACGCTCACCTATCTGGAGCAGCACAACATCGTTCACCGCGACATCAAACCGGATAACATCCTCATCCCCCCGGATGGCAACCCCATTTTGCTGGATTTTGGCTCGGCCCGCCAGCTGCAACCGGATAAGGTATTCTCCAACATCTTCACCCCGGATTTCTGCGCCCCCGAGCAGGCTTCCGCCCCCACAGATGCAGCCATGAGCTCCGCCATTGGCGCTTGGACGGACATCTACTCGCTGGGCGCCACGCTCTACTACCTCATCACCCGCCTCATGCCCCCGCGTGCCGAAATCCGCGCCATTTCCACCCCCGACCCCTACGTCCCCCTTTCCGGCCGCAAGGATTTAATCGCGCTCTACGGGCAAGCCTTCCTGCAGGGCGTAGACCGCGCCATGGAGCTGGACCCCACAGAGCGCTGGCGCAATGCCACCGAATGGAAAACCAGCCTCGAGGAAGGTATCATCCCCGCCTCTCCCCGGCTGGTGCGCCGCATGTGGACGCTGGCTATCAGCAGCGGTGTGGCACTCTTCGTACTGGGTGGGTTGAGCCTTTGGGCCCTAGCCAAGAAAAACCAAGCGGAAAACCTCTACCACAACAGTCTGCGCTTCACCGAAGGCATGCTCTACGATTTCAACAACGAGCTGGCAGACATCCCCGCCTCCACCCACCTGCAACGCAAGCTCGGCACCCACCTCAACACCTTCCTGAGCAGTCTGGACCGCTCCCCCCTGGCGCATGATGAAAAGATGCAGAACGCCTTGGTGACAGCCTGGCAAAACATGGGCGCCGTGCATGTGGAACAAGGGAATCTGGAAGCCGCCACCAACGCCTTGCAGCAGGCCACCGCCCTGGCCGAATACCTGGCGGAAAGCCACCCCGACCAGCTCCGCTATCGCTATGAACTGGCCCGCATTTTCCTGAGTCGTTCGGAGGTAGCGCGCCGCCGCAACATGGCTCCGGAATCCCGCGCCCTGCTCAGCCGCGCCATGGTGCTGCTGCGCGAGGTGTGCCACAAATCCCCCAACACGCCGGATTATCAATGCACCCTGGGCGAGGCTATCAACAACACAGCCACCCTGGCCAAGCGAGATGGCGACACCGAACTGCAAAAAAAAGCGCTGGATGAAATGCTGGCCCTGCACCGCAAACTGGTGGCCGACTACCCCAAGCACGAGAACTCCCTCAAAGGCCTGGGCTATGCCCTGCAAAACATGGGGCAGTACTACACCGACCACGGCGATTTTGCCACCGCCGCACACCTGCTGGAGGAGGAATTCAACATCTTCTCCGAGCTCAACGCCGCTCATCCCTACCGTCTTTCTTTCAAAAAGGGGCTTGCGCTCTCCCTCTACTGCATGGGCTCACTCTACAGCCGCATGGGCTACGGCATGACCGATGCCGCCCAGCAGGAGGAAACATACAACAAAGCCCTGCATGCCTTCCGCCTGCATATTGCCCTGGCTGCCGAGCTTGAGAAACTGGATGAGCACAACGCCGAATACCCCTTCCTGCAATGCCGCGCCATGGCGTTCATGGTCGATATTCTCTTGCAGACCAACGCCCCCAACGAGGCAGAGAAATACAGCAACGACATCATGAAAAAAGCGGAGGTGTTGCTGGAAACAGCCCCGGACAATGCAGATTATGCCATGCTACGCGCCGGTGCCCTGCGCGGCCTGGCCATTGCCCACAGCCTCTCTCCCCGCCACACAGCGCGCGCCGATAAGGAATTCGAGGAATATCGCAACGCTGTCAGCACCCTCCTCACCCAGACTCCCGGCAACACCACCCTGAAATTCCTCTACGCCGATGCGCTGTCAGAATCGGCGGCCCATGCCATGCGCCAGGGCTCCCCAGCCCAGGCTCGCCGCTGGTTGCAACAGGCAGAAGCCCTCCTGGCCGACGCCGCCGAAGCATCCCCGGACTCCCCCGCCGGTAGCCGGTTGGAAAAAATTCGCCAAAGGCTCAGCGAAATTCCTCAAGAGGCCCAATGATTAGCCTTATCAATGGCGATTTGTGAATTACGAATGGCGAATTTGAGGTTCCCTGCGCCATAGCCGCAGGAAACTTTCCAAATGTGCAATTCCAGTCTCGGTGTAAGCGTAGACGAAGACGGATGAAATTCTAAAATTTGAAATCCGTTGTCACCTTTAGGGGGGGCCAAGTGCAATTTGCCACAAAAAATCACACATTTTTCTTGCCAAACAAAAAAATGTGTGTATTATTTCCCCACCATGACCCGCAAAGGTGGTATCAACAAGACACGTAAGGCTGTTGCCAAGCGTTTCAAGGTGACCGGTTCGGGCAAGGTCCTGCGCCGCAAGCAGGGTAAGCGTCACATCCTCCAGAAGAAGTCCAGCAAGCGTAAGCGCGCTCTGGGCAAACCCGCTCTGGTAGACGCCACCCAGGTTTGGGCTGTGAAGCAGAACCTGCCCTTCGGTTAAACCGAAGAAACACGGCAACATCGCCAAGCTCCCGCCCGCAAATCGGGCGGCCTTCGTGCAGCCTTCCTTCCATGGTGAAGGATTGAACGGACGAGACTGCAAGGAGGTGAGGAAGAACAGTCTGTTCACCCGATAAAGAATACAAATACTATGGCACGTGCTACTAATGGGCCGGCTTCTCGCGCCCGCCGCAAGCGCATCCTGCTTCGCGCCAAGGGTTTCCGCGGTTTCCGCAGCAAACTCTTCCGCTACGCTAAGGATGCCGTCTACAAGGCATGGCAGTATGAGTACCGCGACCGCAAGAGAAGGAAGGGTCAGTTCCGCCGTCTCTGGACCGCTCGTATCTCCGCCGCTGTGCGCCCCCTCGGCCTGACCTACTCCCGTTTCATGGAGGGTCTCAAGGCTGCCAACATCGATCTGGACCGCAAGTCCCTCTCCGAACTGGCTATCGCCAACCCGGAGGCTTTCAAGGCTGTGTTCGAGCAGGCCAAGAAGGCTATCGATGCTAAAGAGGGTGCTGCTCTCAAGGCCTGATAGACAATCAGTAAACACTTAAACAAGCAGGGCTTCCGGTTCACCGGAAGCCCTGTTCGCTTTGGGTGATGTTGCCGTGCAACTCAGCGGATGATGATGCACTTATCCCCGGCATCGTAGCGGAGAGAGAACAATCCGTGGGTGTAGGCCTCCCCCGTGAGTTGCCAACCTTGCGCCCTGAGGGATTGGTAAAAAGCGGCATCGGGCTCCTGATTCAGCCAGATGGTGAGGATGTTGTAATCGGTATCAAAAAAGCTTTTGTCGATATCGAGATGGCTGCACGATAGGGGGCAATTCCGCTCGATGGTGGGCACATCCCACTCCACCACATCATCAAAGCAAAGGCAGTAGGCCAGGAAAAGCACAACGCAGGAGGCCACCAAAGCAAGGGGAATATATTTCATGGAGCGGAGCTTGATGATAAACAACGAGTGGCGAAGCCCGGGTCAATCCGATGAGCTTCGCCACTCGTGTGTTGGTGAGGTGTTTATTCGTTTTCCAGCTCGGTGAGCAGGCCCTCGATATCCGTGTTCACGGATTCGCGGGTGGCAAGCGTCTTGAGCTCGATGGAGGGGTACTCTGCACCGATGATGGCGGCGAAGCGAGCGCCGATTTTCTCTGCGCGCTTGAGCTGGTTGCCCATCTTGGCGGGGGAGAGGGGGATATCCACACGAACGCCGGCATCGCGCAGGCTGGCAGCCAGGGCGAGCATCTCGGGGCGTTTCTCGGGTGCAGCGAGGATGAGGCAGACATCACAAGCATCGGGCTTGGTGGCGGCATCGCGCAGGGCGCGGGCGGCGGGGCAAGCCTCGATGAGGTGGGCAATCACGGCATCGCCCATGGCAAAGCCGGTAGCGGGCATATCCACCGCATTGTTGGAGAGGGTGGCTACCAGTCCATTGTAGCGGCCACCGCCGGCCACAGCACGCAGGCTGTGCCCCTTGTCGAAAATCTCGAACACGAGGCCGGTGTAGTAGGCCAGGCCACGCACCACGGAGAGGTCCAGCTTCACGTATTCGGCCAGGCCGCGGGCCTCCAAATCAGCCAGCACTTCATCGTAGCGAGGGGAGCAACCGGCGGGGGGATTGGCAATGAAAGCCATGAGGTCCTCGCGCTTCATGCCAAAGGCATCCAGCTTTTCCTGGCACACCTCGGGGCGGTCGCGCTCCAGCTTATCGATGACGGCCAGGAAATCGGGCGTGCGTTCCTCGCTCACACCGTGCTCAGCGGCATAGCGCAGCCACACCTCGCGGTCGCTCACGCGCACCACAAAGTCATCGGCGGTGAAGCCGAACTCGCGCATGCAATCGATGGCCAGGGAGATGAGCTCGGCATCGGAGCCCTCACCGGATTCACCCAGGATATCGGCATTAAACTGCACGAACTCGCGAAGGCGGCCCTTCTGCGGCTTTTCATAGCGGAAGCAGGAGCCGATTTCGAACCACTTGAGGGGCTTGGTGTACTCGCGCTGGTAGGCAGCAGCAATGCGGCCCAGAGAGGCGGTCAGCTCCGGGCGCACGGTGATATCGCGCTCGCCCTGGTCGGTGAAGCGGAACAACTGCGTGGGCAGTTCTCCTCCGGATTTCTTGAGGTAAAGCTCTGTAGCTTCGATGGTGGGGGCTTCCCACTCGACAAAGCCATAACGATGCGCCACACGCCGCCATGTGGTGAAAAGGTAGTTGCGGAGGGCGTATTCCTGCGGTGCAAAATCGCGGAATCCCGGCAGCGGCTGGAAGCGTGCGTCTGGCATGGTATGAAATGATAAAATAAGGTTAACGCCCCACATTATACCCGTTTCTCAGCTCTTGGCAAGGGAGATGTGGGGCATACCCAGGGCAAAACAAGAAATCTTGCCGGGCATCAGCGAATGAAGTGCGTCCAGGCGCGGGGCTCCTCCAGCCGGGGATGCTCGGGGCCGGCAGCAATGCACTGCATGACCCAGGCGAGATTACGCCCCAGGTGGCGCAGGGTTTGGGCTCCCTCGGCATCCATGTGAACCTCACCGGGTTTCATGCCATATATCATGTTCCAGTAGAAGGAACTCACCAGCGGTTGATTGTTGTAAGTAATGTACTTATTGAGGCAATCGAGCGTGGCGCTGGCCCCGCCGCGACGAGCCACAGCAATGGTAGCACCGGGCTTGTAGGCCAGTTTGGAACCGGCGGAATAGTAAAGACGATCCAGCAGGGCGCACAGCGAGCCATTGGGGCCGGCAAAGTAGGTGGGACTGGCCAGCACGATGGCATCGATCTCATCCAATTGCTCGTAAATGTGATTGTAAAGCTTATCATTCATCCCGCACCGGCCTGTCTTAAGGCACTGGCGGCAGCCGATGCACCCCTGCACTGCCGTGGCGCCAATCTGCACAATTTCCGTGTCCACACCGGCGGCATTCAGAGATTCGGCCACCATAGTGAGCGCATGATACGTATTGCCCTTGGGGTTAGGACTGCCATTGATAAGAAGAGCTTTCATGCCTTGCAGTTTAGCACGGCAGAGGGGAGGACTCAAGGAAATAACGCGCGCAGACGAAGCGTGGCATTGACCGCGCGGGCGCGTGTGTGCTATGATACCCGCCAAGCGATATGGACCTCTTTGATTTTGCCAAACAGCAGCAGCAACCCGGCCCTGCCGAGCGCTACGCAGAGCTCTGCGCCGTGGTGCGCCACAATAATGAATTGTACTACGCCCAGGCGCAACCGGAAATCAGCGATGCCGAATACGATAAACTCTACCGCGAAATCGAGGAGCTGGAGAGCGAACACCCGGAGTTCATTACCCCGGATTCCCCTACCCAGCGTGTGGGCAACGACCTGAGCGAGGGATTCCGCAAAGTGACCCACCCTGCCCCCATGCAAAGTATCGACGATATTTTCGAGCACAAGCCGGGCGAGGGCGACACCGATGCGGAGCTGGTGGAGTTTTACGAGCGCCTGAGCCGCAGCCTGGGGCAAGGACTGCCCCGAGTGACTGTGGAGCCCAAGATTGATGGCTGCGCGGTAACCCTGCTCTACCGTGCGGGCAAGCTGGCATACGCAGCCACGCGCGGAGATGGACGCACGGGGGATGACATCACGGCCAATGTGCGCACCATCAGGAGCGTACCGTTCACCCTGCCTGAGGATGCGCCCGAGCTGCTGGAGGTGCGCGGGGAAATCTACATGCCCTCTGCGGATTTTGACCAGTTGAATGCCGAACGCGATGCCGATGGCCTGCCCGCCTTTGCCAACCCGCGCAATGCCACCGCCGGCACCATCAAACTGCTGGATGCCGAAGAAGTGGCCCGCCGCCCCCTGCGTTTTCTGGCCCATGGCTTGGGTGTGTACGAAGGCCCGGCTCTGCGCACCACGGCAGATTTCACCGACATGCTGGACCGCTTGGGCATCCCCCGCAACCAACCGGTGCTCACCGCCGATACGTTAGAGGAGGTACGCGCCGCGGTGCAGCAGGTGAATGTACTGCGCCGTGAGTTGGGCTATGGCACCGATGGCGCCGTCATCAAACTGGATGATTTTGTGCTGCGCGATTCCCTGGGCAGCACCGCCCGAGCCCCCCGCTGGGCCGCAGCGTTCAAATACCTGCCGGAGCAAAAAGAAACACGCCTGCTGGGCATCACCATCCAGGTGGGCCGCACCGGTGTGCTTACCCCCGTGGCCGAGCTGGAGCCCGTGCAACTCTCCGGCACCACCGTCTCCCGCGCCACCCTGCACAACCAAGATGAAATCGAGCGCAAGGACATCCGCATCGGCGATACGGTGCTCATGGAAAAGAGCGGCGAAATCATCCCCGCCGTGGTGCATGTGGTGGCAGCCAAGCGCCCAGCAGAGGCTCAACCCTACAGCCTGTATGATGCAGTGGGGGGCGTATGCCCCAGCTGCGGGGCCCCCATCGCGCAAGAGGAAGGGCAAGTAGCCTGGCGCTGCACCAATTTCACCTGCCCCGCCCAGGCAGCCATGCGCACCACCTATTTCTGCCGTCGCGAAGCCCTGGATATCGAAAACCTGGGCGGCACCGTGGCCGAAGCCCTCGTGAACCGCGGACTCATCTCCACACCGCTGGATTTGTTCGACCTCACCCACGAGCAGCTCAGCAACCTCAACCTCGGCACCGATGAGGAGCCCCGCCGATTCGGCGAAAAAAATGCCGCCAAAGCCCTGGCCGCTCTGGAAAAAGCCCGAACCCTCCCCCTGGAGCGCTGGCTCACCGCCTTCGGCATCCCCACGATTGGCAGCGTGACGGCCCGCACCACAGCCAAATACCACAAGCATCTGGAGGAACTGGAAGAGGGTGATTTTCTGAACACTCTGATACGCTTGGAAGAAGGCATTGACCGCTACAACGCGCTCAACCCCAAAGCCCGAGCCAACAAGGGGATGGATAAGGAGGAGTTGCTGCAACAACAAGCAACCTTGAAAGCGGAGCTGACGGCCGGCATCGCAACCTACGCCCAACGAGGCTATATTCAACTGGAAGAAGACGGGGCCAACAAACTCAAGTTCACCAACCCTATTGGCTCTGTTTCCACCCGCAAACTTGTGGCTTATTTTGACTCTGCGGCCGGTCGGACTGTGAGAGAAACGCTGCATCAACTGGGGATTAACCCCGCAGCAGAAGGCTATGTGGAAAACATGAACCAACAAGCCACAGGTGTGCTGAGCGGCAAGACTTTTGTACTCACAGGGGCGCTCAGCCGCCCGCGCCCGGAGTTTGAAAAGCTCATTGCGGCAGCCGGTGGCAAGGCTACAGGCTCTGTCACCAAAAACACCACCTACCTGGTGGCCGGTGAGGG
>JAFYUJ010000064.1 GCA_017558555.1 Akkermansia sp.
GAGGGCGTTAGCCCGGAGCGGAAGCGAGGAACGTGGAATAAGCGTGTTTTTCGTTTTTGTTCATTCATCACCAATATGATAAATCCACGCTAATCGGCTCTGGGCTAACGCCCATCGCCGTTCAATCTGCCGTCCTCTACAGCATCGCAGTCGCGATGCTGCCCGGACTCCTCATCATTTTTGCACCCAACCCCGGGTTCCGCCACTGTGTGGCTGCACCCGGGGCTACGTTCTGCCGCCCCGCAAGCGGGGCTCAAAGTTTGCCGCAGCGTAGCCGCGGGGAACCTCAAATTCGTAACTCACAAATCTCCATTTAAGGGCACAATCGTTGGGACCCATGTGTGCTGCCTGTTTCCTTACACAAAAGGCTTTACAAAATCTAACATGTATGCTATGAACACGTCGTTTTCCGTTTTTAGCTCGTCTATTCATTATCTATCCTTTTCTGCAAACAATACAACATCATGAAAGTAAGACTCTCCAAAGTACTCTGTGCCGCTTTGCTGGCATCCCTCATCTGTACCAACAGCTATGCCAAAATCCAAGCCGATGGTATCGATTATACACACACCGCCAAGGGTGATGGCACCTATAATTCAACTGTTAAGATTGGTGATGGTGTCAACACGACCCATGCCGGCGGTACTTATATCAAGCAAGGGGATGGGAATACGGTGTTTAACAATACGCAACTTTGCGATGTCTCGATTAGCATGACAGGCGGCACTATCACGGGAACACTTTCTGCCAATACGTATCACGCTAATCCAGTCGATGGTAAGGTGGATATGAATATCACGGGTGGCAGTGTAGATACACTTATTGGTGGTAATCATCTTTGCACCAGCAACAAGGATAATTACATTGACTCTGCGGATATTGACTCTATCACCATCACCGTAGGCGGTAATGCAGTTATCGAGGAAATACGTGGTGGCAATCTCGTCGGTGTGGAAGGGGGGATGCCCTCTGATGCTTTCATGGAAAGCTACACACAAACAGGTGATATTTCCATCAACGTCATGGATGAAGCCAAAGTCACAACAATCAACGGTTCTGGTTGTGATACGGTCAATGGTGATATCAACATTAATGTGAAAGGCGGCACCGTCACTAATTTATACGCCAACAATGGTGGCACGGTATCCGCTGATGTCGAAATAACCATTTCTGATGGCAGCGTAGATACCTTGTTTAATGTTCTCTCCGGCAAAGTTAGTGGTAATGCTTCTACTACCATGAATGGTGGGTATCTGTACTGGTATGCCGGGTCTTGCGGTGGTAGTATTGAGGGAAGCTCTTCCTTTACTATGAACGGCGGTAAGGTAGATTTTATTTACGGTACAAGTGCTTCGGGTGCTTCTATCAAGAAAGATATTATCACTACCATTAATGATGGTGAAGTCTACATGCTTTACGGGGTTAATGGAGGCAGCGTAGGCGGCAATGCAGATGTGACGGTGACAGGAGGCGCTGTGCAGAACATTTATGTAGTGAAAGCCGGTGAGGTAGCAAAGGATGCCAATCTTACCATAGAAGGAAACGCTAATGAGACGTATGTAGCGGTAGGTGTTGATGGCGGTACGGTCAAAGGCAACACGACGGTTACGCTCAAGGATGGCAAGGTGGCGTATTTGGAGGCAATTTCAAACGGCATTGTGCATGGTGATGCTATGGTGAAGGTTGAAGGTGGCGAGGTAACCGGTGGTGTTTACGGGTCATGCCTTAATGGCAAAGTCGGAGGTAATGTAAATGTTAATATATCAGGTGGTGTTGTATCTACGCTGTATGCAGTTACAAATGGTAGCGTGGGTACGGCAGATAATGACAAGAGCGGTGATGTGAAAGTTACCTTTGACGGCGGTAAGGTGGCAGGGGATATCATTGGTGTGAGTGGTGGTACTGTTTCCAAGGATGTGACACTCGAGCTTAAGGGTGGAAGCGTGGGGAAAAATGTATCTGCCGTGGCAGGTGGAACCGTGGCCAAGGATGTGACTGTTGTGCTCAATGGTAGCGAAGTAGGCGGTACGGTGGCGGGGGCATATAGCGGGCATGTTGATGGCAATGTCACGATTGCTATGAATGGCGGTACAGCCGAGCATATTCATACTGCCAATATAGGTACGGTCACAGGTGATACAAACGTCTATCTGCTGGGTGGCACGGTGACCGGGGACCTCTATGGCGGCGATGCCAACTTGGTAGACGGCACACGCACCCTGTATGTGGGTTCTGAAGACAAGGCCTATAATGGCACCGTAAATGACTTTTATGGTTTTGATCGTGTGATAATTGCCTCTGGTTCCTCTTTGCAGGCAACGGATTCAAACTTCGAAGTATTCGAGATTAAGGAACAGCAATACAATGTCACAGGCGACAACCTCAAGACTGCAGCCATTACGACAAGTAGTACCGTTTCCATTGAAGATGCCATTACCCTGAACTTCAATGTCAGCAAGTCTCTCCGCAGTGGTCGCTACATGCTGATTGATGCCACGAATGGTACGGTCGACACCACCAACTGGACAGAGGAAAACGTGACCATCAACAACGTGACCACCGGCACCACCTACAACCGCCGCGCTGCAACCGCCACAGGACAGCACACCGTGAGCTTCAATGATTTGAAATGGATTGACAGCATTCTTTACCTCTTCGTGGTAGCTGAAGACCTCCAGAATACCCTGGCGGGCAACTGGGGTGTCTTCAAGAGCTCCCAAGCCTTTGTATCCACCCTGTGGGGTGGCCGCACCAATGCTGTCATCATTCCCGGCACGTCGGATGGCAAGGGTGGGCTCATCCCGAGTGGGCAGACGATTGCCTGGGGCCGTGTCTACGGGCAGAGCTCCCGCATTGGCGGCATAGGGGCTGATTACAGCCTCTTTGGCGGCGCCATTGGTGCCGAGCAGCGCTTTGTGACAGGTCGCACCCTGGGTGCCGCCATGGGCTACGACTGGGGCAAGGTGACTCCCTTTGGCCTCTCCAGGATTGACCAAGAGACCGCGCACTTTGCGTTGTATGGCCGCGCCGCCTCGTGGAAGGCCGGGCAGAAGGGCAACATCGTCATCGACTGGAGCGCAGCTGTGGGCAACACCACATCTGAAACAGACGCCATCAACGGCGAATGGGAGCAGAAGAACATGCAGCTGGACGCCCGCGCATCCTACCTGCGCCAGATGAGCGAAAAGGCCACCGGCTCCGTGTTCGCCGGCGTGCAATACTTTGCCGCAGAAGATGCTGCCGCCGGTACGACCCAGGTCAGCTCCATGCAAAATCTCCGTACAGAGGCAGGTGTGGGTCTCTCCTACAAAGCCACCAGCAAAACCACAGTATATGGTGAAGCCAGCGTCTACAATGATGCCATGCGCCACAACCCTACCACATGTGCCAACGGCGCCAGCTATTCCGGCACTAATCCCGGGCGCTTGGGCAGCAGCGTAAGCGTGGGCACCATGTACGAGCTGAACGAACGCTGGAACCTGCATGGCAACTATAGTTTCGACATGGCAGACGACAGCAAGGAACACAACGTAAACGTTGGTGCCAGCTACGAGTTCTGATTGTAAAAGCACTCTCCTGTCTATTCCCCCGCTGCAAGAACATGCTTGCAGCGGGGGTAGTTCATTTATCTGGCAGATGTACTGGCCTCGGAGGATGCCATCTTCACCATCAACTATATTCCCACGGAGTCTGATGTGGAAATGGGGACGGTGAACGTGCAGTTTGTGAACATCGACGCAGAAGGCAATCGCGTTGCAGAAGGCGAGACCATCGCGTTGGCCAATACCACGGCCAGGATTATCCCTGAGCCCACGACTGCCACCCTCAGTCTGCTGGCATTGGCCGGGCTCGCCATGCGCCGCCGCAGGAAATAAACCCATCATCCCCATGTGCGCCGGGTGAACGGCGCGATACATATCACACCATACGGCCCGCTCCCGTTTTCATGGAGCGGGTCGTATGATTTTTGCAATGTTGGGCGTCTTACACCCAACATTGTAAAAAAAGTGAAAAAATGATGGTAGGAATGCAAAAAAGGGGACGTAGAATGAATGAAGCGACTCGCGACGAGGAAAGCTTCATCTACATACACCCCACACAGCGTCCTTCTTCATTTTGATGATAGAACCCGTTCGTAGCATATTGAGTCTGCGATCATCGTTGTAGCCCCTTTTGTTGAGAAAAACACCTGAAGCCGCAAGAGCAAACAAGGATTCCCTTGCCCGTATACTGTCTTCTCATTCTGAAAAAGTTAGCTGTTTTCAACTAATAGACATGGAAACCATGCACACATGTGAGTACAATGGCGGCGCTATGAATCAGCGCCACATCACCCGTTTCACCTACGAGTTCACAAACTTTCAGGGGTGGCGGGTAGCCATCAGCAGACAGGGGATGACCCTGGCTCGTTACTTCTCGGACAAACAGTACGGCGATGCCGCAGCGGCCCGGGAACAGGCGGAACACTTTCGCGATGCTGTGTTGGAGGAACTACGACTACACCCCGAGCACACCCGGGAGATTCTGGATAAGTACCGCGTGCCATCCAGACCGATAGCATACCCGGCGGGCCTGAAGCCATGCCAGGTACAGCAGGAGCCCGAGGCCGCAGAGCAGAAGGTGGGCGCTTGCAGCATGCGCAGCAACAAGGTGATGCAGGGCGTGCTCAAGGGGGTGTGCCGACGCTTCCAGCTGGATACAGCCAGCGTGCTCAAACTCTCCTTGTATTTGTTCGCCCTGCAGTACAGCGATCCTTCGGATGTGAGCAAGGGACTGGTTCCACCGGTGCGCCCCGTGGCAGCCAAGGTGAGCATGGAGCCGGAGGAAGCCCTGGCCACGGATTTATACTTGCAACGCATGATAGAGGAGCTGGAAAGCCGTGCGCGCCTGGCCGGTCTGCCCAGTTTCGAGGAGTTTTCCACGGGGCGAACACGCGCCATCCCTGACCGGTATGAACTGGGCTGATTTTGCTTGACGCGCCGCCCCCCGAGAGAGTACACTTGTAGCATGAAAACGCAGCCGCAACGCAGCATACTGATGGTAGCCACTTGTTTGCTGGCTGCCTGCACGTGTCCGGATTCATTCCGCGAAGTGCCCACCCCGCAGGTGCGGCAGGTGGCAGATGTGGCGCGTGTGAGCGACTGTCAGATGAAGCACTACGGTGCCACGCTGCTGGCCAAGGCGGATTCGGCCGACATGGTGCGAGCACTGGTGAAAGCCGGGGCCGATGTGCATGGGCGCGTGATTGCCAACAACAAGTTGTACCCCGGCAATCCGCTGGTACAAGCAACCGGGACAGAGGTGCTGCGCGAGCTGCTGCGCAGCGGAGCCGATGTGAATGCCCGAGGAGGCGCGGACGATGCCACCCCGCTGTGCGATGCCATCCGCAAAAGGCAACATGAAAAAGCCAAACTGCTGCTTCAGGCAGGGGCGCACCCATCCCTCGCGGATTCCAAGGGGGAGACACCTCTGCACATGGCGGCCACGCGTGGAGATACAGATATGTGCCGCCAGCTGCTCATCGCCGGTGCTCACGTGGATGCCGGTTTGCTGGCAGATGGTACCAGCCCCATCCTGAGCGTGCAAAAAGCGGCCCATGGTGGCAAAATGCCGCTGGCAGATGCAGAGGCCATCGTGCAGATGCTGATGGATGCCGGGGCGCAGACAGATGTGGCCGATGCCGAGGGCAACACCCTGCTGCACTATGCCACCCCCGGGGTGGTACACCGATTGCTGGCCGCAGGATTGAGCCCGTTTGTTACCAACAATCTGGGGCGCACCCCGCTCTTCACCAGCCGGGATCGCAGCATCGTGGATGCGCTGCTGGGGGCCGGGGCCGATATACAGGCCAGGGATGGCGAGGGAGCAACGGCTTTTGACATCGTGCCGTCTGCGCAAGTGAAATCATACCTCTTATTCCGTGGCTGCCGCAGTGGCCGCACTCTGTGATGATGAAGCGAGACCGGACAGTTGGGCGACAGGGGTGCAGATATTTCTGCCTGTTTGCGCTGTGTATAGCGCTGGCAGCATGCCAGAGCGTGCGCACAGTGTATGATGAAAACGGCCAAGAGGTGAAAGACGAGCCTACCGGCGGCGAAAAGGACCTCATGAGCCATTTTGAAGCCCAATTCGATGCCTCGTTCTCCGAGACGCGTACCAAGGACGGTGTGCCCCAGGCTACCTCCGCCAAGCGCAGCCGCTTCCAGAAAGAAATTGATGAGGCCCGCCGCGGGGACAAAGAATACGCCACCAGCGCCTTTGGTGGGCTGGAACGCCAGGATTCCCTGCGCACTATCACCTTTGGCGGCGCCGAGAAAGATTTCGCCGGAGGCAAACGCTACGAGGGGCTCAAATCCAGCTCCATCTCGCGTGATTTGCGGCCCGATTTCATGAACGAAAGCCACGGAATTTCCCACAGCAACGCGTTTATGGACCACAGCACACGCTCCGCCTCGGAAGGGGCTGTGGCTGATACCAATGGGCGCATCTACTCCACCGATGCCAGCGAGTACCACACCAACCAGGAATCCGGCTACATTGAAAGCCGCCGCAACCGTACACCAGAGCCGCGCATCATGGATTACCGCGACTATTACCGCAAAACGATTGAGGAAACGCGCACCATGCTCGGGCGCGATGATGAAGAATAGGGGACAGCTGCGGGCGGCATTCAGGCTCCAGCGTGTTCCAGGATAGCCTGCACAATGCAATCTGTATCGATCAGGCGCCCTTTGCCCATAGCGCCGCATGCCAGCATCCCCTCCTCAGCCGGGCCAATGATGTAGTGATTGGCACGGGCAGCCAGGGTGGCGGCGTTGGCCTGAGTGGCGGGGTGCTCCCACATGGCACCATTCATGGCGGGGAAGATGAGGACAGGGCCGCGGTAGGCCAGGTACAGACTGGTGAGAGCATTAGGTGCAAAGCCCTGTGCCATGCAGGCCATGGTGTTGGCACTGGCGGGAACAACGGCCAGCACATCGGCTTTCTGAGCCAAATCAATATGCACAGGCACCCAGGTGCCGGTTTCCTCCTCAAAGCTGCTCACTACCGGGTTGCGGGAGAGCGTCATGAGCGTGAGCGGCGTCACAAACTGCAAGGCGGTGGGTGTGCATACGCAATGCACCTCGTGCCCGAGTTTCACCAAGCGGCTGGCCACATCTGCCGCTTTATAAGCGGCGATGGAGCCGCATACTCCCAGTACTATAACCATGGCGTGCTTCGAGAGAGAGAGCATCTGCGCGCCCACCGGAATGGCCGGGTGCGCAGATAGAGAATCATGTTCAGCCGACGATGGCTTCGGGGTCAATTTCAACAATCATGTTGATTTCCACAGCTACCCCCAGAGGCAGACTTACCACACCCACGGCAGAGCGGGAATGCGCAGCTTCCGGTCCGAAAAGCTCCACCAATAAGTCAGAGGCACCGTTGAGCACCTTGGCCTGGTCGGTAAAATCCGGTGTACAATTCACAAAACCGTTGATGGCCACAATCTTACGCAGGGCATCAAAGCTGCCGCCCAAGGCATCCTTGATGACGGCCAGACGGTTCAGAATGGCAGCTGCTGCGGCTTTTTGGCCGTCCTCAATGCTCACTTCCTTGCCCAGCTTGCCATAGTAAGAGACATCTCCATTCACAGAGATACCCCCGGAGAGGTGCAGATAGTTGCCGGTGCGAATGCACTGCACATAGGAACCCACAGGCTGCGGAGCGGGATTCAGCTTCAGCCCTTTTTGCTCAAGTACTTGTTCGTTTAACTGCATAGCGGTAAAAAAAGGTCGGTTACTCCCCGCAGCATACAGCAATAAGCACCCACTTGCAAGTAAAATGGGGATTTGTGAGTTACGAGTTACGAATTTGAGGTTCCCCGTGGCTACGCTGCGGCAAACTTTGAGCCCGCTCTGCGGGCGGCAGAACGTAGCCCCGGGTGCAGCCACGCAGTGGCGGAACCCGGGGTTGGGTGCAAAAATGATGAGGAGTCCGGGCAGCATCGCGACTGCGATGCTGTGGAGGACGACAGATTGAATGGCGACGGGCGCTAGCCCA
>JAFYUJ010000065.1 GCA_017558555.1 Akkermansia sp.
CATTCTGCCACCCACTCCGCTTCGCTCCGGGGTTCCGATTTGTTGGCATTACAACCCAGGGTTCCGTCATTACGTGACTTCACCCTGGGCTACCTTCTGCCGCCCCTAGAAGGGGCTCAAATAGAGGCGGGCTTGCGCCCGTAACAGTTCGACAAATCAGCGTTTTATTGTTCGCCCGAGAAGAGTGAGAGCAGCTCTTGGATGGCTGCAGCCAGCTCCTGAGAGCCGTAGCAAGGGGGCTCGGTGAGCAAGAGGGTGAAAGCTGAATTGAGAATTTGCGCGAGGATGAGGGCCTCTTCCTGATTTTGCCACACTTTTCCCTGCAAGGTGGCTTTCATCTGCGGGAGCAGGTCTTGCATGTGCTTCACCGCGGCTGCGGCGCTGCGTTCATCCCGGATGCTGCGCACACAAGACTCGAATTCCAGCACGACGGGGGGCATGGCGGGGGCGGAAGACTCCGGTTCCGGGAGAGTATCTGCCGTGGCGTGGCCTGTCAGTAGTGCCGAGATGAGGAAAAGCAGCGTGCGGCGCATGGTCAGTGAGTGAATTTGGAGGTTCCTGTTCGGATGCTTTCGATGGCTTTTCGCTGCGAGTGCAGGATGCCATCGGCCATGGTGCGGACTGTTTCTTCCAGAATGTTGGAGAGGTGGCTGCCGGCGCGGTAATCGGCCGGGGCAAAGAAATCCACGCGGTGCTGGTCCGACTTGAGCCCATAGCACTTGCGGAAGCTCTTGCGGGAGGGGTCATCGGGGTTGTAGACTGCGACGCTGTGGCCACCTTGCTGGCGCATGACGGTGAAGCAGGGCACATCGGTGGGACCATCGCCGATGTAAATCATGTGTTTGAACGGCACGGGGCGCAGGTTGCCATCCATGTGGTCATTCACATCTTCTGTATACTGGAGCATGCCCTTGTTGATGCGGAAGAGAAATTGTGTCTTGGTGGTGTGGGAGATGACGCGCTTGGGGAAGTTGATGCGGCCGCCACTCTCGCTGAACTCGCAGGCAAAGACTTCTCTCATGTAGGGGCGGATGACGGAGCCATCGATAATGGCTTTGATACCGCTGGAGATGATGTAGAACTCCACCCTGATGCCGGCGTAGCGGTGCTCGGGTGTGAGGGCTCGCTCGGGAAACTGCTCAAAGAAGTCCGGCAATCCGCGGTAGAAGGTGAGCTTTTGGCCCAGTTCGCGCAAGCGGGCGTTGCTCACGTTGTCGATGGCGAGTTCATCAAGCAATTCTTTGAGGTAGCTCAATTCGCCGTCCCAGCCTTCTTCCTGGCTGCGGGTGTTGCATTTTTTCCAGAACTCGGCGGCATCAATCCCGAACTCGGGGAAGATGGTGTCTTCCTGCATGTTGTGCGGGCTGAGCGTCTGGTCGAAATCGAAGATGAGAGCAATGGTATTTTGCGGTACGGGCATGGCTTGAATGCAGGGCTGAGAGAGAAGAGAAACTTGGGAAATATCAGGGGGCGGTGGATTGCTGCAAATAGTTGACCACTCCTTGTCCGATGCTGCGGGCCAGTTTGCGGGCGTTGGCATCCTGCCGGATGAAATCGACGTGGCCGCGGTTGTTGGCATATACAGCCTCGAATACAATGGCGGGGATACTTTCTGCATCCAGCGTGTTCATCCACCCGGCAGAGGGCTGGCTGCCGATGTAGCGCGGCAAGACCTTGATGCCTTTCCCGGCATTGGGCATACCCGCGGGCTTGTCCAATAGCTCCTGGCGCATCACCCGGCACATGCTTTCTGCCAGGGCATGACCGTGCTTTTTGTTGCAGATGATGAGGCCTGTGGGCGGGGTGGTGCTCCAGCCTTTGCCCACGCTGTTGAGGTGCAGGAACACAACGCAGCGCGCCTGCAAATCAATGGCTTTGTCTGCACAAATCATGCCGGCCCCGATGTGCTCCGGGTGGTGGGTGGAGGGGTAGCGATAGGCGTTTTTATCCGGGCGGTTCAGGAAGAGGACGCCGGCGGCCCTGGCGGCTTCCGCAGCTGCCCCCTTGGTGGGGGCGTTGCCGCGGTTGAGGATGATGCAGGGGTAGCCAGCCTGCTCGATGACCTGCTTCACCTCCCCCGCATAGCGGCACCAGAACGTAAACTCATTCAGTTTGCCATCGGGTGTCTGGGCTCCGCCCGCTGTGCTCTGGTGGCCAATGTCCAGCACCACAGGCCGCTCTCCTGAGCGCGGGGCCGGGGTGGTGGCGGGCTCTGCGTGCGTACACATGCAGAGCCCTGTGCAGGTCAGGACCAGCAGGCTGATGGTGCGGAAGAGACGAAACATCGGCGGGCGGGTGGCTGGTTACTGCATCTGGAAGAAGAGGTGGAAGGTCCCTACATCGCAATCACCTTCACTGGTGCAGACTGCGGTGCCTTCTGTGGGGGAGGTGAAGGTGAGGGTGTAGGTGTGCATCGCTTCCCATTCCAATACCTCAATGCGGGCGGTGCCGGGGCCTGTCTTCTTGTATTCGATGGAATTGCCGTAGGACGGGTCAATTTCGTTGCTGAGAATATCGGAATTGCCTTTGTTGAAAGTGTAGCCATGGCCTGTGGCCGGGTCATTGGCATTGGCGTAAAAACGAAATCTCTTTCCCTTGACGGAGGCCGGTGCGTAGCCACTGCCGGCCACGCTTTTCTTCTTGGCCGGGGGACTTTGCAGAATCTTGTTGATGGCCTTGGCATTGGGCGGCCCTACGCACATGCCGACAGAGGCACCCTTGGCCGTTTTGGCTTTGGTGTTGGCCCCGTTGTTGACCAGCCAGCGTACAATTTCCACATGGCTGAGTCCGCATGCGTTGTGCAGGGCCGTGGTGCCATTGGCATTGGGGATGATGGTATCTACCGATGCACCCGCTGAGATGCCGGGCAAGACGGATAGCAGGCGCTTTTGGTACAATTTCTGCACGGCGTTGCTGTATTTCTGGCTGCGGAGCTGGTTGATGAGCGCATCCAACTCCGCATCGGCATGAGCCATAGGAGCCAGCAGGGCGGTAGCAAGCGCCAGAGTGGTGAATAGCTGCTTCATTTGATGGTGACTTGAATGTTGCGGATGGTGTTGGTCATATCTCCGGCATCCACAGATTCCGTGGCTACGGCTGTGGTGGCGCTGGTGAACTTCATCGTGACCGTGCGGCCGGCATCCATCGGGGCCATGTTGATTTCAATCACGCCGGTATCTGCACCTGTTTTGCGGTAGGTGTATTTGCCACCTTTCCCGGGAGCGGTGATGGGAAGAAGATTGCGCGTGGCTTTGGGCTTGAGGCCCATCATGTTGAAGAGTTCGGCACAGCCTTTGGCGTTTTTCTGCGCAGCCTTGTAAGATTGCCACCCGGAGTTGCCGCCTTCGCATTCTGCATACATGTATTGGGATTGCGTGTAGTTGAGCACAACGGTCTTGCCGGTCAGGTTGGCAGGAGCGGGGGCTGCAAAACAGGGAGCTACCATAGCGGCAGCCACGAACAGGGACGGGATGATGCTGTTCATATTGATGGTAAGTAAATGAAGTGATTATTTAGTGGAAATGGATTTGTAGCCGGGGGCAAGTGTGGGCGCTGCACCTGTGACCACGCTTTCGCCAATGCCGTAGACGGTGGAAAGATCCTCGCTGAGCAGGACGGTGTTGATGTAGGCTTCCCCTGCTTTGTAGATGACTTGCAGGGCTGCACCCTTGGCTCCCATGGCGTGGATGGCGCAGGGGTCACTCCAGACCAGTTTCTCGGAGCTGAGCATCGGGGCCAACTCTTCTGCCGGCAGGATGGTATCTGCCCCGACGATGGCTACCTGGTGGGAAAGCACCTTGGCTTCGCCCGGCTCGGTCTTGCAGCGCTGCTCCATGTAGGCCTTGGCAAGCTTGGCGCGCAGTTCATTGTTGATGCGCCCCAGGTGTACATCCATCATGGGGTTGTAGCCCTGGGCCTGCTTCATGAGCGCCAGTTCGGGATTCCGGGCCAGGATGTCTTCATCGTGCAGGGCAAAGGTCAGCTTGGTTTCCTCTGCCGCTTTCACCTCGGGGTGCGAGAACAAATCGGCATCATCGGCACACAGTGCCTTGCCGGTGGAGGGGGATTCATAGGCCGGCTCTTCTTTCTTGCCTTTCTTGCCCTTTTTCCCTTTCTTCTCTTTCGCTTTTTTGTCTTTTCCCTTTTTTGCCTTTTTGCCGGGTTTCTTCACACTGGTTTGTGCCAGAAATGGCGCAGATGCAGGGAGGAAGAGGCTCGCCTCGGCAGGGGAGGGTAGCAAGAGACCGGCAACGATAAGAGAAAGGAATATTTTTGTGTTCATAGTGTCCTGTTTTGTGGAGATTATACGCTAATCCCGCCGCCATAGCAATCCGGAAATGGAGAAAAGAATGCTTATTTTCACGTCTTTTCTCCAAAAGGGTGAATGGGCAGATTCATTGGGGGAGGTCGCAACATAATCGGATGTGTTCCTATCTGTTGCATCCCTTATCGAACATTTCGGCTCAAAATGTGCTAAAATGAGCCAAAAATAAGGAAAAA
>JAFYUJ010000066.1 GCA_017558555.1 Akkermansia sp.
AAACCCCGTCACCCTCTGCAAAGTCACCAAACCCGGACACGACATGCGCTTTGATGTCCCCTGCATCGGGCTGCGCACCATAGAACACTGCGTCCGCCACCACGTGACCCACATTGTCTTTGAAGCCAAGCGCACCATCCTCTTCCAGAAACAAGCGGTCATCGACCTGTGCAACCGCCATGGCATCACCCTGCATGGCATGGATATCCCCCAGGGGGGCATCGAACTGAAAGCCCCGGGGCACGCGCAGGATGATGCAGAACATGCCCGAGCCATGGCCAATGCCATTGAGCAATTGGGTATCGGGCACTCTGCCATCGTATGTGAGGGGGTTGTCATCGCGGTGGAAGACCCGAATGGCCCCCTCAAGTGCATACAACGAGCAGCTGTCTATATGAAGCGCATACGCTTTGTGCGCTTCACTAATTGGTTGGTGCGCATCCTGCTCGGGAAACACTCTGCCCCGCCTGCCCCTATGATAATGTGCGGTAGCGCCCGTTTTGTTCCCACAGCAGAGGTGAAGCGCGCTGCCCGCCAAGCTGGCATCATCCTTCAGTAACGCCCATTAGCTCCACCGGAGCCGGCACACGTGTCGGCACGAACGCCCCGGCGTCCCAAGCGCGAATCTTTCCTCCGCATCCCATGATTTCTCCGGAGCAAGCTCAACGATACAACCCACAAAGAAAGAACACACTACAAAAAGAGGGTGAAGCACCTTCCGGTGCTTCACCCTTCCACGGAGCGGGGGGGATTCGAACCCCCGGTACTGTTTAACGCAGTACGTCCATTTAGCAAACGGGTGCTTTCAGCCACTCAGCCACCGCTCCTTGGTGTGTGTGGGGGCGAGTATAGCGGTTGTTTCTCATTTCGTCAACACGAAAATGTGATTATGCACAAAAAAAGCATGCCATGCACCCAGATATGTGTAATTCGGGGTTGACTTTGGCCGTTGCTCAGGCATAATAAACCGCGTTATGAAGACCCCTGTAACTGTAACTGTGACCGGTGCAGCCGGCAACATCGCATATTCTCTTCTGTTCCGCATCGCCGCCGGCGAAATGCTGGGTGCGGATCAGCCCGTGATTCTCAAGCTTCTTGAAATCACCCCCTGCCTGGATAAGCTCAAGGGCGTGGTGATGGAGCTGGAAGACTGCGCTTTCCCGCTGGTGAAAGAAATCGTTGCTACGGACGATCCTGCTGTTGCATTCAAGAATGCTGATTGGTGCATGCTCGTGGGTTCCGTACCCCGCAAGGCAGGTATGGAGCGCAAGGATCTTCTCTCCATCAATGGCAAGGTGTTCATCGGCCAGGGCAAAGCCATCGCAGAAAACGCAGCCCCCGGCTGCCGCGTGTTCGTGGTGGGCAACCCCTGCAACACCAACTGCCTCATCGCTCTGCACAACGCTACCGGCATGGACAAGAAGAACTTCTTCGCCATGACCATGCTCGATGAATACCGCGCTAAGGCTCAGCTCGCAGCCAAGGCCGGTGTGGCCGTGTCCGACGTCACCAACATGACCATCTGGGGCAACCACTCCGCTACCCAGTACCCCGACTTCACCAACGCCAAGATTTGCGGCAAGCCCGTGACGGAAGTCATCTCCGACACCGAGTGGCTCACCACCGACTTCATCAAGACCGTGCAGCAGCGCGGTGCCGCCATCATCCAGGCTCGCGGCCTTTCCTCCGCTGCCTCTGCAGCCAACGCTGCTCTGATGACGGTGAAGAACCTGACCACCCCCACCGCTGAAGGCGACTGGTACTCCGTGGCTTCTTTCACCGACGGCACCAAGTATGGTCTGCCCGCCGGCATTATCTGCTCCCAGCCCACCCGCACCAACGCTGACGGCACCTACTCCATCGTAGAAGGTCTGCCTATCGATGAGTTCTCCCGCGGCAAGATTGACGCTTCCTGCCAGGAGCTGCTCGAAGAGCGCGCCGAAGTGCTGGGCTGAAGCATCTCATTGCAAAGTATCATTTTCAGCAGCTACCCTTGTGGGTAGCTGCTTTTTTTGCCGTTTTGTCGGGCTTTTCCTTGTCATGCACACCTGCGAGACACTCTAGACATCTTGACGCACTCTGCTACACATGATAGCATTTTGAATATGGGCAAAACTCTGTATAGAAAAGTATGGGACGCGCACACCGTTGGCACCTTGCCGGATGGGCGCACGCAGCTCTTCATCGCAACACACTACATTCACGAAGTGACCTCTCCGCAGGCCTTCGCCATGCTGCGCGAGCTGGGGCTCCCCGTACTGCACCCTGAGCGCACCTTCGCTACGGTAGACCACATCATCCCCACTGATAACCAAGCCGAGCCCCTGGCCGACCCGCGCGCGCAGACCATGCTTTCTGCACTGCGCCAGAATTGCCAGGCCAATGGCATCCGCCTCTTTGACCTCCCCACCGGCAACCAGGGCATCGTCCACTCCATCGGACCGGAGCTTGGCATCACCCAACCCGGCATGACCATCGTCTGCGGCGATTCTCACACCGCCACCCACGGCGCCGTGGGCAGCATCGCCATGGGCATCGGCACCACCCAGGTGCGCGATGTGCTGGCTACCCAGACCGTTGCCATGAGCCCGCTGAAAGTCCGCAACATCCGCGTGGAAGGCACCCTTCGCCCCGGCGTGACAGCCAAAGACGTAGCGCTGCACATCATCGGCAAACTCGGTGCTGACGGCGGTCTGGGCTACGCATACGAATTTGGCGGCTCCGCCATTGAATCCATGGAAATGGACGGCCGCCTGACCCTCTGCAACCTCGCCATCGAGGGCGCCGCCCGCTGCGGCTACATCAACCCCGATGAAAAGACTTTTGCCTACCTGCAAAACCGCCCCTATGCTCCCAAGGGTGCAGAATGGGACACCGCCGTGGCGCGATGGAAGAGCTTCGCCAGCGATGCCGATGCAGAGTATGATGATGTCGTCATCATCCCCGCAGAGGAAATTGAACCCACTATCACCTGGGGCATCTCCCCGGATATGAACATCGGCATTTCCGGCACAGTCCCCTCCCCCGAACAAGCCCGCGATGCAGAAACCCGCAAGGCATACACCACGGCGTTGGAATATATGAAACTCACCCCCGGACAACCGCTCAAGGGCATGCCGGTGAACGTGGTCTTCATTGGTTCCTGCACCAATGGTCGTATCTCCGACTTCCGCGCCGTTGCCCCACTTCTGAAGGGCAGGAAAGTAGCCCCGGGCATCAAGGCTCTGGCCGTGCCGGGCTCCCAGATGACCGCCATTGAGTGCGAACAGGAAGGTATTGCAGATATTTTCCGCGAAGCCGGCTTTGAATGGCGCCTGGCAGGCTGCTCCATGTGCCTGGCTATGAATCCTGACCGTCTGGAGGGCGACCAGATTTGCGCCAGCACCAGCAACCGCAACTTCAAAGGCCGCCAGGGCAGCCCCACCGGGCGCACCCTGCTCATGAGCCCGCTGATGGCCGCCGCAGCCGCCGTGACCGGCACCGTAGCCGACCCCCGCGAGGTATTTGACATCCAATAACCCCCTTTCACCCACCATGCCTCTCAATAAAATCATCTCCATCACAGGCAAAGCCGTTCCCGTTCCCGGGGCGGATATGGACACCGACCGCATCATCCCCGCACGTTTTCTCAAATGCGTCACATTTGACGAGCTGGCCGGCACCATGTTCTACGATGAGCGATTCCACGCCGATGGCAGCTCCAAGGACCACCCCATCGATGCCCCGCAGCACGCAGGTGCCGCCATCATCATCGGTGGCGAAAACTTTGGCTGTGGTTCCTCCCGCGAACACGCCCCCCAAGCCATCAAACGCTCCGGCATCCGCGCCGTTGTGGCTGAGTCCTTTGCTGAAATCTTCTTCGGCAACAGCTCCGGCATCGGCCTGCCCTGCGTCTGCGCCTCCCAAGCCGATTTAGCCACCCTCAGCAGCATCACCACCGATGCACCCGAGACGGAATGGACCCTTGATTTGGCCGCTATGACCATCTCATGTCCCTCCTGCAGCATCCCCGTGCGCATGCCCGCAGAACCACGCGAAGCCCTGATGCAAGGCCGCTGGGATGCCGTGGTGGAGCTCATGAATGCCCCTGAGGCTGTGGCACAACTGGCAGCCACGCTTCCCGCCCCCACATACACACCTGCACACTAAAAAGCCAACCATGCTCGCAACCATCTCGCCATTGATTGCCCGCGGTGTGATTGACAACACCCGCCCCAGCATCACCACCCTGCACCTCTGGTGCGTGGATGGTGGCGAGCCTGTTGAGTATGAGCTTGTGGGCAACTGCCGCAGGGACATAGCAGGCTGCCGCGTAGAGTTCACCAACCACGCAGCAGCCGATGCCGTGAACAGCGAACCGGATATCCTGCGCGATATGCGCCGCCCCGGTCTCACCATGACCATGGGCGATATCACCCTCTCCCGCCGCTGCCGCGACCAAGACAACCGCAAATCCCTCAACAACCAACTCTATATCGAGTTTTTCTCCGGTGGCAGCGCGCGTTTCCTCATTGAAAGCTCCCACTTCAGCTTTACCACCTCCCTGCCTCAATGGGATGCCACCTGGGAAGACGACAATGCGCAGCATTTCTTTAACCTGGAGGCGTTCCGTCACCACATTATCACTAATGTGAGCCAATTTCGCGGCCCCGCCATCACCGGTCTGGGAGAGGATTTCCCGGCCTGCGCCTGGGACACCTGCCTCAACGAGGCTGAGGCCTACATTGCCATCTGCCCCACGGTCTTTGAGAAATACGCCTGCACTCCTCACGGCAATCTTTCGGCAGCCTATGTACTGGACCGGCTTGAATACCTGCAACAAATTGCAGCTGAGGAGGAAGCAGACCTACCCCCGGACATGGAGTCCACACAATTCGGCCACGAAGTGTTCGACTTCATCCCGGCCGAGCACCGAGACATGGTGCAGCGTGCCATGCAGCACCCCCTGTTCACGGAGACATCGCGCCTCACCGCCCTTATTCAGGAAAAGCTGATACCCACCCTCAAACCCACAGATACCAACACCAAGGCAGATCAATTCCTGAAAAATTACGCTACGCTGGTATCCAACATCCTTGCGACCATCCTCCTCACCATGCAACAGCAATATCCCATGGAACTGGTCAACACCCGCAGCCTCTCGCTTTGCAACCGGCTCTCTGCCCTGGCTGATTATTGCCGCGTGCTTCCCATCAACTGCCGCCAACCGTTGGCAGATGCCTGCCGCGACCTTGCTGTCCACCTGCAAGACTATACCACGTCCCTGCACTCCTGATTCTCTGCGTCTATGTACATGGCTCACGAGCGCCGACGCTACATCCTGCGTCTGCTGGAGCAGCGGAAATTCATCCGCTCCAGCGCATTGGCTCGCGAACTGGGAGTCACCGATGAAACCATCCGCACTGATTTGGTAACGCTGCACAATCTGGGGCTGTTGCAGCGCGTACATGGTGGCGCCCGCTACACCCCGCCGGCCGCCCACACCTCCGTAGCGGCAGAGCAACGACTGGACAGCCAGCTGGCGCTGCGCATCATCCCCCACATCCCGAAACACGCCCGTGTATACCTGGAACCCGGCATCATCGCCACTGCCATCTTGGCCCACCTGGGGGAGCACCCCTGCACCATCGTCACCAATGCTCCGGATATCGTACGCACTCTGGCTCCACCCGCCATGCCCCAGGAACTCATCTGCACAGGTGGCACGCTCATCAAAAAGGAAAAACTGTTTGATAGTGAAGAGGCCCGAGCCCAACTGCAAATCGATATCGCCATCCTGACCCCACCAGCTGTTGAACCCGCTGCCATTGCCTATCACAGCGAGCTGCGCGCGCGCTGGGCTCGTGCAGCGCTCCGCGCAACCGGCAACGTCATCATCGCAGCCCCGGCGCTGGCACTTGGGGCACACGCCCCACACACTTGCCCGTGTATCCCCCGGTTGCTTGTTACCGAAGACAACCTGCCGTTACACTTTGACACAATCCCCACCGAAACGGTTCCTTACATTTCCCCGGAGTCTTTCTCCTCCGACCATCTTTTCGATTATTAAAATCTCATCACTGATTTTTCAAGAAGCCCCCCTTTCCCCGCATTTTCTTCTTGGCATCAGTTAGTTGAATTGATATAATCCGGGGAACGAAAAACGCCTCTTTTTATATCATGACTCGCAAGATTATTTCCCTGCTCGCAGCCGCTTTCCTCGCTGTCATCCCGGCAAACGCCCAGTCTGCAGCCCGTGGCGCCGATGCTGCAACACCCAAAACCGGCTTCCGCTTTGTTGTATGCTCACCCTCCAACGCCAAACTTCCCAACCCGCTCTATTACCAAGCCGGCAAGGAGTTCAAATCTGTGCGCATTGGTGGCCGCACCCCCAGTCCCCGCATCAAACCCATTGGCGGTAAGGTTGATTTCTGGGACAAAGACCCCGCCGGCGAACAGGATGATACCAAGGGCAAAGCCAAGACCAAGGTTGCTGCCCCCACCACCCCGCCCGTCCTCTCTGTGACTATTCCTGCATCTGCCGGTTCCAAGGGCCTTTGCATCGTGGTTCCCGGCGACAAGCCCGCTCAGTCCCAGACCTTCTTCATGAGTGAGAGCGACTTCCCCGCCCGCGGCATTCACCTCATCAACTTCTCCTCCTCCCCCTTGCAGATGGTCACTTCTCAGAAGGGCGACTTTTCTGACAAAAAGACCAGCAACATTCAAGCTTTCAAGCGAAACGAAGGCATCACCAAGAGCAACTCCTGGTCCTACCAGGGCGAAAACGGCGATATCGTCGCCTACATGCTCAACAGCCCCCAGCCCGACAGCAAAGAGGTGAAGCGTGTCAAGATGTCCAAGTTCGTTGTCTCCAATCGCCAGGCCCAGATTACGGTCGTCGTCAAAGACCCCAAGAGTGATGCTCTTCGCATGCTCAGCATCCAGTTGACTGACTAAATCTGCACCTCAGCCGCCACTCTACCTCTCTCACCCATTTCTCATCCACCATGTCGGCTAAAAAAGTAAGCGAAGGATCTGTAGCCGAGCGTATTGCTTACATCGGCGACCAATTTGCCATCAACGGCGAATTCCTCTATGGCGAGGAACTCCGCAATGGTCATATCAACACCACCTACCGCGCCTGCTACCGCAATGACGATGGCCGCGAGGAACGCTACATCCTCCAGCGTATCAATGACTACGTCTTCAAGGACCCCGCCCTGGTCATGAAGAATGTGGAAAAAGTCACGCGCCACATCACATGGAAAATCCTGCGATGCCGCCGCGATGCCGCCGGTCAGACGCTCACCCTCTACCCCGCACGTGGTGGCCGCAGCTACATCAACCTGCCGGAGGAGGGCGGTATGTGGCGCTGCTACAACAACATCGAGGGCACGCACACGTATGACGTGGTGGAAAACACCCGCCAGGCCTATCAGGCTGGCTTCGCGTTCGGCTCCTTTCAGGAACTCATCTCAGATATGAACCCGGAGGATATCCGCGAGTCTATCCCGGATTTCCACAACACGCCCAAGCGCTATGAAGCACTGCTCGCCAGCGTGCAGGCAGACCCTTTGGGCCGCGTCAAAAACTGCACCACCGAGTTGGAGATGCTGGCAAGCTGGGCTCCCAACCTGAGCAAACTCGTTGATTTGCAGCAAAGTGGCAAACTCCCCACTCGCATCACCCACAATGATACAAAAATCAACAACGTGATGTTGGATGAAGAGACCGATTGCGCCGTCTGCGTGATTGACCTCGATACCGTCATGCCCGGTTTGGTGCTCTACGATTTCGGAGACATGGTGCGCACTGCTACCTGCATGGCAGAAGAAGACGAGGAAGACCTCTCCAAGGTGTACCTGCAAATGCCCTTCTTCGAATCACTTGCAGAAGGTTATCTGGATGCGGCTCACGAGTTCCTCACCAAAGAAGAAGTTGATTTACTGGCTTTCTCCGGTTGGCTCATCACCACAGAAATCGGCATCCGATTCCTGACCGACTACATCGATGGCGACAAATACTTCCGCGTGGAGAAACCCGAGCACAACCTCATCCGCGCGCGCAATCAGTTTGCCCTGGCCAAGAGCATCCTGAGCAACCTTCCCCGCATGGAAAAACACGTTCGCAAGCTCGTCAAATCCTTCCGCAACCGCAAGTAAATCAAGAATCGGCATCCGCATGTTGTTTTCTCTGAGGCTTTTCATGAAAACAGCAGCCATTCTGGCTGTCGCGCTCACTTGCATTTGCCAGGCGCAAGTGCGCAACAGCGAGGATGATTTGAAGAAAGCCGCGATGGGAGGTCACTACGATCAAATCCCCGTCCTTTCCTGCCAACAATTTGAAGAACTTTTCCCGGAAGCCATCAAATACCCCAAGCAGGCGTACTACACGCTCAGAATCAACGGCTCGCAGGTTGTTTGCTTATATGATCGCCATGAGAACATCGTGATGGCGTTTATACTCTCTCAAGCCAAGCGCAACCTCCATAAGCTGGAAGACATTCTGCACCTGCACTACAACGAGCAATTCACCGAAGAAGACAAATCCTATCACAAGGCATTTCTTTACCACAAGTACCACCTTTTCCGTGATTATAACAAGATACACGACAGATTATCCCCGGAGTCAGGCAACAAAACCGACAAGGATGAGGACGACAAATTGATATTTTCAACGGTAATAGGCATTGCCGGACTTCTCGATGCCGCCAGCGAGCAACGCCACCTCCCCGGTCACCCCCAGAGAACGCCATTGAGCGAAATTTATCGTTTTCAGGGCTGGGGCCGCCAGGGTATCACGTTCGGCCGGGGGAAAAAAACACAGGTCCTCTTTTCAACACACGACGTACAACAGCCTATTGTTCACATCGGGGGCACCCTATCAAGCGTGTTCCCCGTCGGCGCCTATTTTCCCGACAGTCGAGAAATTTCCCCAAGGCTATTCACTTCTGCGCTGCGTCAATCGAAGCTCAAACGCCTCAGCAATATTGACGTAAAACTGCACACAGTCATCGGTTACGATGTCAACGGGCTCGTCATCATGGGTGTGCCAAATCGCAAACAAGGACTGCACCAAATCCCCTCCTGTCCCCCGCAACCCTTTCCCAAGGTTCGCTCTGAATGGCCCAGTAATGCCACCATTGCCGCCATTAACGAAGAGCTTACACTCAACCTGTCCCCGGCATCTTCCACGAAAACGTCCCAACACACAGACACAACAGCTACGGCAGCCGCCGAGCCAGCTTCGCACAAGCGTCCTCATATCCCGACAGCCTCGGATCTCATGGCGACCAACAACGTACAGATTCATAATACCCAGGTTCGCAAAGGGCGCGCAGATGTTTCCATCCCTTACCATCATACAGTCAATATACCGTTGACGCCCGACAACGCGTTGGAAACCTATCTCAACAACCTGCGCAACATGGCAAAATAAGCCTGAAGAGCTCGAGCGACTCTTTATTGTTCCCTTTTCCTCTTCTTCTCAAAAAATTGCCCGCATGAAGCTTTCTTCATGCGGGCGACTTTTTTATCAGTTTGATAAAGCGGTATCAGATGGCGTTGGCGTGAGCCACAATGTTGTCCACATTCATGCCAAGGTCATGCAGCACCACATCGCCGGGGGCAGAGAAGCCATACTCATCAATACCGATGATAGCACCCTGCGGGCCCACGTAGCGGTACCAGAGGTCGGTCTTACCGGCCTCAATAGCCACACGGCGCTGGCAAGCGGCGGGCAACACGCTTTCCTGGTACTCGGCACTCTGGCGGTTGAAGCGCCACATGGAGGGCATGGACACCACGCGCACATCCGGGCCAAGCTGCTTGGCAGCTTCCAGAGCCAGGTACACCTCAGAACCGGAGGCGATGATGATGCGGCCGGGCTGTTCCGTCTGCTCCTTCAGGGCAATATAAGCACCCTTGAGCGTACCTTCGCGGCGAGCTTCTACGCTGATGGTGGGTACAGAAGCCGTGAGGCTGGGCACATTCTGGCGGGTCAGGATAAGGGCGGTGGGGCCGTTGTTGCGCTCCATGGCGCACAGCCAAGCACCGGCGGCTTCTTCTTCATCTGCCGGGCGCACCACATCCAGGTTGGGGATGACGCGCAGGCCCGTCACCGTTTCCACCGGCTGGTGGGTCGGGCCGTCTTCACCCACAGCCACAGAGTCGTGGGTAAGCACATAGGTCACCGGCAGGTGGGAAAGGGCAGCCACGCGGATGGAAGCGCGCATATAGTCCACAAACACACAGAACGTACCGGCAGACACACGGAAGAGACCATCGTATGCCATGCCATTGCAAATGGCAGCCATGGCGTGCTCGCGGATGCCGAACCAGAAATTGCGGCCGGCGTAGTTCTTGGCAGAGAAGTCACCCCCCTTGGCGAGGTAGTTCTTGTTGGAGGAGAAGAGGTCAGCGCTGGTGGAAATGAGAGCGGGGCATGCATTGGCCAGAGCATTTTCAGCATCGGCACCGGAGGCGCGGGTGGCCAGTTTGGCACCGGGGGCAAAGGCAGGAATCATCTTGGTGCCTTCCACCGGGTCCAGACCATTAGCAGCCAAAGCCATGCCGCCATCCAACTCGGCAGCCTTGTCGGGATTGGCAGCACGCCAGGCATCATACACAGCCTTCCACTCGGCGTAGGCAGCTTCGCGCTCAGCCTTCAGGCCGGCCATGTAGCTGCGCACCTCGTCGGATACGTAGTACTGCTGGTCGGTGGGCAGGCCCCAGTTGGCGTGAGCCTCGGCCCACAGCTTGGCTCCACCTTCACCGTGGCCCTTGGTAGTGCCTTCGAAACCGGGCACACCCTTGGCAATCACCGTGTTGGCGATGATGAGTTTGGGTCGGCCATTCTTTTCCAAGCGGGCAGCACGCACAGCTGTTTCCACCTGTTCGAGGCTGTTGCCATCGATGGTGACAGCATCCCAACCCTGGGCGCGGAAGCAAGCGGCCACATCATCAATCTGGGTCACTTCCAGCGGAGCATCAAGGGTGATACCATTGGCATCGTAGATGAGAATGAGGTTATCCAGCTTGAGCGTACCGGCGATGGAGGCAGCCTCGCGGGAGATACCTTCCTCGATGCAGCCGTCACCGGCCAGGCAATACACCGTCTGGTTGAAAATTTCGTGCTCAGGCGTGTTGTAGCGGGCAGCTGCATGCTTGGCAGAAATAGCAAAGCCCACGGCGTTGGCAATACCCTGCCCCAGCGGACCGGTGGTGCATTCCACACCCGGGCAGCAGTTAAACTCGGGGTGGCCGGCGGTGCGGGCACCCTTGGAGCGGAACGCCTTCACATCGTCCATGGTCACATCAAAACCACTCAGATGCAACCATGCATACAGGAACATGGAACCATGGCCACCGGAAAGCACAAAGCGGTCGCGGTTGAGCCAGCGCGGTTCGGCAGGGTTGATATTGAGCAAGTTGCCGTAGAGAACGGCACCAATTTCTGCACAGCCAAGCGGCAATCCCATGTGCCCGGAAGCCTTGTCATAAATAGCATCAATGGCAAGACCTCTGGCCTCATTGGCCGCCTTCTGAAGAATCTCCGTGTTCATGCGGGTCTTATCGTACTACATGATAGCCACAATGTAAAGGCAAAAGGCCTGTAGAATGGCGAAATCAAGCGCAATTCCGGGCAAAAATGAGCCAAAACATTCATTTACTTTCCTGCTCAGGTGCATCCTGCGGAATAATACCGAGCAATTGCTGCAGTTGAGCGCGCACTTCAGCCGGGGCCGTATCCAATGGCGTCATGCCGTAATTGTTGCGCAGGTGGGGGTCGGCCCCCTCGCGCAGGAGCACACTCACCACGTGCCAGCGGTTGGGCTGCAGCGATGTCATGGCAAAGTGCAGTGCCGTATTACCCACACTGTTTTTGGCATGCACATCTGCTCCGTTTTTGATAAGCAGCTCGATGATACCGCCGTGCTCATTGTGCGTAGCCACGTGCAACAAGGTGTTGCCATGAGGTCCCACGCCTGCTTTGGCATCCATCCCCGCCGCGAGCAACCAGCGCACTGCTTTTACTGTGCCGCTCTGGCAGGCCAACACCATCGCCTGGGGACCCTCTTTTGCCACATCGGCACCATATTCTCGCAACAATTCCATGCGGTCATAATGATATTCCCCACCAATTCTACACCGGGCCGCATAGGCCAGCGCGGTGTATCCCGACTTGTCGCAGGCGTGTACATTGGCTCCCTTTTCCAGCAACAGGCGCAAGCATGCTTCATCCGCCGATTGCGCAGCAATCATCAGCGGTGTGCGACCCTGGTCATCAGGCACCTCCAGCCCCTGGGGGCACTGCTCCAACAGCACGCGCAACAAGGGCTCATTCTTTGCCCACAAGGCGGAGTGAAACGCATTGTTCCCATGGGGCATGAGCATGGGATTTGCCCCGGCTGCCAACAACAAACGCACCACCTCGCTGCGCTGTTTACTGAATCCTTGTTTCGTATCGAGCCTCATTGCCTGGCGCAGCGCCGTTGTCCCGTTTTTTGCTTCGTAATGCACATCTGCCCCGAGCTCCAACAGCATCTTGACCGCATCCACATGTGCATACCTGGCCGCCGCCATCAGCAGGCTGTGACCATCCGGCAAGCGGGTTTCCACCCCCAGTCCGGCACGAAGAAGCAGCGGCAAGCTGCACGGTTTGCCCTCTGCCAAACCATCTATGATTGACTGATAAGCCGCGCTCCCTTCCTCCGGCAGGCCGGCACCATGCTGCAACAAGTATTCCGCCAACACCAAAGAGTTCTGCAGTGCCAACACAAAGGGAGTACGCCCCTCGGCATCACGCGCATTCACATCAGCCCCCGCGGCCAGCAACAAATCGGCCCCCTCAATCAGGCGTTTTCCCTGGTGCTGCATCACGCTCTGCGCCTGCTCAGGCGTGTGGCCCGCGCAGATGGCACAGTATGGGAAGCGGGTACGGGCCAGGCAATGCAAAGCAGTCTCCTGATTCGCATGCGCAGTAGCCCGAGCATCTGCACCGGCCTCCAGCAAGATGCGCATAGCCTGCACACGCCCCCGGCCTGCGGCCACCATCAGCGCGGTGTGACCGCTGCTCGTAGCGGTGTTGGGGTCCGCACCATCAGCCAGCAGCTGCTTCAGTTCCTCCCCCGCCCGCGGAAAAGCCATAAAAGCCTGCTTAATCACCGGTATGCAGCACCAGTCCTCCTCGGTAGCGCGCGCCGTTTCTGCTGCCAGCAACAGACCAAGTCCCAGCATCAACACCTTTTTCATGCTCTGTACTATACACAACCACCTGTGCCATTACAAGCCGCTTCTATGCTTGACAATCAACAAACTTGTGTTAGAATCCCGCGCATGAAAAAGCAGCTCTTCCTTGCAGTTGGCATCAGTGTTTGCATGAGTGTTCCCTCCTGTATTTCTTCCTCCGTGGTAGCTGCTACGGCAGGCGCCGGGGCTCTGAGTGACGCCGCTTCATCGCTGACGGATAACGTGACCAGCCTCATCACCGGCAACAAAGCCCCGGCTACCCTCGCCGGTGATATTGTCAGCCTCACCGGCACCACCACGGATGCGGCTGGTGTCTCTCAATCCACCACAGATGCCATCTCCTTTGCCAAGACCGGTATCACTACCCGCAATCTCGGTGGCAACAACCAAATCATCACATACACCTGCAAGAATAAGGACACCGGCATCATCACCCTTTCCATCCCCGATGGCACTGTGGAGACCTACACGCTGACCTTCGCCGACACCAATGACGGCACCTACACCTACGCCGGGCACAACACCACCGGCCAGGGCACTTTCAGCATCAAATAACCGCCCCTTCTCTGCATGCCCACCCTGCGCGAAACCATCATCGGATACCTCCGCTCTCTGCAAGAGCGCGGTATCGCGCGCCTGGGCATTGATGAGGACTGCCGCCCCATTTTGCGCGAGTGGATGATTGCGGCGCGCAGCGGCAAAATCGCAGCGCCGGCTGCCGCAGTCCCCGCGCCGCAAGCCACTTCGGAGGCTCCACAGCCCGCCCCGGCTGTCCCCCCGGCAGAGCGCGGTCAAGATGCCTCCGAGCTGCGGCGCATGCTCAACACCCCCCTTCGGGATGAACCCCGGGCAGAGGGCACGATGCAAGATGATATCCCCTTCTTCCGCCCCGGCGGCAACAGCGCCGAGGAATGCTGGCAAAACATGCGCCGCATGTTGCCCAACTGGCCCCCGCTGCGAGAGCTGGGCACCCTGCGCCCCACCGCCGTCTTTGGCATGGGGAATCCGCAGGCAGATATCATGTTTGTGGGCGATGCGCCCAACTACCAGGATGAACTGAGCGGCCAGCCCTTCAGCGGGGATGCCGGCGGCAAGCTGGATGGCATGCTCAAGGCCATGGGCCTCTCCCGCAAGCAAGTCTACATCACCCACCTCGTCAAGTTCCGCCCGGCCATCCCCCGACAAACCATCAACAACCGCCCCCCCAGCGAAAAGGAAATCCTCTTCTCCACCTCCATCCTGGAGCTGGAAGCCCGACTCGTACAGCCCAAGGTCATCGTGGCACTCGGGGTCATAGCCGCGCGAGGTCTGCTGCAACAGGGGGATTTGCCCCTGGCCGCCTACCAGCAGATGAAAGGGCAATTCTGCGGGGTGCCCGTCACCGTCACTCACCACCCCAGCTACCTGCTCCGCACCAGCGACCTGGCAGAGCGCCGCCGCCTCTGGGAGGAAATGCTCCATGTGATGCAAATCGCCGGGTTGCCCATCTCGGACAAGCAGCGCGGCTACTTCCTGCCCAAAGGTGCTTGAAATAGCCCGGTACGCATGCTAAGATGCCGACATGGCACACCCGCAGCATCTGCATCTCTTCACCCAGCACACCCAACTCACGCTCCGCTGCACGGCAGAGGGCAAGCTCATGCTCACCTACCTGGGTGCGCGCATGCAACAGGCAAATGATGTGCTGCTGCACCCCGTGTGCGAGTTCCCCCTCATCCCCACGGATTTTGACGCGCTCTCACGCTGGGGGAATTACAGCGGCGAGTACGCCCTGCACCTGCGCCTGCCGGATGGCACCACGGGCTGGAACCTCCTGCTGAGTACCCCCATCAGCCAGCCGGATGCAAACACCCTCTGCGCCACGCTGGAAGACCCGCGCTGGCCGGGACTCACCGTACACTGCCGCATCGAATGCGCCCCGGAGGAGGATACCTACACCTTCCGCACCCGCATTTGCAACCAAACAGATAGCGTGCTACAAGTGCTCCGCGCTGCCAGTGCTGCCATCTCCCTGCAAGCGGCGGACTACCACCTCACCACTTTCCGTGGCTCGTGGTCGGGAGAGCACTACATGCAAGAGCAGCCCATAGCCCCCGGCAACTCCATCTGCATCTCCTCTTCCACCGGCATTAAAACCGCCCAGGAAGGCACCCCCGGTTTCCTGTTGAGCCTGGGAGCCCACCGCGCACAGGAGGAACACGGCCTCTGCCTGTTGGGCGCGCTGGCCTGGAGCGGCAACTACCACATGCAGTTCAAGCGCAGCATCTATGGCCACCTGCTGCTCACCATGGGGCACCACTTTGCCCACAGCCCCTACCTGCTGGAGCCGGAGCACACGCTGGAGCTTCCCCCCGCCATCCTCACTCTCAGCCCTCTGGGCACAGGCCACGCCAGCCGCTGCCTGCACCGCCACCTGCGCCGCCGCGTCATCCCCCACGGCATGGAAGCGCGCCGCTCCCTCCTCAACAGCTGGGAGGGTGTGCACTTCGATGTCGATGAACCCACCTTGCGCGAGCTCATCTCCGCCACCGCCAATTTGGGCGCCGAGATGTTTGTGCTGGATGATGGCTGGTTCGGCAAGAGAGATGACGACACCAGCTCCCTGGGCGATTGGACCCCCGACCCACGCAAACTCCCTAACGGCCTCGCCCCCCTGGCAGAACACGCCCGCACCTGCGGCATCGACTTCGGCATCTGGGTCGAGCCCGAGATGGTCTGCCCCGCCAGCAAGCTTTACGAGCAAGCACCTGCCGCCGCCCTGCACCTGCAGGGTATCACCCCGCGCGAGGAACGCCACCAGCTCGTGCTCGATGTACCCTCTGTGGACATCTCCGCCCCTATCCACTCGCTCCTGGTGGGAAACCCCGGCATCTCCTATGTGAAATGGGATTGCAACCGCAAAATATCTGACCCCGGCTCCGCCCACCGCACCCCCGAACTACAAGGCAACCTCTATTTCGACTACATTCGCAGCTACTACGGCCACATGCGCTACCTGCGCAACCGGCACCCCGGCGTCACCTTCCAATGCTGCTCGGCCGGTGGTGGCCGCATGGATGCCGGCGCCGCCTCCCTGCACGAAGAATTCTGGCTCAGCGACAACACCGACCCGCACGACCGCTTGCGCATGCAGTGGGCCGCCTCCCACTTCTTCCCGGCCAACGCCATCGGCTGCCATGTCACCGCCAGCCCCAACCTCTACACCGGCCGCTGCACCTCCATTAAATTCCGCTTCGATGTCGCCCTGGCCGGCAGACTCGGGCTGGAGCTCGACCCCCGCACCCTCACCCCGGAAGAGACCGAGGAATACCGCCGCCGAATTGCCCTGGCACACCGCTTGCGCCCCCTCACCCAGCTGGGCGAGCTCTACCGCCTCGTCTCCCCCTACGAGGGACCGGACTGCGCCCTGCTCTACACCGATGGCGCGCAAGCCCTCCTACTCGCCTACACCACCCAGCGTCCCTATACCGACCAGCACACCCGCATCCCCATCCGCGGTCTTTCCCCCACGCAACGCTACCGCATCGAGGAATTGCTCCCCGACGCCACCGGCCACCACTGCCCCCTGCATGAGCAAACACTCGGCGGTGATTATCTCCTGGCCCACGGGCTCCCCATCCGCTGGAACCGTCCCCACCAATCCTGCGTCATTCTACTTGTACCCGTTGAATAAAAATCAATTCAAGCACGCAAAAACTCTCGACAACGTTCCGCACATTTGGAGGCACCCATGCAGAAATCCCCGGTGTCTATAGCAACCGGGGATTTGTATCAACATCTTATTTTCTTCTCTTTTTCTTGGCAGTCTTTTTTTTAGTGGCCTGTTTACTTGCCTTGGGTGCAGGAGCTGCCGGAGCCGCTGCTTCCTTCACCCAGAAGCGCCCCATCAGCTGATTGACGTTGCAATATTTTTCGCCATCATAACCACAGAACGTGCCTGTCGTGGGCGTTTCAAACGTCAGCTCGTACTTGAACCAACGGCGACCCAACGACGATGAAGCTCCATCCATCGTAAGGGAGGAAGAATCACAAGCCACAGCCGTGTTGCGCCCAATTCGCGTATAGGATTGAGTGTTGTAACTACTACCTTCACCTTCTCTTGTTTCATATTCAAATTTATTCGGGCGATTGTCAGCCCACGACAATTCTCTCAAGCGGCAATAATCATCCTGTGCGGGGCTTTTCCAACTGACAGGCTTCCAATAAGACATCGGTGAAATGGAATCCGGGCTATGCATAGCATCCGGAGCATTACATTCCTGGGTATTAGTCTCACCCATTTTGTTCGTCTGCAGCACCAGCACCTTACCAGTCATCGTATCATGAGCCACGCCTACACCAGACTTACCAAGCTCCTCCAACACAGCGGTATGCCCTTTCTTATAAGCCACGTCAGCTGCTTCGTTCTTATCCTTTACCGTAGCACCGCCTGCCAGCGCCTGCTGCACCGCACCCACATCACCACGCTCTGCTGCCTTGTACAATGCACTCTGGCAACTGCTCAAGCCCAAAAGCGCCAATGCTGCCGCACATGCCACCATCCGTCCGGAAAAAATACTGTTACGTTTCATGGTTGATATCGTAAAATTGTAGCCCGCTCAATATAGCATTTCCAACCCCTAAATGCAACAGGCAAATACCCCAACAAAGGTTGAAAGTTGGAAGTTGAAGGTTGGAAGTGTCCTTCTTGCAGGTCGCAGACCTGCCTAACTTCTCAATTTGAAACATGGGAATCTCGAAAGTCAATAAATGGAGATTTGTGAGTTACGAATTTGAGGTTCCCCGCGGCTACGCTGCGGCAAACTTTGAGCCCCGCTTGCGGGGCGGCAGAACGTAGCCCCGGGTGCAGCCACGCAGTGGCGGAACCCGGGGTTGGGTGCAAAAATGATGAGGAGTCCGGGCAGCATCGCGACTGCGATGCTGTAGAGGACGGCAGATT
>JAFYUJ010000067.1 GCA_017558555.1 Akkermansia sp.
CTTTGCATTTGAATATTTTATTTAGCATTAACATCTTGTAACGTGTGTTGCAAGCAAATGCAAGGCTGAACTACTGTTTTTTGTTTAAATTTGCTTTGTTACTGAAGCCTCCATTCATCAGCAAATCTGAAAAAGAGCCGCGGCTCACCCCCTCAACAGGAGAGAGCCGCCTATCCATTCGCAAGTTCGCTTCGACAAAATCAGCGACGGCGACGACGCACTGCCAATCCAGCCAATGCCATCAAGCTGAGCGTAGAAGTGGTTGGCTCGGGGGTATACTGTTCTGCAGCCATCACAACCGGAGCCATCGATTGATTGAAGAAAACGATACCACCATTGACGGTAGCAGGGTCGCTCGAATCACAGGAATCGGAAATAATATATCCCGTGGCTTCTACCCCATCCTTGAAACGGCCAATGATGGTGATAGGCTCATCCGAGTTGTACCAGCTGGAAAAATCAACCGTACCGCCATTCTCTCTATCATCAAAGCTGAATACAATGTAATCTACATTGATGTTCTCCGACCCATTCCACGCTGTGGCGTTGGGCATGAGGTTCGCGCCGTGATTGACTGTCGGGTAATACTGATATGTGGAAACAAAATCCAGCACCAAAACGTTGCCCTCTGTTGGCAAAATCCCGGAAAGCGTATAATTCTTGTACAGAAGCCCATGCGTCACGTCAAAAGGCGCAGAAATGGGGGGAACAGCATTCTCATCGAACACGATAGTGCCACCCGTCTTTGTATTGGTGAGAGTTGCTCCCGCCGCCATCGCTGTACCCACAGTAGGTGATGCTACTGTGCCGCTCACCACGAGCGTGGTTTCAGCAGTTTCAGCTTGCAGCGTGCTGCCCAATATTAATGCGCTAACGGCAAGCGTTGTCAATGCCTTCATCATCGTTTTCTTTATTCGGTAGTTTTACGTTTTTGCAGTAGCAGGATGTGACACAACACCAATCTCTACTCTTTGCGTGGGATATTGCCAGAATCACACGACAAGTCAAGCAGAAATTCGGGGCAATCAAAAAAATAATTACACTATTTTCGTAGGAATACTCATTTTTCCGTATTTTATCAGCGACGGCGGCGGCGCGCAGCCAAACCGGCCAGAGCAAGTAAGCTCAGTGTCGTTGTTGTTGGTTCGGGGGTATACTGCGAACCTGGCTCCACATTTGCCTCTCGGCGGATATCCCAACCCAGCAACTCGAGGGCGAGCAAATCAGTCTCGGAGAAAGAAGCATTGGCGGTACCGCCAGGTCCCAGCACATTCCCAACCTGTTCATTGTAGGACAAATGCTCCAACGAATCCCCGCCAACAGCCAGAGAAGACACATGCACACCCACTTTGCCCTCTTCGCCCTCGATGCTCAACTTTCGATTGGGGTCATACTGGATTTCCGTCCAGGTGTAATCCTCGGGATTCTCCGGAATGGGCTCCCATGCGGCAGCGTGCAAATCTGAAAAAGTGTTATACAGCACAATCTTGTTCCCATATTGGTCAAACTCCTCTGTGACGATACGCTGGCCATCCAAGGTAAGCAGACTGTCCCACGTCGTGACAAAACCTATGTAGTTCTCCGGCCAATACAAACTGGAATTCACGCCCATGGCATGGCCTATCTCATGGGTGGCTACATTTTGCATTTCCGTCAGCGAGCGCGCAGATTCCACCCTCACGTTATTCGTCAACTCGGTGACAACAGGGTTAAGCACAATGGCAACATCTACGTTTTTTGCCCCACTGGGCAGCAAGTGATAATCCCAATTGTAGGCAGTCTCACCAGGAGCCGGACTGTACCCGCTCGTGATGTTATTATCTCTCCAGGCCCATTCCACGACAGAATAGTAGTTTGCCTGGGAGCCATATTCTTCCTGGTAATAAGAGGTGACAGGGGTGAAACTGGCATATCCAGCCATCGAGGAATCCATCAACTCACCCGTGCCATCATCCAAAAAGAAGCCAATGCGCAATTTACGGCCATGTTTCTCCAAATCGTACTCATTAGCAATAGCGCTCGTCCAAGTATTCACGGCATTCACCATAGCTTGCTGCATATCATCGCTCCAGTAATAGGTGGAGCCTTCCTTTAAATACCCGACGGCCGTATTATACGAACCCAAATTGCCTACCTCACCGCTGGAAAAGTAATACAAATCGAATATCTCGTTGCTATCGGTATCTACTTCCAATGCGGAAGCAAGAGTGCCCAAGCTCAGCCCCAATGTGGCTACACTGCGAACAATCGTGAAAAAACGTCCGTTCATATGTCCCCCAGATAGCATTTTCCTAATGGCATGTCAAGTCAACATCTACAAAAAATGTATGATTAAAGTTTTTTCATACCGAAGACAGAAGAGGTAACGCAAACATCCACTCCCGATAAATCCAGCTCAAATACAAATAAACGCTTGATATTTACGGCAAATGGGGTATACTCGCGTGCGCGTCTGCCGGTGTGGCAGACACAGAACAACAAATCATACCCAAAGATGAACAATCCCCGCGTAGCAATCGTCGGTGCCACAGGTGCTGTTGGTGTCGAAATTCTTTCCTGCCTTGAAACCCGCGAATTCCCGCTGGCTTCCCTGAAACTTCTGGCATCGAAACGCTCTGCGGGTAAACAGGTTGCCTTCCGCGGGCAGATGCTTACCGTGGAAGAGCTGACCAAGGATTCTTTCCACGATGTGGATATCGCACTTTTCGCCGCCGGTGGCGATATTTCCCGCGAGTACGCCCCCATCGCCGGTGAGTGTGGCTGCGTGGTCATCGACAACTCCTCCGCTTTCCGCCAGAATGCTGATGTACCCCTGGTGGTGCCCGAAATCAACGCCGAAGCTGCTTTCAACCACCCCCGCAACATCATTGCCAACCCGAACTGCACCACCATCATCACGCTGATGGCTCTGTACCCCCTGCACCTGCGCTATGGGCTCAAGTCCATCATCGCCAGCAGCTATCAGGCCGTATCCGGTAGTGGCCAGCAGGGCATTCAGGAGCTGGAGAACCAGGTGCGCGCCATCACCAACGGCCACCCGGTTGAAATCTCCACCTATCCCCGCCAGATTGCTTTCAACGTGCTGCCCCAGATTGACAAGTTTGACGCTAACGGCTACACCAAGGAAGAGCTCAAGATGCTCAACGAAGGCCGCAAGATTATGGACCTGCCCGAGCTGAAAGTGACTTGCACCTGTGTGCGCGTGCCGGTGTACCGCAGCCACTCCATCTCCTGCATTGCCCAGTTCGAGAAGCCCGTGGATGTAGAAGGCGCCCGCTCCTGCTACGATGGCAAGCCCGGTGTGGCACTCATGGATGACCCCGCCGCCGGCGTGTGGCCCACCCCGCTGGACTCCACCAACGGCGACACCTGCTATGTGGGCCGTATCCGCCGCGATATCGCCATTGACAACGCCCTGAACCTCTGGGTGGTGGGCGACCAGGTGCGCAAGGGTGCCGCCCTGAACGCCGTGCAGATTGCCGAGCTGCTTGTTCAGCGCTGAATCCCAACCCCAACTACCCTTTTTCAACACATGGATATCAAGACTCTCATCAAGGAAACGGCCGCCAAGGTAGAAGCGCGTCTCAACGAACTGCTGCCTGCGGAGGATGTGCAACCCTGCACGCTGCACAAAGCCATGCGCTACAGCATCTTTGCCGGTGGCAAGCGCATTCGCCCCCTGCTCTGCCTGGAGGCCGCCAAGGCATGCGGCGCCAGCGATGATGTGGCGCTCAACGCCGCTTGCGCGCTGGAAACGCTGCACACCTACACGCTGATTCACGATGACCTGCCCTGCATGGACGACGATGATTTGCGCCGTGGACGCCCCACCAACCACAAGGTGTTTGGCGAGGGTGTGGCCGTGCTGGCCGGTGATGCTCTGCTCACCGAGGCCTTCGCCATGCTGGCCAGTGTGCCGGAGAACGACCGATACAACGTGCGCGACTACGTGGCCGAGTTTGCCTACCAGACGGGCAGCCTCAACCTTGTAGGTGGCCAGGTGCTGGATTTGGAGGGCGAGGGGCGCCAGCTCACGGCTGAGGAGCTCCGCACCATCCACAACGGCAAGACCACCGCGCTCATCACCACCTCGCTGCGTCTCGGTGGCATGGCCGCCGGTTGCACTCAGGAGCAGCTGGATGCCTTGACAGCCTACGGCAAGTGCCTGGGCCTGGCATTCCAGATTATTGATGATATTCTGGACATCACCTCCACCCCGGAAGTGCTCGGCAAGAGCATCGGCAAAGATGCCCAGGTGCAGAAAGCTACCTATCCTGCTGTGGTGGGCATCAACGAAGCCCGCGAAGAAGCCCGCGAGCTCACAGCATCTGCCCGCGCTGCGTTGGATGTCTTCTCCGACAAGCGCCGCGAGAATCTACTTGCCATCAACGACTACCTGCTCAAGCGCGATTATTAATAAAGCCCACAGCAGCCTTTGCATTTCATCCTCCTGCCCCGCGCAACGCGAGGCAGGAGGTTTGCCAGAGTCTTGTATTGACTTTTTGGCTCAAGTAAGGCAGACTGGGCGAGCTACGTTATCATGATTACCTTTACGAACATCTCCGGAGCTTGTGACATTGGCTCCAATAGCTACATTCTGGATATGCACGGCTCCCGCATCGTGCTGGATTCCGGTATGCACCCCAAAAAAGAAGGTAACGAAGCCAAGCCGGATTTCGGGCTCATCGGTGCTGCGGATCCGGATACCCTTTTCATCACGCACGCACACCTGGATCACATCGGCACCCTGCCCGTCTTTCAGGATGAATACCCCGGGGCAGAAGTCATCATGACCCACGGCACGGCCGAGGTGGGTGCCGCCATGCTGCACAACTCCGTCAATGTGATGACGGCCAAGCGCCTGCAGGATGGTATTTTTGAGTACCCCTTCTTCACCCACGGCGAGCTGGAGCGCGCGGCGCACTCCTGGATTACCCGCCCATACGGCGAGCCCTTCCGCACCGGCCGTGGGGGCAGTATCCTGGCCACGCTGCATGATGCGGGGCACATTCTGGGCTCCTGCTGTGTGGAACTGGAAGCACAGGACGGCACCACCGTCCTCTACACAGGCGACTTGCAATTTGAATCCCAAAGCATCATTCCCGGGGCAGATATCCCGCAGAAAGGGATTGACATTCTCATCATGGAATGCACGCACGGCTGCACCGAGCGCCCGGCAGACTACACCCGCGAGGGCGAGCTGCTGCGCTTTGCCAAAGCCATCCGCGAAGTGCTGGAGAACAACGGCGCCGTGCTCATCCCCGTATTCGCCCTGGGCAAGAGCCAGGGGCTGCTGCTGGAGCTGGGGCGCTTCAAGGAACAAGGGCTCATCCCGGATGTTCCCATCTATTTCGGCGGACTCAGCTCCAAAATCACCCAGATTTACGATAAGCTTTCCGACAGCACGCCGCGCCTGCACCCCGGATTCCGCCTGCAGGACCATATCGAAACACACGGTCTGCCCAAGCAAGGCAAAGCGCCGCTTGTGGCCTCCCCCGGCAATATCTACCTGGTCTCCAGCGGCATGATGAGCGAGCACACGGTCTCCTACAACATGGCCAAGCAGGTACTCCCCCGCGCCAAAGATGCTATCCTCTTTGTGGGATACAGCGACCCCGACTCCCCCGCCGGGCGCATCAAAGCCACCCCGCACGGCCAAGTGGTGCACCTGAAACCCAATGGCGGCCAGGCCTACCCCGTGAACTGCCGCATCGAAAACTTTGATTTCTCGGGCCACGCCTCGCGACAGGCACTCATCGACTACGCCTGCAAGCTGGCGCCGCGCACTGTGGTGTTGGTGCATGGCGACCCGGAGGCAGAAGAAAGTCTGCGCGCCGAGCTGGCCGCCAAGCTGCCCGACAGCCGGGTGATTGTGCCCCAGCCCGGCCAGGCATGCAGGTTGGACTGAAAAAAGTGCATGTTAAGAATTTGAAACACGGAAAGAAGCATTCTATTTACCGTGGTAGTCCACCTCGGCAGAGAGGGAGAGCAAATTGAACGGCAGCGCGGTATCGGCGCGCAGGAAGAAGGCCTGTCCCTCGCCGGGTGCGGGAATGTGCGACACATGCACAGCACCGCTGTGCGGATAAGTGAACGCATCTCGCGCCGGGTCATACGTTTCCCAGCGTTCGGCGTGGCTGGCTCGGTATGCAAAATGCGGGTCGCTCTCCAGCAGGCGTAACTTCACCCGCCCGATTTGACGCACAGCGTTGAAACTGAGTTCACTTTCCAACGGCATGGTGCAGAGTATCGAATCATACGCCGCGCCTACACAATACCGGGCACCAGGCACAGCATTCGGTAGCTGACAGCCCCCAGCAGAGTCGCACACCCAATGGGTAGCCAACTCCGGCTTTCCCTCCGGATACACCAGGCATGTGAGCCCCTGCAAATGAACGCCAGCACCCACGATTCCCGACTCTGAGACAGGCTGGACAACGAGGCTATCCACACAAGGAGAGGAATCCAACATCCGCTCCACTGAGAGGCAGCCATTCTCTGAATTCTGCAGCACAAACCACACCTCATCCTCCTGGCTGCCGGCATGCAGCAGACAGGCAATCTGCACACCTTTGCGCCCGGGGAATGAAACTCGCTGCCACGCAGTGACTTGCTGCTCCACATTGGTGGTAAGCACAGCAAAGCTACCATCGCGCAGCAGCACCCACAGCCGAGCACACGTACCGCGCTGCACCACCCAATCTTTCACCCCGGCCGCAAACAAATGCTCTGCCAGCAGACTCACGTCTGTCGAGGTGTATCCATCTGCCTCCAATTTGTACGAAATCTCGCGCAAACGGTGGCCGCCGCGCTGCACAAAGAACACGGTATTTTCCATGCTGCACGCAGGAGTATTCTCACTGCCTACGGATGATTGGCGGGTGAAACAGGCATTCGTTGCGGTGATGGCGCTTCCTTCCATGCCCCCCAACACCCACTCGCCCTCGGAGGTGCCCACCAACAAGCTGCGAGAGCCACACAGCCAGCAAATGCGGCTTTGGTCATCCGACGCCAGAGTCAGATGCAGCGCGGCATCATCCCCTGCGCCCGCGCGAAAATTCTGATAATCATTCACGCAACTGGCCAGCAAGGTCGTGGGCAAGCCGAGCATCCCACCAAACCACAAGCGCCCCTGGTAAAACGCTGCGAAACGCGGGTATCCGTTGCGCCACCCCATGGCGCCGAAGCTCCACCTCCGGGTGTAAAAGCTCTTGCAGCACCCCGGTCTGGGAGAAAGCACGCGAGCCCGTGCGCTGTGAGGCGAGTCATAGCGGTTGATGCGCAACTTATACTCTCGCGCCGTACCCAAGGTGCGAAAATACAGATATGCCCCTATTTTTGCTGTAATGGCTGATTTGCACACCAATATCATGCGGCAAGGAATATCCACTGAACCCGATAAAGCCCAATTTTGGCGCTCCTCGAACGCGGTCTGCCCAAATGTGTTGATGCGTACCCAATTCCAGCGGTTAAAATCCGGTTCCTCTGCTGCGTCATCATAGCTGCGCCACAATTCCCATACTCCATCCCATTCTCCATGCGTGCGCAATTCCCAATCGCCACACACATCGTAGGGCTGCCCATCTGCCCCCGGGCGCATCACACCGGCAATGAAGTAGTTGGGGTAATCCTCCGGGGAGCTGCTGCCATTGAACGCATCAGCACCATACGACCGGATGCAAGTGTAATAATCAAACAACCCCGTGGTAGCGTTTTTGATGTAATATACCGTATTGTACGGCAAAGAAGCTGTGCGCAAATCCGGTAATTCATTGGCCTGCACGGTAAAGGGCTCATTCATGAACAACGTGCGGGAGGGCTCCTGCACTTCTGCCAGTACGTACTCATTTCCCTCCATCTCCGGCGTAAACACAGGGCCATACGTATCCGTACTCAGCTGGGCGTAAGCACCATTGGACTCCATCAACACACGCAGTCCATATTCCTGCGCCGCATAACTTTCCCGTGGATAGGGTTCAAGTGCCAGCGTGCTCCATCTCCAATCATCATCGGCATAGCGCATCAACTTCACAGGCGGATGCTGAGGGCATGTCACGTACACCACATCATTCACCTGCACGGCGCGCAGAGATGCCAGCATTTCCTCGGTGCCCCAGGGCATAGCCGGAGCATATACCTTGCCGGATTTGCACACTATTTTCCCGTCTCGATACACATTCATACCACCGGGATAAAGCAACAGCATCAGCGCATCGCTCTCCGAATAGGTAAAGGGTATCAGGCGCAAACAGGCTCCCCGCTCAGGCGCAATGCTCTCCACCAACTCTGTACCAGGTCGCCTCCTAAGCCCTCCGTAGGGCTGTACCAGAAAATTTTCAATGCGTTGGGCTCCTCTGCGGCAGGCCTGCAAATCAAAACGCGTATTCAACCAGGGGCTCAATTCCCCCGCCGTAAAGCCGGATATGTATGGTGTCTCTTGCATATCCTCCATTACAGCACGGCTTTGCGCTCAGCTCAAGCTCTCCGGCACCGCCGCATGTCCTTCCCTCCCTCAAAATGAAAAAGCGGCTTCCCCCGCATGAGGGGAAGCCGCCCGAATAAAATTGCGTGTGTGGCTTAACCGATTTCAGCGCGGCCGCTCAGGCGGGCGCCTTCATCCATGGAGAGGGCACGCGTGGTGATATCGCCGTTGATGACGGCACGCTCGTTGAGGTGGCAGCGGTTGCTGCGCACGTTGCCGATGACGTGGCCGTAGATGTGAACTTCACCGGCCTCGATATTGCCCTTGATATCGGCCATTTCACCGATGGTGACCTTGCCGGATTCGGACTGGATTTCGCCATCAATCTTGCCATCGATGTGCATATCGTTCTGGAAACGGATGGAACCGATGATTTCGATACCAGAAGCCAGAACATTCGTAGTATTGGTGCTCATGTGTAATGATAGGGGGTAAGAGATTAGACAGTCATGATTTCTTTTTCCTTGGCGATGACGAGCTCTTCAATCTTCTTGACGAACTTGTCAGTCAGCTTCTGCACCTTGTCTTCAGCCTGGCGCACACCGTCCTCGGTCAGGATGTTGTCAGCCTTGAGCTTCTTGATGCCATCCATACCGGCCTTGCGGGCGCCGCGGACGCGCACGCGGGTATCTTCAGCCAGGCTCTTCACATACTTGCAAAGCTCCTTGCGGCGCTCACCGGAGAGCTCGGGGATGGGGAGACGCACGGAACGAGCATCGATGATGGGAGTGATGTTCAGGCGGCTTTCAGCAAGAGCTTTCTTGATGTCGTTGAGGGTGCTGGGATCAAACGGCTGAATGAGGATGGAGCGGGCATCGGGGGTGGAAACCACAGCCAGGCTCTTGAGCTTCATGCTGGTGCCGTAAGAAGCCACAAAAATGTCCATATTGTCCACGAGGGAGGGGGAAGCCTTACCGGTGCGCACACCTGCAAAATCTGCAACCATGCGTTCTACGGCCTCATCCATCGAGGCCTCTGTCTCAAACATGAGAGTTTCTTCGTCCATGATGATAGTATGTGTTGTAGTTAATGTAAATCAGTCAGAAATCACAGAACCAATCTTCTCACCCAGCAAGGCGCGGGTGATGTTGCCGGGCTGGTGCATATCAAACACCATGATGGGCTTGCGGTTGTCTTTGCAAAGAGTGAATGCCGTCTGGTCCATGACCTTGAGCTCGCGGGAAATGCACTCCTCGTAGGAGATGGCATCGAAACGCGTGGCGGTGGGGTCCTGCTTCGGGTCGGCAGAGTACACACCATCCACAGAGGTGGCTTTCATCACCACCTCAGCATTGATTTCACATGCGCGCAGAGCAGCTGCCGTATCCGTGCTGAAGAAAGGATTACCTGTACCGGCGGCGAAAACCACCACCTGACCACTGCGCAGCTTCTCGCGGGCATCATTGCGCACATAGGGCTCGGCAACGTTCTTCATCTCAATGGCGCTCATCACATGGCAGGGCACACCGGCTTCCTGCACGGCAGAGCAGATGGAGAGGGCGTTCATCACCGTGGCGAGCATGCCCACATAGTCAGCCGTGGGGCGGTCCATACCGCGCACGCTGGCCTTGGCACCACGCCAGATGTTGCCGCCACCCACCACGATGGCAATCTGCAAATCACCCTTTTGCTGGGCATCTGCAATTTCACGGGCAATACGAGCGACGATTTCAGGAGAAATATTATCACGGCTGCCGGGGGCGCGAAGAGCCTCCCCGCTAAGTTTCAGCAGGATACGTTTATACGGAGGTGTTGTAGGGGCACTCATGCGTGTGCAGAATATGTTTGTTCATGAATAATCTGCCACGTTCAGGCTCAAAAAGCGAGCCAAAAATGCGCCAGTGGCCGAAAAATCAGAAATGAACCTGAATTCCCAGTCGGCCGTAGAGGCCGGGGTGGCTGTGATATTTTTCCAGCGTATGGTCACCATGCTTGTCACGCACACGGAAAGTGTTGTAGAAGGTCATACCCAAATCACCCAAAAGCATCACCTTGGTAGTGCCGGGTGTCATATTATATTCAGCTCCCATACCCAAGATGCAGTTAGTCATGCGGAATTGCTGCGTCTCACCCTTGCGGTGTACGGTCCACATGCTGGAATTCCACTGAAAAAAGGGCCCCCATTGGAAACGCTGGGAAGTCACATTCACGGCAGACAGACGGGATGCCTCCACGCGCATCTCCCAGTTCGGAGCATAGCGCCAGCGCACATTCAGCACCGGGAACACATAGTTCTTATAATAATCCGGCATAAACGCCAAGCCCACCGTGTAGCTGAAACGATCATTTGCCTTCATCGAATAGGCCATGTAGCCACCCCAGAAAAAATTCTGAGAGGACATCACATCAAAATCCGTCGAAAACTGCGGGGTGAGCCCCAGCTGGAACTGCGCATGCTGCCCAATGGCGTGAGACACGGCAACATTCATCCCAACCGTATACAAGCGATCCTCATCCACCACTTTATTGCCGGAGGTGTGGATATTCGTCAGGCGTGCGGAAAGTTTGGCATCCAGGTGCCAACCACGCCACACCGCCGTCTTGGGGTTGGTAAAAGGCATCGTCAGGAAGACGTTGGACACGCGCACGTGAGCGCCCTGCCCGCTGAGTGTCATGTTGCCCAGATACTCAAAATACATATCATTGGGCGTAAAAGCATGCTGCCCACTGTACGAGGCCGAGGAGTTGACGCTCGGAGTAGAATACATCGGATCCACACCGGCAGGTTCATCGAACACCAGCACTTCTTCCGAACCGGGCACGGCACCGTCTCCTGCATAGGCGTTGTATCCATCATCCCATGCGGCGCTTGCCATTCCACCACATGCCAGCAGTACACTCATCAACAATCGGGTAGCTTTCATGTCTTACATCTTGCCATAAAATAATTGCTAAGGAAAGCTTAAATAATGTAATACCTGAAATTACTCACTAAAACAGCGCAGAAAACCTCATCAGATTCCCCGCCACATCCTCTTATATCTCCGGAACCGAGTGCAAAAATGCTCAAAAAGCGAACAAAAGCTGATTTCTCCGCAAAATTAACTTGAAAACAGGCAGGAGATACGCTAAAAAGGTGGCAGGGATAAAATCTCCCCCTGCTCTTATTATTATGGAAACAACATTCAAAATTCACGGCCTCTGTGCAGCCACGCACACCCCCATGAACGCTGACGGCTCCTGCAACCCCAATGCAGTTGACGCCCAGGCCAAGTTCCTTGCCAGCCAAGGTATCAAGTCTGTCTTCATCACCGGTTCCACCGGCGAATCTGCCCACATGCAGCTGACGGAACGCAAAGAAAACATGGCCGCCTGGGGCGAAGCCGGCAAGAAATACGGCATCGATGTCGTGGTACACACCGGTGGCAACTGCGTGTACGACGGCCGTGAACTGGCAGCCTATGCGGCACAGTGCGGCGCTACTGCTACCGCCAGCAACGCCCCCTGCTACTTCAAACCCGGCAACATCGACCTGCTCGTTGACAGCCTGGCCGTTGAAGCCTCCGGCGCTCCTGAGCTGCCCTACTACTTCTATGACATTCCCGTGCTGACCCACGTAGGCTTCAACCCCTGCAAGGTCATCGAAGCTTGCGCCAAGAAGATTCCGAACTTCGTGGGTGTCAAGTTCACCAATCCCGACCTCGCTCTGTACATGGACGCCCTCAACTACGACGGCGGCAAGTACGACATCCCCTGGGGTGTGGACGAATGGTTCCTGGGCGCGTACGCCACCGGTGCCAAGGGCGGCGTGGGCTCCTCTTTCAACTATGCTCCCAAGCTGTATGATGACATCATGAAGGCCGTAGACGCCGGCGACCTGGCAGAAGCCCGCCGTCTGCAGCAGCTTTCCGTCACCATGATCAACATCATCGCCGGCAAGGGCTACATGGGCTGCTGCAAGTACCTCATGAGCGAATGGACCGGTGTTGACTTCGGGCCCGCCCGCCTGCCCATGGGCAAGCAGGACAAGGCCACGCTCGATGCGCTCAAGAGCGAACTCAAGGCCATCGGCTTCTACGATTGGGCTATCTACAAATAAACCCACAGCACCCTCTCCTCATGGACTCCAAAGCACTTGGCGAATTTTACAAAGACAAGCTGCTCAATGAGGTTGAGCCGTTCTGGTTTCCCCGTTCACTGGACACAGTGAACGGGGGTCTCTACCATTGCTGCGCCGCAGATGGCACGCTGGTAGACACCGACAAGAACGTATGGGCACAGGGCCGCATGGCCTGGATGCTCCTCACCTGCTACAACAGCATCGAAAAGCGCCCGGAATGGATGCAGTATGCAGAAAGCGCCCTCAAGTTCCTTGAGGAAAAATGCGTGGACCCTGCCGATGGTCGCATGTACTTCCACATGACGGCAGACGGCACCCCCATTCGCAAGCGCCGCTACGCATACAGCGAATGCTTTGCCGCCATTGCCTGGGCAGCTCACTACGGCGCCACCGGCGACCCCAAGAGCGCTGAACGCGCCCGCCACTGGTTCGACATCTACGCCGACATCAACTTCACCCCCGGCAAGATGGCACCCAAGAGCACCGGCAACCGTCCCGGCGAAAACCTGGGCTGCCGTATGATTATGATTGTCACGGCACAGGAGCTGCGCCGCTACCTCGGCGATACAGATGGCTTCTATACCGCCTGGATTGACCGCTGCATCGATGATTTGCAGCGTCTCTTCCTGCACGAGGACATCAAGGCTGTGCTTGAAAACGTAGCCCCCGATGGCTCCGTCATCGACCACTTTGACGAACGCGTCCTCAACCCCGGCCACGATATTGAAGGCGGCTGGTTTGTACTGGAGGAAGCCCGCTATCGCGGGGGCGACAAGAAGCTCATTGAGATTGGCTGCAAGATGATTGACTGGGCCCTGGAACGCGGCTGGGACAAGAAGTACGGCGGTCTGCTGTACTACACCGACGTGTACAACAAGCCCATCCAGGAATACTGGCACAACATGAAGTTCTGGTGGCCGCACGATGAGGCCCTCATCGGCACCTGCCTCGCCTACGTCATGACCGGCGATGAAAAATACGCCGAATGGCATCAGCGCATCCATGACTGGTCATTCGAACACCTCCAGGACAAGGAGCACGGCGAATGGTTCGGTTACTGCAACCAGGACGGCACCACCACCAACGGCCTCAAGGGCTCCATGTGGAAGTCATTCTTCCACCACCCCCGCGCCCTCTGGTGCTGCGCTCACTACCTCGGTGCAATCCCTGCACCCTCCACAGCCCAATAAATAAGGCTATACTAATACCACACTACATCCATGATTATCGGCATACTCAACTCCGGCGGCGACTGCCCCGGCATCAACGCAGTTATTGAGGGGTTCGTCTCCGCAGCCTACCGTCGCGGTTGGCGCGTGATTGGCTTCCATGATGGCTTCGAAGGTCTGCTCCCCATTGTGGGCGGCCGCCGTTATGAAATCCTGACCCCCAACAAAACGCACAAAATCCGTTCCAAGGGTGGCACCATTCTGGGCACCACCAATACGGGCAACTTCAACGTTCGCGTCAACAAGCTGGGCCACGCCTCGGTGGAGCCATCTGTCATGGACAAAGCCAGAAAAACCATTACCGCTCTGGGCCTTCAGGCCCTGGCGGTGATTGGTGGCAACGGCTCTGCCCGCACCGCCAGCCTCCTGTCGGAAGAAGGTCTCCCGGTGATTTCCATCCCCAAGACCATCAACAACGACCTCTGCCCTGCCTCCGACTTCACCTTCGGTTTCCAGAGCGCAGTGTCCGTTGTATCCGAATCCATCGACCGCATCCGCACCACCGCCAATTCACACCAGCGTATCATGGTGATTGAGGTGATGGGCGACCTCTCCGGCTGGATTGCCCTGCACAGCGGCATCTCCACGGCAGCAGACGTCGTGCTCATCCCCGAGATTCCCTTCGACATGAAGAATGTCATCGACTGTGTGAAGGCTCGCAAGGCCCAGGGCCAGCGCGAGATTATCGTCGTGGTCGCAGAAGGTGCCCGTCTCAACGGCAGCCTCGTCACCGTCCGCAACAAGGACAACGGCGATGAGCGCCTCGGCGGTATCGGTAACAGGATTTCCCACATTCTGGAAGATGAAACGGGCATCGAAGCCCGCTACTGCGTGCTGGGCCACACCCAGCGTGGTGGCAGCCCCTGTCCCTTCGACCGCATCCTCGGCATTCGCTTCGGCGTAGAAGCCGTCAAACTCATCGAGCAGAACACCTTCGGTGTCTCCGTGGTGCTCAAAGGGCTTGATGTGGATCACGTCCCCATCAAAGAAGCTATTGCAGAGCCCCGCATGGTGCGCCCGGACAGCCAGATGGTTCGCACCGCACGTGAACTCGGCGTCATCTTTGGCGACTTGCCGCCCGAAGAACTGTACGGCCATCAAAAAACCGCCGAAGATCCATCTGCAACAGAAAAGAAGACGGGCAAGACGTCCAGGAAAAAGGCATGAGCATCAAGAAAACCATCACAGCGTTGATAGCAGCTGCGGGCACGTTGCTGCTGAGCTGCTGCACAAGCCTGGAAGAGCTGGCCGGCGGTGGTTCCGCCAGTCTGCCCAGCTATGTTGCCATGGAGACCAACTCCGGCCGCATCCTGTACGCCACCAATGCCAACATCAAGCGTCCCATCGGCATGCTGGCCAACATTGCCACCGGCCTGATGGTGCTCGACTGGGTGAAGTCTCGCGGCGTCAACATGGACACCATGCTGACCGTGCCCGAAACGGTGACCCAATGGCCGCGCACCAACCTGCTCAAGCTGCGCCCCGGCGACCAAATCTCCCTGCGAGATGCCCTGTACTCCACCATCATGTGGGATGACAGCGCCGGTGCCGCCACCATTGCACGCGCCTGTGGCTCCACCATCAGCTCATCAGACCCCGATGGCGCCTTTGTGGCTCAGCTCAACCAGATGGCTCGCACCATCGGCATGACCAACACCCGCTTCAAAGGCACCAACGGCGCAGTGGTCTCCTATGCCTCCGCCCGCGATATGGCCGTGCTGGGTATGTATGCTATTGAGAACCCCGCTTTCCAGACCATCTGTTCTCAGCGTTCATACACAGCCACCATCAATGGTACGCGTCAGCAGCAAATCGTCAACTCCAACAGCATGCTCAGCTCTGCCGGTGTTGACGGTGTGAAAGCAGCCCGCTCCAAATCCGCCGGTGCTTGCCTTATCGTCTCCGCCAAGCGCGCTTCTGTCAAGCTGCATAATCCCCGTCTCAACAAAGAGTCCACCTACGCTCAGCGCCTCCTCGTCGTGGCTCTGGGCATGCCCTCCTCCCAAAAGCGTTACAACACGGCCGCCGGCCTCCTGCGCGATGGCTGGGGCGCCTGGGAAGACTGGCAGAAGACGGACGATTTCCAAGACCCCAACAAATTCATCATCCTTCCTCACTAAACTCTCATGAACATTGGTATTCTCAACGCCGGCGGCGACTGCCCCGGGCTTAACGCCGTGATTGAAGGCGCAGTAGGTGCTGCCGCCTCCCGCGGCTGGACCGTCTACGGCTTCTACGATGGATTCGAAGGCCTCCTCTCCACCCCGGAAAACGAGCGCTGGAAGATTCTCACCCCCCAGAACTGCCACAACATCCGCTCCACCGGCGGCACCATCCTCGGCACCGTCAACAAGGGCAACTTCACCGTAAAGAGCGGTGTGGGCGGCCGCATGGAAATCGCTCCCGAGGTACTTGCTCGCAGCCAGGCCACCGTGGATCGCCTGGGCCTCAAGGCTCTCATCGTTGTGGGTGGCGACGGCTCCCAGACCATCGGCCAGGAGCTCCGCAAGATTGGGCTCCCCATCGTGGGTGTGCCCAAGACGATTGACAACGACCTCGGCGCCACAGACTACACCTTCGGCTTCTGGACCGCCGTCTCCGTCGTCAGCAACAACATGGACCGACTCCGCACCACGGCCGATTCCCACCAGCGCATGATGGTGGTGGAAGTCATGGGCCGCCATGCCGGCTGGATTGCCCTCTACGGCGGTATTGCCGGTGGTGCAGACGTGATTCTGCTGCCCGAAATCGAGTTCAAGCTGGAAGACATCGTCCGCAAGGTCGAGCTTCTCAAGGCTCTGGGCCAGCGCGAAATCATCGTCGTGGTCTCCGAAGGCGCCAAGATTGGTGGCAAGCTCCTCACCCTGGACGAAGAAACCAAGGGCGAAGTGCGCTTGGGCGGCATTGCCTCCTTCCTCTCCACCAAGCTGGAAACCATCACAGGCATTGAAACCCGCTACTGCGTGCTGGGTCACATCCAGCGCGGTGGCTCCCCCATCCCCTATGACCGTGTGCTCGGCGTTCGCTGCGGTGCCAAAGCCATCGACCTCATCGAAGAAGGCAAGTTCGGCGAAACCGTCGCCCTGCACCGCAACGACATGGTCTCCATGCCCATCGAGGAAGCCGTGCGCTCCCTGCACCTGGTGGACAGCAAGAGCCAGCTCATCGAAGCCGCCAAGGAAATCGGTATCTCCTTCGGCGACGACAGCCAATAACGGCCAGCGCCACTCTCACACTCCTTTTCAAGCGGCGGGAGCTCATCCCGCCGCTTTTTTCATGCCCCCATCTCGCGCCGCAACGCCATGCGCCGGTTCAACGCCGGGTGATACATCTGCGCCACCGGCACAAACCCAAACACCCCCGCCACCACATGCGCCGCCGGGCCCGACAACGCGTGATTATAATCCCCCGCAAAGCGATCATACGCCCGCGCAATATCCTCCTGCAAGCTCAGCGCATCCGTCACCTCGCGGCAGCCCTGCAACAAATCTGCATTCGCCCGCATCGCGCCGTCATTCTCAATCGCGCACACAGAATCCCCCACCCGCTGCCGCAGCCCCAGTTCCGTCTCCCGCACCCCCTTCAGCCCACCCGGCCGCGGTGCACACGGCCGCGCCGACAACGCCAGGCGAGAATCCTCTGCCAGCCGCCGCAAATCCCGCGGCAGCATCGCATCCCGCGGCAAGCACCCCGCCATCAACGCCGCAAAATGCCCCAGCCGCTCATTGCGCTCCGCCGTCACCCGGCTCCACTGCTGCCATGCATCCTGCACCTGCGTCCGCAGCCAATTCAGCTTGTTGTACACAGCCACCAGCCATGCCGCCACAGCGACCAACAACCCAAAAGAAACGACATACATCATCATACGTCCCCATTCTCCGCCGCCCTCCCCCTCCCTTCAAGAAGTTAGCTCCAACCATTAGCCTCAATTCACCCTGCACCCCGGCAAAAGTACCGTTATTTTCCTAAAATTTCCAAGCAACATTCCCGCAAATCGGGAATGCGATTCCCGATTTGCGGGAATTTAAAGTCCGGAAATCGGGAATCCGGCATTCTTGAACGGCATCGGAATGTAAGCATCGGCCGTACAGAACACTATACCGGGCCGCAATTCAGCCTGCCCCAACGGTATGCGACTACACCAACGCAAATCATCCATGGATGGCGAGCTGCTGCGCTTCACTTCCATCGGATAAAGGCCTCCATTCTTCTCCAAAAGGAAATCAACCTCCGCCCCATTTCGATCTCGGAAATAGGAAAGGCGAGGCCGCTTACCGGCATTGGCAAAACTACGCACAAGCTGCCCATACACCCACGTCTCCAAAATAGCACCGGCATAAGTGCTGTTTTTCAGCTGCTCTGCATCATCCCATCCGGCCAACCAACAGCACAAGCCTGTATCCATAAAATACAGCTTTGGTGTCTTCGCCAAACGCTTCGTTGTGTTAACATGATATGGTTCCAGCAGCTCCACGATGCCGGATGCCTGCAAAATCGCAATCCAGGCAGCAGCCGTCTTCGGAGACACTTCTGCATCTCTCGCCAAATCGCTGTACACCAGCTGCTGCCCGGTTCTCATGGCGGCCGAGCGCATCAGCTTCACAAACGCAGCCTGATTCGTGATTTGTGTAAGAGCCTGCACATCTCGCTCCACATACGTCTGCACATACGCTCGCATATAATCACCTTTATCCACGGCCTCTCGCGTGATCAACCGCGGATACCCCCCCAGGATGATGCGTTCATACAGCTCTGTCAATCCACAAAGATTTTCATGCTGCACCAGTTCCCTGGCTCGTTCAGGGGCAAAAGCCTCACTGCTCACATCGCCGCCACACGCCTCCCGCTGCGATAAACTGTACATATCCACAATCCCGATTCGCCCCGCCAGGCTTTCGCTCACGCCTTTCATCATCATGAAGCGCTGCGACCCCGTCAACCAATACATCCCGGGTTCCTGCTCCGCTTCGTCTATCTTCATTTTCATCGCACGCAACAATCCCGGCGCATACTGAATCTCATCAATGCAAAGGGGTGTCCCCATTTCCTCTAAAAAACCTATGGGGTCTTTCTGAGCATAATCGGCCACGGTATAATCATCCAACGTTACATAGCGCATCCCCTCCGGCATGATTCGCTTCAGCATCGTTGATTTTCCCACCTGGCGCGCGCCTGTCACCAACACACAAGAAAAAGACTGACTCAGCTCCGTCACCTTTTTCCCCATCGCTCGCTCCAGATATTTCTCTTTATGCCTCATTCTCATACGCCTATTCTCTCTCATCTTTCGCCTGCTGTCAACACAAATTCCCGCAAATCGGGAATCGCATTCCCGATTTGCGGGAACGCCTCACCACAATTTCCCACCTCCCCGCACCACATTCACATAGCGAGAGCGCAGCAATGAGCAATCGCGGTGCCCCATTTCCACTTGCAGCATCGGCAGATTTTTGAACTGCGCTGCGTGGTAGCTGGCAAAGGTGTGGCGGCAAACATCCGGCACCCAGCGGCGCGGGGCAAACCCCGCCGCGCGTCGCAGCGAGCGCCAGCGGTTCTGCCAGTTGCGCGGTATGTGCGGTTCCACCCCGGACAGTGGCTGCACCCGGCGCAGCGGCACTGCGCGCCCGCCGCCCGTCTTGCTCACCCGCGGGCGCACCACCACACACCCCTCCTCCCGGCAAATATCCTCCGGCTGCAAGCGCTGCACCTCAGCCGGGCGCAAGCCGCAATACAGCAGCAAGTACAGGGACCATCGCATCGCCCGGTGCGCCGGGTGTTCCGCCGCCGTCTCCAGGCGGTGCACCTCCTCCGGCGTCAGCGGCACAATCTCCTTCTCCACCACCTCCGGCGCCTCCACCGCATCCACCGGATTCGTGTCGCAATAACCATAGCGCCGCCCCCAGGCAAAGATGCTGTGCAAAATCGCCCGCCCCTTGCGGTAACTATGCGCACTCCGCCCAAATGCCGCCTGCAACAGCTCCCGGCACTCCCCGCTGCGCATCGCACGCAGCGGCCGCTCCCCTACCCCGGCCACGCGCAGCATCCGCCCCGTGAAATGCCGCAAATCCCGCCGCGTCGTCGGCCGCCGCCCCGCACGAGCCTCCACACTCCGTTGCACCGCCTCTGCAAAGCTCACCGTCGCCTCGCTCTCTTCCACCGCGCGCACCCCCTCCTGCACCACTCGCCGCAGCAAACGCATCATTTCCTCCCTTCCCAGCCCCCGCCAACGTGCTTCCCCCAGCCCCTCCGTGGCCTCCAGCACCAAACGCGCTATATCATTCATCTTCAACGGCAATTCTTCCATCAATCTCTTCGCTGTTCTCATATTTTTTGTCTCTGTGTGGATGTGCATTCCTAATGCATATGCAAGATTAAAATGACTGTTTTCAGTCACTCCTTACAAAACAAGCGTATAACAGAATAATGAGGGGCGCAATGGAATCAGGCTTCTTGCGCGTCGCACACCTTATTTACAGCATTTATAGTAAATCTATTACAATTAAATTAATCACACTTACTGAGTAAAACTGCATTAGGAATGCTGTTAAAATGCCGCGCGCGGGGGAACCACACCGCGCCGCAGCACATGATACCCCAGCAAGAAGCACCTTGCCCCACGACCACCACTTCTTCTTTTTGTCCGGCTTCATCGGAAAACGACAAAATCTATCAGGTCGGCACCAATATTCAGGAAAAAGCCACCGTCATCTGGAACGTGGCCAACGCCATATTCGGCATCTTCAAACCGCATGAATACGGCAAGGTCATTCTGCCCATGACCGTGATAAAGCGCTTCCACGACTGTCTTGTGTCCACGCATGCGGAGGTGCTGGCGGCGCAGGAAAAGCACGCCAATCTAGCCCCCGGTGCGCTGGATATGATGCTCATGCGTGCATCCGGATACAAATTCTACAACACCAGCAAGTTCACCTTTGACACTCTGGTGGCCGACCCGAACAATATCGAGGCCAATTTCCGCAATTATCTGGCGGGCTTCTCCCGCAACGTGCAGGACATCCTCACCAAGTTCCGCTTCGAGGACCAGCTCAACACGCTGGTGGAGCACAACGCCCTGTTCCTCGTGGTGCAGGAGTTTGCCTCGCCCAAGGGCTATCTGGGGCCGGATAAAATCAGCGCGGTGGACTGCGGCTACATCTTTGAGGAGCTGGTGCGTAAGTTCTCCGAATCCTACGCCGAGGAGGCCGGTGCCCACTTCACCAGCCGCGATATCATCTACCTGATGACCGACCTGCTGCTCAGCGGCTCCACACCCGGTGATGCCAACGTAACGGTGTATGATATGACCATGGGCACCTCGCAGATGCTTTCCTGCATGGAGGAGCGTATCCACGCGCTCAACCCTGCCACGCCCGTGACCTGCTGCGGGCAGGAGCTCAATGGCGAAACCTACGCCATCGCCAAGTCCGATATGCTCATCCGTGGCGGTGATCCCGACAACATGCGCTACGGCAACACGCTCTCCGAGGACCAGTTCGGCGGCTATAAGTTCCGCTACATCATCTCCAACCCGCCTTTCGGTATTGACTGGAAGCGCGAGAAAAAGGTGGTGGAGGATGAGCACGCCCGCGGCGCGGCCGGGCGTTTTGCTCCGGGGCTGCCCAAGATTTCAGACGGGCAGCAGCTTTTCCTGCTCAACGGCCTCTCCAAGCTGGACGATGATGGCCGCATGGCCATCATTCAGAACGGCTCACCTCTGTTCAACGGCGATGCCGGTAGCGGCCCGTCTGAAATACGCCGCTACATTCTGGAGCATGACTGGCTGGATGCCATCGTGCAGCTGCCCAATAACTCCTTCATGAACACCGGCATTGCCACATACGTGTGGTTGCTTGCCCGCAATAAGCCCGAGCACCGCCGAGGCAAGGTGCAGCTTATCGATGCGTCCCATTGCTTCGAGCCCCGCCGCAAATCCATCGGTGACAAGCGCAACGACATTACGGGCAACTGCCGCCAGCTCATCATGCAGGCATACGAAGCCTTTGAGCACGATGCCGTCTACGGCGACCCCGAGGGCATCTACTGCGAGAGCAAGGTATTTGAGACGCAGGAGTTCGGCTACAACAAGATTACCGTGGAGCGCCCTCAACGCGACGAACAGGGCAATATCATCAAGAAGAAGGGTAAGCCCGTAGCAGATAAATCCCTGCGCGATACGGAGAACGTGCCCATGACTGAGGACATCGCCGCCTACATGGAGCGCGAAGTGCTGCCCTACGTGCCCGACGCATGGGTGGACGACAAGGCCACCAAGGTAGGCTACGAAATCCCGATGACCCGCTACTTCTACAAGTACCAGGCACCGGAGGCTGCGGATTCCATCGCCGAGCGTATCACCGCCCTGGAGGCAGATATCGCTGCATCTCTGAATAATCTTTTCTCCTGATTCCCATGGCAAGACAGATGAAAGACAGCGGTGTGGAGTGGATTGGGGGTATTCCAGAGGGGTGGAGTTGTAGCAGAGTGGGACGTCACTATAACATCATTTTGGGAAAGATGCTCTGTTCGACACCGTGTAACGATAGCTACACTTATGAGCCATATTACTGTGCTGCAGATGTTCATTTTGAAGGCATATCAAAGGCCAGAAAAAAGATGTGGTTTTCCGAGGAAGAGAAAAATACCCTCCTAGTGACAACTGGAGATTTACTCGTGACCGAGGGAGGAACGGGAGGCTGTGCTATTGTTCAGGATGCAACAACTCATACATACATCCAAAATTCTCTTATGATAGTACGGGGCCGGGAAAATGCAAGTGAACCATATTTGTGCTATTGGCTAGAGAGCTTAATAAAGCAGTCCTACCTCGATTATATTTGTAATAAGGTCACTATCATTCATTTTACCAAGGAAAAACTTTCGGGAGTACCATTACCGCTTCCTCCTGAGGCGGAACAACAAAATATTATCTCCTATCTAGATGGTAAGATTTCACTCATTAGTAAGGCACTAGAGCAAACGCGTGCGACGATTGAGGAGTACAAAAAGCTCAAGCAGGCAATCATCACAGAGGCCGTCACCAAAGGCGTGCGCGGAGCTCGCCCCATGAAGCCCAGCGGCGTGGAATGGATTGGTGATATTCCGGAGGAGTGGAACAGAAGTAGAGTTGGCCTTCACTATCATGTTGTTTTGGGTAAAATGCTGTGTAACACCCAGCAGAATGATACCTACACTCTTGAGCCGTATTACTGTGCTGCTGATATACACTTCGGCTCAGTTGATACAGCAAAGAAGAAAATGTGGTTTTCCCCGGAAGAAAAGGATACGTATCGGGTTATGCCCGGTGACCTTCTCGTCGTAGAGGGCGGCGCAGGTGCCGGTGGATGCGCTATCGTGAAAAACGGCGAAGCGACTACATACATCCAAAACTCTATCATGATTGTGAGGGGCAAAAGCACATGCTCTGTTGCATATTTAGGGTACTGGATTGAGAGCCTTGTTAAGCGTGCGTATATTGACGTCGTGTGCAACAAAGCAACAATACCGCACTTCACAAAGGATAAGCTATCATCAGTGCCCATCCCCTTGCCGAGTGCTGAGGAACAGCAAGAAATAGCTACTTACATCGACGCCAAGTGTGCCGAGATTGACCGCATCATCGAGAAAAAGGAGCAGCTCATTGAGGAACTCGGGAGCTACAGGAAATCGCTCATTTACGAATACGTCACCGGTAAAAAGGAGGTTACAGCATGAAAGAGAAGCAATTTGAAGCCCACATAGAGGCGGCGCTTACATCCCCCGCGGGCGGTCTGACCAAGGGCTCGGACACGTATGACTGCGCCTCGGCTCTGTACAAGAATACCTTGCTGAGCTTTGTGCAGGAAACCCAGCCCAAGGCGTGGAAGAAATACACGCGTCTGGTGTCACACAACCCGGAGGAGGCCTTCATCAAGGCCTTCAACGAGCGCTGCTCCAAAGACGGCCTGCTGCATGTGCTGCGCAACGGCTTTGACGCCGTGGGGGCGCGTTTCCGCGTGTGCTATTTCCGCCCTGAGAGCAACCTGAATGAGGAACACGAGCGGCTGTACCGCGCCAACAAGGTGGAAGTCTACCGCCAGTGGTACTACAGCGAGAAGTGCACAAACTCCGTGGACATGGTGCTGGTGCTCAACGGTATCCCAGTGTTTGCGCTGGAACTGAAAAACCAGCTCACGGGGCAGAATATCGACAACGCCCGCTGGCAGTGGAAGAACGACCGTGACCCGAATGAACGCTGCTTCGGGTTCAATTTCCGCATCCTGAGCTATTTCTGCGTTGACTTATACGAAGCCTGCATGGCCACGAAGCTGGCTGGCAAGCATACGTACTTCCTGCCCTTCAACCAGGGCAGCGCAGGTGCGGGCAAAAACGGCGGCGCAGGCAACCCTGCCGCTGCGGACGGAGATTTTGCTGTATCCTATATCTGGCGCGAGGTGTTCCAACGCGACAGCCTGATGGATATTCTGCACCGCTTCATGAACCTTGAGACCAAGGAGGAGAAGGTGCGCCGCAAGAACGGCAAGGAGGATAAAGTGGTGAAGAAGACGCTCATCTTCCCCCGTTACCACCAGCTGGACGTTGTCCGCAAGCTCGTGGCACACGTGAAGCAGCACGGCAGCGGCAGCAACTACCTGATTCAGCATAGCGCGGGCAGCGGTAAGTCCAACTCCATTGCATGGATGGCCCACCGGCTTTCTACTCTGTTCAATGCGGAGAATCAGCCCATCTTCAGCAGCGTGATTGTGGTGACCGACCGCACCGTGCTGGATGCCCAGCTGCGCAACACCATCTCGGGGCATGACCACACACGCGGCGTCATTGCCGCCATTGATGATGAAAAGACCTCGCAGGACCTGAAGGACGCCATCAACGCCGGGGCACGCATCATCATCACCACACTGCAGAAGTTCCCCGTGATTTATCGCGAGGTGATTCACTACGAGGGACGCCGCTACGGCATCATTATTGACGAGGCTCACTCCTCGCAAGGCGGTAGTGCTGCCGCCAAGATGAAGGCCGCGCTGGCGGACACCCGTGCCGCGCTGGAGCAATACGCCGAGGAAGAGGAACTGGACGCCGAAGCCAACGATGCCGAGAACAAGCTGGTGCAGGAAATCCTGAGCCAAGGCAAGCACGATAACCTCTCGTTCTTCGCCTTTACCGCCACGCCGAAGGATACCACCCTGCAGCAGTTCTGCGAACAGGGGGCGGACGGCAAGTGGCATCCCTTCCACGTGTACAGCATGCGGCAGGCCATTGAGGAGGGATTCATCCTCGATGTGCTGCAGAACTACACCACGTACAAGACCTGCTGCAAGCTCATCCGCACGGCAGAGGAAAACGAGGAAATGGCCAGCAGCAAGGCCGCACGCCTCATACGCCAATACGCCACGCTGCATCCGGAGAATATCCGGCAGAAATCGGAAATCATCGTGGAGACCTTCCTTGAAACCACGCGCCACAAAATCGGCGGCAAAGGTAAAATGATGGTGGTGGCATCCTCGCGTCTGGCCGCGGTGCTGTATTTCCGCGCCGTGAAGGCCTATGCCGCCGAGCAAGGTTATGCCGACGTGAAGCCCATGGTGGCATTCTCCGGCAAGGTGGGAATCGATGACGAAGAACTGACCGAGAGCAAGCTCAACGTGCGTGCGGACGGCACGCATATCTCCGAGGCCCAGACCAAGGAGGAGTTCCACAACAACTTCAACATCCTCATCGTGGCAGAGAAGTACCAGACCGGCTTTGATGAGAAGCTGTTGCACACCATGATTGTGGATAAGAAGCTGCGCTCGGTAAAGTGCGTGCAGACCCTTTCGCGACTGAACCGCACCATCTACGGCAAGGAGGATACCTACGTGCTCGACTTCATGAATGAGCATGAGGAAATCAAGGAGGCCTTCCAGCCCTTCTATCAGGAAACACTGCTGGAGGGAGACCTGAGCTACGACCTGATTTACCAGACCAAGCGAGACCTGCGCCAATTCGAGGTCTACCACGATGACGACGTGGAGAAGGTTGCGGAGGAATACACGCGCCACAGCGAGCAGCAGGAGGCCGAGTGCGCCGCGGCCATCACGAACCTGCTTATACCCGTTATCGCCTACTACAATTCAAAGCTGAGCGAGGATGACCGGTACGAATTCCGCCGTAAGCTGCGAGCCCTGTGCAAGTGGTATGCCCACATCGGGCAGATAACGCGTCTGAATGACTTAGAGCTGCACAAGGAATATGTGTTTGCCCGCTACCTCATCAAGGTGCTGCCCACTAAACCCGGTGAGCTTGTGGACATAGAGGGCAAAATCGAGATGGAATACTACAAGCTGGAGGAAACCGGCAATGGCAGTATTCAGCTGGCCGGTACGGACGGCGTCCTGGAACCGGGCACGGCCACCGCAGGCGGCGGTGCTACGGACAAAAAGGAGCCGCTCGATGAACTGCTGAACCGTATCAATGAAGCCATGGGCGGCAACTTCACCGAGGCCAACAAGGTGGCGGCCCGCACCATCATGGCCGTACTGAAGGAAAACACCTCGCTGGCGGCATCGGCTCGCAGCTCCAACATGAAGGTGTTCATGGATACCATCTTCAAGGAAATCTTTGAAAATGCCGCCATGGATTGCTATGCCATGAGCATGGAGGGCTTCGAGGATTTGATGCAGGACGACTATAAGCGCAAGCAGCTTCGCGAAAAGCTGGCCCACGAGCTCTACCGAGAATTC
>JAFYUJ010000068.1 GCA_017558555.1 Akkermansia sp.
CGCGCCCGGCATGAGCCGGGCGCGCCAGAATCGTATTGTTCTGAGAGACTCTTGCGAGCCCCTCTTACGCCTTACTTAGCGGGAGCAACCACGGGAGCCACGGGAGCCACGGGAGCGGCCTGCTGCTGCTGCTGCTGCTGGCAGGAAACGAGAGCAGCGGCGGTAAGGGCAAGAATAGCGATGGTCTTCATAATAATGATAATGTATTTGGTTGTTCAGGGAGCAAGCCCACCATGAGCTTGCTCTCTGCGCTCAGCATACAACTTTATCAAGGATAATCAAGCCTAAAATGCGTGAATGGGTAAAAAAATCACGTTTTTGAGGGGGTGTTGTCGCAAACAGGTAGGGATGTGTCTGTTAAGTCCACAGAGTTAGCGAGCTGTTCCTTTTTATGGAGGGAGGACCAGACGTAGCGAGTGAAGAGGACCTTGATGGAGGCGGTGAGGGGGACGGCGAGGAGGGCACCGACAACGCCTCCGAGCACGTAGCTCCAGAAGAGGACGGAGAACATGATGGTGAGGTCGTGCATGCCGACGCGGTTGCCGATGACGCGGGGCTGGATGACCCAGCCATCGAACTGGCTGACGCCGAAGAAGATGGCCGCCACGGCGATGACATGGCCCACATCGTGCCAGGTGAACCAGGCGATGAGCAGGGCAGGGATGCTGGTGGAAATCATGCCGACGTAGGGGATAATGCCCAGGAGGGCGGCAGCGGCGGCGATGGTGAAGGCATAGGGCAGGCCCAGGATTTTGAGGGCGATGCCGAGGATGATACCATCGATAAGGCTGACGAGCATTTGGCCACGGACGAAGGCGATGATGTAGTCATTGATTTGCTGGAGGGTAGCGATGACTTCATCGCGGAAGCGGGAGGCGCGCAGGGGGAGGACATCGTGCCAGCTGTCGGCGATGCGCTCGCTTTCCAGCAGGAAGTAGAAGAGGAAGACGGGCACCATGATGGCGCCGATGAGGTAGGTGGCAAAGCCGGAAACGGCTCGGTGGCCGGCGGTGAACCACTTGAGGGCTTGCTGGGTGATGTAGTGGGAGTTGTAGTTGAGGACGGCTGTGATTTTTTCGGCGTAGCCGGGGTTGGGGGGGATGGTATCGAGCTCTGTGGAGGGGACGCCGGCGGCATCGGCATCGTGTCGGGTATGTTGGTAGAGCATGTCCACACCTTGCTGCACAAAGGCGTTGTGCTCCAGCAGGTCCTGCCCGGCTTTGATGGAGCTGGCCAGGATTTGGTGGCGTTTGGAGACGAGATCGCCCGCTTGTTCGACCAGAGGCGGCACAATGGCAAAGCCCAACCCGGTGATGCCAATGCCCGCCAGCAGCATGACCAGCAGCACGGCACCTATGCGGCTTTTAATGACTTTTTGCTGAATCCAGCGCGTGGCCGGGGAGAGCAGGTAGGCCAGGATGCCGGCAATCACAAAGGGCAGCAGCACCGCTTCCAGCGCCATGAAGGCCTGGCTCAGTCCGAACAGGACACCGCAGGCCAGCGCCGCCAATACCAGCATGGCCAGCCCGCTGAGCGCTGCCCAGCATACTTTGCGTTGGAAGAGCGTAGGGTATTCTTTCTCTTGTGTCTCCATGTCTCGCATTGTACACGAACGCCCTGTACAAAAGCAAGCAGAATCTCGTTGGGGATGAGGAGCTTGCTGTGCAGGGTGGCAAGCCCGGGGCGAGAGTATGGAGGCAAGAGCGGTGTGTGTTACTCTTCGATGAACACCTGGGTGCCGAGCGGGACGCGTGAGAAGAGGGTGGCGGCATCTTGCGGGGAAAGGCGGATGCAGCCGTGGGAGGCGGGGGTGCCCAGTTTTTCTACTTCGGGGGTGCCGTGGATGTAGATATAGCGCGAGCGGGTGTTGGCATTGGCGGGTTCCAGCCCCTCCAGGCAAAGGATGCGGGTGAGGACAACATCCTGCCCGCGCAGGGCTTCGGTATACACCCCGACGGGGAGGCGCGAGACAAATACGGTATGCAGCGGGGCGTTCTCCCCGTGTTTGGAGCAGATGCAGAAGCGCCCCAGCGGGGTGCGGCCGCTGCCCTCCTGTGTGCCCACACCGGCAGCGCCGGTGGAAACAGGGGCAGAGAACGCACCATAGGTGAGGCGCTGCTCGCGGATGCTTACATGGATGCAATCAGGCATCATTCTGCGGCGATGGCGCGGGCGATGCATTCGGCAGCATCCGGGCGGGCAAGAGAGCGCATGGCGGTTTCCATGGCGCTGCGGCGGGTATCATCCAGCACCACGTCGTGCACAAAGGCGCGGATGCGCTCGGTGGTTAACTCGCTCTGGGCGCACATATCGGCCGCACCCCGGGAGACAAACACGCGTGCATTGTGCGTCTGGTGGTCATCCGCAGCAAAGGGGAACGGAATCAGGAAGGTGGCTTTGCCAATCATGGACAGCTCGGTGAGGGTGGAGGCCCCGGCGCGGGCAATCACACCATCTGCCGCAGCGTAGGCGGCGGGCATATCGGCGCAGAAGCCCAGCACGGTGATGTTGGGGGCTCCGGCTGCCAGCTCAGCCACGCGGGGCTGGTCTTGCTTGCCGGCAATGATGAGGTAGTGTACACCGGTATCAGCCTTGGCGGCTTCCACAATGAGGGTATTGAGATTGCGGGCACCCTGGGAGCCGCCTGTTACCAGCACCACGGGGCTTTCTGCGGGCAAGCCCATGCGGGCGCGTGCCTCGGCCCGGGGGGGCAGCTGCAGCAGCTCCTCGCGCACGGGAGTACCCACCACCACGCAATCGCTGCCGGGGAAGTAGGTGGCAGCCTCGCCCATTCCCAACAGCACCTTGGTGCACCAGCGTGCTGTCATGCGGTTGGCCCGGCCGGGCATGGCGTTGGAATCATGCACAAAAGTGCGCAGCCCCAGCTTGTGGCCGGCACGCACCGGGGGCAGAGAGGTGAAGCCACCCATGCCGATGACGGCGTCGGCCTTTTCGCGGCGGATGATGCTCTTGCAGGTGAAATACGTGCGGGCCAGTTTCCACAGGAAGCCGGGCATGCGCAGGGAGAACGTGGGGGGCTTGGCAATGGCCTGCACGGTGTGGAAGTGCAGGTCACCGTACTTGCGGGAGGCCTCGGCATCCACATCTTTGCGGGAGATGAGGAGCGTGGGTTCATGCCCCATGGTGCGCAGCTGTTGGGCCACAGCAATACCGGGGAAAAGATGGCCGCCTGTGCCGCCACAGGCAATGACAACGCGAAGAGGTTTTGTGCTCATAATCTGGGATTTTGCTTAAGTCTGCGGATGGGCATGCAGCTCTGGCGGATGGTGGGGGTGAACCGCTGCACACTGGTCAGGATACCAATGGAGGCAATCGTGAACACCAGGTTGGTACCACCATAGCTGATGAGGGGGAGCGGCAAGCCCGTGTTGGGCAACAACGAGGTCACCACGGCCATGTTGAGAACAGCCGGCCAGAAGATGGTACACACCAGACCGGTGGCCAGGAGACGCCCGAACGTATCGCTGGTGCGCAGTGCCATCACGATGCCTGCCAGGGTCATCATGGTGAATAGCAGCAGCACACCCAGTGTGCCAACCAGGCCCCATTCCTCACCCACTTCCGCAAAAATAAAGTCCGTGTGTGCAAAGGGGAGATTGCCGAATTTTTCGATGCCATCCCCCAGGCCCACGCCGGTGAGGCCACCGCGTGCAAAGGCGAGGATGGAAATCCACTGCTGGCGGCCTGCCCCCTGGCTGTAGGCTTGCGGGTCCAGCCAGGCATAGATACGCTCCATACGGTTGGCGCTGCCGGTGGCCATCCAATACAGCACCAGCGCCCCCACCAACAAGGCAAGGGCCATGAGCCACCCGCGGGCACCGGCCACATACATGATGCAGAAGCCGGACATGGCGAGGGCGGCAGCCGTGCCCATGTCTTTCTCAAACAAAATCAGCACCAACTGCACACCGAAAATGACACCGCCGGGGATGGCAAAACCATTCCAGAATGTGCCGGCCTGCTCTCGATACAGGGTGTACCAATGAGACATGCAAATCATCAGCACAATTTTGGAAAGCTCGCTGGGCTGGAAAGTGATGCCCAGGTTCACCCAGCGTTGCTCACCATTGATGGTGAGGCCCACGCCGGGCAGATAACACATGATGAGCAGCGCCGTGACTGTCCACCACATGGGCTTGACCCACGCGCGGTATTTGTGGTAATCAATCGAACTGAGCACGAGCGCTCCCAGCAAGCCCATGAAGCCAAAGCCGGCCTGCTTTTGCAGGAAGGTGGCGGGGTCCTCGCCATGCGGCACCGCAGCACACAGCCCCGTGCTGGCCACCATCACAATGCCCAGAACGAGCAAGATGATGAAGCACATCCAGAGGACAATGATGCTGAGGCGGGTCGACATGCGGGAGAGATTTTACTCGCTGACTTTCAGCTCCGTACCCACACGGATACGGCGAGCGTCTTTTTCTGTCAGGTTGTTAATCTGGAGCAGCTTTTGCAGGGTGATGTTGTTGCGCTTGGCAATGCCGCCCAGGGTTTCGCCGCGCTTCACCGTGTGCATCTTGGCGGCAGGGGGGGCTGCTGCCTGTGTTTCTGCGGCGGCGGCCTGGGCGTGTGCGGAATCAGCGGCCACAGGCACGGTCAGGTATGTGCCGCTGAAGAGTGTGTTCTTCTGGGCAGATTTGGGGTTGGCGGCCTTCAGAGCCTCCACCGTGGTGCCATACTGCGTGGCAATGCCGTACCAGGTATCACCGGAGGCCACATAGTGCTGCACCGTTGTTGTGGGGGCCGGAGCCGGAGCTGCCGGGGCAGCCGGAGCAGGGGGAGGCGTCACCAACACGGGTTCAGCAGGGGGCGCCACGGCCACGGCAGGATCCTGGGCCGGGGCCTGGGTAATGTGGTTGGCCGCCGGAGCTGCGGGCGCCGGAGCGGCGGGTGTTGCCGTTGGCTGGGGAAGCACCTCTTCCGAGGGGGGAGGTGTCTGCTGAGCGGCAGGAGGTGGGGTAATCGTGGGGGCTACGGCCACGCCGCTGTTGGTCTTGACCATGTGGCCACGCAGCAACACACCGCCAATCACCACCAGGTGCACCAACAGCAAACCGCCGATGATGCGCACAATCGTGGTGCTGCTCGTGCTGTCCTCCACCAGGCCGGTATCGGTGCGGTGGCGCTTGGACTTATCGTACAGCAGGGAATGGAAGATGTGCCTCTTGGGAGGAACGCGATCAAGCTGGGAGTTTCGGAACGGATTCTGCTTACTTTTTCTCATAAATGGGTCAGGGGGGGCTGGGGGTGAATCATCACAGGTGAAGCGTTTGTTTCACAGCCGTGCGGAAGGTTTCGCCACGGTGAACATAGCTCCGGAATTGGTCGAATGAAGAGGTACCGGGAGAGAAGAGCACCACATCACCCTTGCGGGCGCATTCAGCGGCGGCTTGCACAGCCTGCTCTACTGTCTCCACACGGATAGTGCGGCATACGGGTGCGAAGGTTTGCTCCAGCTGCCCGGCAATCTGGCCGAACACGATGCAGCAATGAGCTTTTTTCTCCAGCATGGGGTTGATGGCCGTGTAATCCAGCCCTTTATCCTTGCCACCGGCAATGAGGATGATGGGGCGGGTCTGCGAGCGCACGGCTGCTTCGGTGGAGTGCAGATTGGTGCTCTTGGAATCATTGAGCCACAGCACGCCATCCATCTCTGCCACTGTTTCGCAGCGGTGGCCGGGGGGCATGAAGCTGCGCACGGCCTCGGCAATGGCGGCATCTTCCACGCCCACGGCGCGGCAAGCCAGGAGGGCGGCCATGGTGTTCTCTGCGTTGTGGGCCTGCTCCATCTCGGTGCCGCGCAGGGTCATCACACAGGTATCACCCTCCATGATACAGCCATCGCGGTAGCAAAGCTGGCCGGAATCCACCACGGAGGAGAAGCCCACGCGACGGGGACGCAGCGGGGGCAATTCCTCGCCCTCGCGCACCACAGCCAGGGTGCTTTCCGGCATGTTCATGAACATGCGCAGCTTGGCATTGTAATAATCCTCCACCTTGGTGTAGCGGTCCATGTGGTCGGGGGCAAAATTGAGCCAGATGGCCACCTCGGGGCAGAACTCGTATGCGGTTTCCAGCTGGAAGGAAGAAACCTCCAGCACGGCAAACTCGGGCTGTTCCTCCATGAGAGCCACCTCGGAAATGGGGTAGCCATAGTTGCCGCAAGCCTTGGCTGTTTTGCCGGCGCTGGTGAGGATGTGCTCGATGAGGGCGGTGGTGGTGGTCTTGCCGTTGGTACCGGTGATAGCCACAATGCGGCCCTTGTACGCACGGCAGCCCAACTCCATCTCGCCGATGATGGGAGCCCCGGCCTCTGCAAAGGCCAGCACCCAGGGGATGTCTGCCTCAATACCGGGAGAAATTACCACCAAATCCGCAGCGTAGGCGCGGGCCTGGTCCTCTGTAGCCCCGGCCACGCACTCCAGCGCAGCATCGGGGCAAGTGGCGGCGGGATTGATATCGAAAATGCACACGCGAGCCGCACCACAGGCCAAGGCCAGGTGTGCGGCACCCACTCCGCTGCGACCGCAGCCGAGAATGGCAACTTTTTTATCGGAGAGATTCATCGTCGTTGGGAGCAAGGGATGATACTATAAATGCAGGTCAAAAACAAGTCATTAACGTGCCAAAAGTGAGAATGACACCCACCACAGCGAGAATGCTTGCCACAATCCAGAAACGCACACACACCTGTGTTTCGCTCAGGCCGCCTTTTTCAAAGTGGTGGTGAATGGGAGCCATGCGGAAGAAGCGGCGCCCCTCGCCAAAGCGCTTGCGCGTGTACTTGAACCAGAAGACCTGAATCATCACAGACACGGCCTCTGCCACAAACACACCGCCTACCACGACCAGCAGCAATTCCGAGCAGGTGCAGACAGCCACCGTACCCAACGCGCCACCGAGAGCCAGGGAGCCGGTATCACCCATGAACACACGGGCCGGATTGCAGTTGAACCACAGGAAACCGGTGCAAGCAGCAATGATGGCACACAGGAAAGGCTGAATGGGCGCCGTGTCGGAGAAGGTGCTGACGCCACCCACAATCATCATGAAAGCGATGCCGGCAATAATCATGCAGCCGCTGGCCAGGCCATCCAGACCATCCGTCAGGTTCACGGCGTTGGAGGTGCCGATAATCACCAACAGGGCAAAGGGAATGAAGAACATCCCCAGGTCAATCATCCCATAGAAGGGCACGATGATGTGGGTCACCCAGGGGCAGGCTATGTACAGGTAAACGGAGCAACCCAGAGCAGCCAGGAATTGCAGGCCAATCTTGAACCAGCCGCTCACACCATCCGTGCTTTTCTTGGTGATTTTGGCGTAGTCATCCAAAAAGCCGAGGAAAGCGGTAATCGCCGTGACGATGAGGCAGCACTGCACATACACGCTGCGCAAATCGGCCACCAGAAGCGTGGTAAGCAACACCAGGCCAATAAGCATCACTCCACCCATGGTGGGGGTGCCCACCTTGCCCTGGTGCTCAGGCGCCAGCACGCCCTTGCGAGCCTCGCGGATGGGCTGGCCGGCTTTCATGGCACGCAGCACAGCAATCAGCTTGGGACCGATGAGGATAGAGCCGACAAAGGGAATAAGCAATGCCAGCACACACTGTAATCCGGGATCTAAATCGAACATGGTTTTATTTCTTGGGGTTGAGTGAAGGGAAAAGTTCGTACATGGTGCGTTCCATGCCAGCGGAGCGGGAGCCCTTGAACAGCACGGCATCTCCCTGCTGCACCAGGCCGCGCAGCAGGGTAGCGGCTTCTGCCGGGGTGTCGGCCTGGGCGGTGGGCACGCTTTCGCCCGCTGCCCGGCACAGCGCTTCTATCTCTGCGCAGCTCCGGCCCACCACCACCACGGCAGCGTAGCCCAGAGAAGCGGCGTGCAAGCCCACTTCGGCATGGGCCTCAATGCCGCCCGGCCCCAGCTCGCCCATCTTGCCCAGCACTGCAATGCAGCGCTTCGGGCCACGGAGGGCTGCCACGGTATCAAGGGCAGCTTTCATGCTCTCGGGGTTGGCGTTGTAAGTATCATCCACCACGGTGCAACCATCGGCCTCGTAGCAGGCCAGGCGGCCATGGGTCAGGGAAGCCTGGGCCAGGCCGGCGGCAATCTGCTCCAGCGTGCAGCCCAGTTTCCAGCCGGCGGCAGCAGCCAGCAGACTGTTACTGATCATGTGGGCCCCGGGCACGGGAAGATTCACGCGAATTTCGCCCAGGCCGGCAATGCTCAAATCATAGCTGCTGCCCAGGGCGGTGGAGCGCACGTTGAGCGCGCGCACCTGCGAATCGCACCCGCCTACCGGCAAGGGCGTGGCGGCGGTCTGTTCGGCAATCATGCCGGCAAAATCATCCGTGGCAGGGTAAATCATGAATCCATCCGTCGGCAAGGCGCGCGCCACGGTGCATTTTTCCTGTGCAATGTTTTCGCGGCTGCCCAGGTACTCCAGGTGGGCTGAGCCAATGGTGGTAATGATACCGATGCGGGGCTGCACCATCTCACAAAGGGGTGCCAGCTCACCGGCGTGGTTCATGCCCATCTCCCAGATGGCGGCTTCTGTGCCCTGCGGGGCAGAAAGGATGCTCAGCGGCACACCAATGTGGTTGTTGAGGTTGCCCTTGGTGGCCAGGGCGCGGTATTTCTGTGCCAGCACCGCCAGGCACATGTCCTTGGTGCTGGTTTTGCCACTGGAACCGGTCAAGCCCACCACATGCAGCGGGGCCAACTGCGCGCGCCACCACTTGGCAATGCTTTGCAGCGCGGCCAGCGTGTCTTCCACCAGCACCACGGTGCAATCGGGGGCATATTCACCCTCCATGCGGCTCACCACCACTGCGGCAGCCCCCTGTTGAGAGGCGGCGGCGGCAAAGTTGTTGCCGTCGAAGCGCTCGCCACAGAGCGCCAGGAAAATGCAGCCCGGCACCACAGCCCGGCTATCCGTGGTGAGCCCGGCGGTGATGTTACGCGTGCCCACAGCGGTGGCGGTGCCACCACTGGCAAGCAGCAGTTCCTCTGTGGTCATGTGGGTCATGCGCGGTCGGAGCGGCGTTCGGGTTTGCGGGAGGGCACACTACGTCCTTCCGGGTTCTTTTCTTCGTAGTACTTGTGCACCACGGCGGAATCCGAGAACGTGATGGTCTCGTCCGCAAAAATCTGGTAGTTCTCATGCCCCTTGCCGGCCACAAGCACGCAATCGCCGGGGCGAGCCATTTCCAGCGCTGCGCGGATGGCTTCCTCGCGGTCGGTGATGCGGTGCTGCTTCTCGCGGGGGATGCCGGGCATGATTTCATCGATAATCTGCTCGGGGTTTTCAGAGCGGGGATTATCGCTGGTCACGATGCACACATCGCTGTAGCGGGCGGCGGCGGTGCCCATGAGCGGGCGCTTCGTCTTGTCGCGGTCGCCGCCGCAACCGAAGACGGTGATGACGCGGCCCTGCGTGCAGAGTTCCTTCATGGTACGGCACACGTTTTCCACAGCATCGGGCGTGTGGGCATAGTCCACAAAGCACTGCACGTTGTTCACGCTGCTCACCAGCTCCATGCGGCCCGGCACCTGCGGGGATTGGGCCAGGCAGCTGATGGCATCGCGGATATTCACCCCGGCGGCCACAGCACCGGCCAGCGCAGCCAGACTGTTGGATACGTTGAAGGCCCCAATCAGCGGCGTGCGCACCAGGAAGGTGCGCCCCTGGTAGCTCAGCTCATACTGGCTGCCCTTGAGCGAAAGAATGCGCGGGGTCACGCGGAAATCTGCATCCTTGGCCAGGCCATAAGTGCGCACCTTCATGAGCGGCAGCAGCTCACCGGCCAGGCGGCGGCCATATTCATCATCCACGTTGATGACAGCCGTGGCCTTGCGGTCATCGGACTCTGCCATGGAGAGGAAGAGGCGCTTTTTGGCCTGGTAGTATTCCTCCATGGTGCCGTGGTAATCCAGGTGGTCCTGTGTCAGGTTGGTGAAGATCCCCACGCGGAACGATGTGCCGGCGGTGCGGTGCTGGCAAAGGGCATGGGAGGACACCTCCATGGCCACGGCGCGGCAGCCGTTGTTGAGCATATCTGCCAGCATGGCCTGGAGAGCGGCGCTGCCGGGGGTCGTGTTGTGAGAGGTCAGGCGGCGGGCACCATCATCATACATAATCGTGCCAATCAGGCCGGCGCGCTGCCAGGTGGCGCGGAAGATGGCATTCGTCAGGTAGCTGATGGTGGTCTTGCCGTTGGTGCCGGTCACGCCCAGCATCACCATCTGCATGCTCGGGAAGTTGTTCCAGGCACTCATCAGCAGCCCATTGGCCATGCGGGTGTCTTCCACCTGCACCCAGCATACTCCCTGGGGTACATCCTGCGGGCAGGGGGCCTCTGCCACAATGGCCACGGCCCCGGCCTTGATGACCTCGGGTATCACGCTGTGGCCATCGAACTGCGTGCCTTTCACCGCAACATAGCAGCAACCGGGCACCACCTTGCGGCTGTCATCGGTGAGCAAAGTCAGCGGCTTGCGGATTTTGCCGGTGATGACAGCATCGGGCAGAACGGAGAAAATCTGTTTCGTATTCATATAATGTCAGATGGTAAAAGGGGTTAAGGTTTTGTTGCTTGGTTTTCCTGTTTGCTGGCCAGATATTTTTCGTATTCCTCCGGCTCGGAGGGTGCGATGTTGAGCACGTTGATGAATCGCTCTGCCGCGGCACGGAAAATGGGGGCTGCCACGGTGCCGCCACCGGCATTGCAGTTGCGCGGGCGCGGCTCGTCTATCACCGTCATCACCACCAGTCGCGGGTCATCGATGGGCAGGATGCCGGCAAACGATACCGTGTACACGCCTTCGTAGTAGCCACCGCCGCCGTCTTTCACTTTCTTGGCGGTGCCGGTCTTGCCGCCAATACGGAAGCCGGGGATGGCCGCAGCCGTGGCTGTGCCTCGCCCGGCGGGCCCCTTGGCCTGGGTCACAGAGAAGAGGGCACCCCGCAAATCGCGCGCGGCGCGTTCACTCATCACGCGCTGCACCTCCACCGGCGGGCGTTCATCGTACACCGTGCCATCCGCCGCGATGATTTTGTCTATCAGGCGCGGTTTCATGCGCACACCATTATTGGCAATGGTGGCATACACCATCGCCATGTGCAGGGGAGAGACAGACACCGAGTAACCGTAGGCAATACGGGAGAAGTTCACGATGTTGGAGCCATCTGCCAGCTGGCAAGCCCGGCCACTGGGCAGCTCGATATCGATGGGCTTGTCCAACCCGAAACGCTTGATATATTCCTTGAAGTTGCCCCATTTGCAGCGCAGGGCAATGCGGGCTGCCCCGGGGTTGCTGGATTTCTTGAGCACCTGTCCCATCGTGATGACACCGTAGTTGAAGCGGCCATCGTTGATAGGCTTGGTCTTGCCATCGACAGAGAAGGGGGAGCAGTTCACCGGCGTATCAATGCCCATGATGCCCTTATCCAGCGCGGTGGTCACGCCTATGACCTTGAAGGTGGAGCCCGGCTCGTAGCGGGTCTGGCAGGCAAAGTTGAAATCACCCGTCACCACATCGCCTTTTTGGTCGCGAATGGCTCCGCGCTTGAAGGTGCCTTCATGCGTGATGACTTCCTTCGTATTCAGGTTGAATGATGGGCGGCTGGCCATGGCCAGGATATCGCCGGTCTGCGGTTCTACCACAATCATGCAGCCACGCGTGGCGCGGAATTCCCGCATGCCTTTGTCCAGCTCCTGCTCGCAAATGGTCTGCAAGCGCATATCAATCGTGAGGCGCAGGTTCAGGCCATGCTTGGGCGCCAGGTAGCGGTCATCTTCATTGGGCAGGATTTGCCCGCGGGCGTTGTGGCGGTATTCGCGCATGCCATCCACCCCGGCCAGGTAGCTCTGGAAGAAAGCCTCCACACCGCTCTTGCCCTTGTTTTCGTGGTCTACATAGCCCAGCACATGTCCCATCAGTTCCGGCATGACGTAGGAGCGGCGCAAATCCGACTGCACCATGATGCCGCGCACCCTGGCCTGGGAAAGAGCTGCCTTGATTTTTTCGGCCGTATCCTGGGTTAAGCCGCGTGCCAGCACAATCTGATTGCGGTAGGTGCGCTTGGGGGCCCCCGTTTTTTCGGCGGCTTCGTTGTGCGCAGTCACGGCAGATTGGGCAATTTTTTCCACAATATCCTCGCGGGTCATGAAGCGCGTGGTTTCCACCTCTTTGCCCTTGGCATCTTTGGTGGTCTCGCTCACTTCCATGTGGGAAAGGAAGGGGTAAAGCACTTCTGCCACCAGGCGGTCATGCAGCTGGTAGTAGTATTCGCACACCTTGCGGTCATAATCCATCAGGCGGAAAGCCTGGGCATCCTTCGGGTCAAGTTGGCTGCGCAGCTTTTCTTTTTCTTCCTTGCTCAGCTTCAGCGTGGCGTTATCCAGCAGCTCTGCGCGCTTGCGCAGAAGAATCTTGCGGCGGCGCACGGGGTCCTCATCTTTTTTCCAATCCTCGCTATGCACCACCTGGTTGTAGGCCAATCCATCCACCACGGCGGTGATTTCGCGCAGGTGGTAGCGGTCTGCCACCAGCTCGGAGCTTTGGATGTTGTTGGTCAGGATTTCCTCGTGGCGGTCCATGATGATGCCGCGCTGGGCGGGGATGCGCTCTTTCTCAATGAGCTCATCTGCCGCAATGCGGCTGCGGTTGCCGGAATCCACCACATGCAGCTCCACCAAACGCCACGCTATCACGCATGAAACGGCCAGTATCACCGTCACCAATAGCACGCAGCGCCGGGTGAATGGTACCTTGGTTTTCATGTGGAGGAAGGGGAGGAGCGGACGTTGGGGTGCGGAAGTTTAGCGGGAGGCTGTGGCGCTCAGGCGGTCCATATCGCGGCGGGAGCGGGCGATTTCGATTTGGCTGCGTTCGATATCACGCAGGGTGGAGCCATCCTGGCTGAGGCGGTCGCGCATGGCCCAGCGGTTGGTGAGGGCGTTGGTTTTGGCGCGGTATTGGTTGGCATTCATGCGGCACACCGCCGTTTCGCGCTGCAGTTTGCTGATTTCGGTGCGCACGGCCACCTGCTTGTTCTTGAAGACAGCATAGGTGACCCCGCCGGTGCAGGAAAGCACGGCGAACAAAACCATCCACACGAGCACTGCAAAGTGCACGCGCTGGGAATAACGGGAAGATGAACCGGGGTGTGGAGCCATTGTGGTGGGAAAAAGGAGATGAGGTTAAAGCTTTTCGATAACGCGGAGTTTGGCGCTGCGGGAACGGGGGTTGGCACTCAGTTCCGCCTCGCTGGCGGTGATGGGTTTGCGGTAGACCAGGCGGGCAGCGTAATCCGGATTCGGGCGGGGGGCGGGCCATTCGGGGCGGTCGATTTCCGGGCGGGTGACCTGCTCAAAGAAGCGTTTGACGGCGCGGTCTTCCAGGCTGTGGAAAGTGATGACGGCGAAGCGGCCGCCGCTGCGCAGCAGGCTCAGGCCGGTGTGCAGCAAATCTTCCAGCGCACCCAGCTCGTCATTCACGGCGATGCGCAGCGCCTGGAAGCTGCGGGTGGCCGGGTGTTGCTTGCCCTTGCGGGGCAGCACGCCGGCGATGATGTCGGCCAGCTGTGTGGTGGTGGTGATGGGGGCCTTGCTGCGCTCCTGCACAATGCGGCGGGCAATGGCGCGGCTGGCGCGCTCTTCGCCATACTGCCAGAGGATGTCGGCCAGCTCGCTCTCGGCGGCCGTGTTCACGATGTCTGCGGCGCTGCGCTCAGCGGCCGGGTTCATGCGCATATCCAGCGGGCCTTCGTTCAGGAAGGAGAAGCCGCGCTCGGCGCAATCCACCTGCGGGGAGGATATGCCAATGTCGGCCAGCAAACCATCCACCGCTTGCACGCCGCGCTCCTGCAACAGGGACACCGCATTGCGGAAATTGCCGGCTACCACATGCAGCTTGTCGCCATAGGCTGCCAGACGGCGCTTGGCGGCGGCGCGGGCTATCGGGTCCTGGTCTATCCCCCACACCTCGGCCCCGGCCTGCAGCATCAGCTCGCTGTGGCCGCCACCGCCCAGGGTGGCATCCACCAGCACACGGCCTTCTGCCGGCTGCAAGGATTCCACTGCCTCGTGGGCCAGCACGGTCACATGGTGAAAGGGCGTGGCCTCCATCCCGGCTTCGGCTGCTTCCTCGGCGGCGTGGTCGGCATAGGTTTCGGCCTCTTTCAGCTCGGCCCACAGCGCCATGGCCTCGGCGGGTTTGAGCGCTTCGCACAGGGTGCTGGCGCACCACTCCACACCCTCCACGCTGCCCTGCCAGCGGAGCATGGCGGCATTGGGGTCGCATTCCTCACCAGGCTGCAGCAGCACTTCCAGGCTGCATGTCCCCAGGCGGAAGCCCAGCACCTCGGCCTCACCCGCGAGAAGATTCGCGAGCGCCTTTGCGCGCGTACACGTAAGGGCTGCGCGGGGGCACGTAGTCAAGGGGCTTTCTATCACGGCACAGTTCAGCTCACGCAGCTGCGCAGCCAGAGCGGCCAGTTTGCCACGGGCGCCTTTGATGCCGGCATCCCGCATGGCGGTAAGCAGTTCTTTGCGGCTCTTCGCCCACTCGCCCAGCACATGCTCGGGTAGTGCCCCGGCTTCCCACATCACGATGCGGTAGCAGATGCCCTCCGGCCCGGTTTGCCCGGCATGCACGATGGTTCCAAGCTCGCTCATGAGAGAATGTGGAACATTTGGTCCAGGGTAAGGCGGCCAAGCACTTCCGGCGTATTGGTCGCCTCGAAGTCTTCCGGTTTCCAAATCTCAAAGTAAGCTCCCCGGCCCACAATGGTGGCATTTTCCACCAGGCCGATGCGCTCACGTTGTTTCTTGGGGATGAGCAATTTACCTTGTGTGCTGACTTCTGCCTCAAAGCTGCAGCCGGTAATCTTGCCCACGTACAAATCAATCTCGCCCGGGCTGATGCCTTGTGCCTCGGCCTGCGTGCGAATCGTCATCATTTTCTCGGCGAAAGCTTCTTTCGTGTAGCACTTCACGATGCGGTAGCCCTCGCTGCTCGCATCAATGAGTATCAACACCTGCCCCTGGGCTGCGCGCCACCCTGCCGGTACCGCCACTCTGCTCTTGGGGTCCAGCTTGTGTGTCACGTTGCCCGTGAACATTACTGTTGATACATTCGTCATTTCTTTTTCGTACACTTCGCCGTACCCCTAGTACACTCCAATACACTTCAAATGTCAACCCTATTCTGCTTTTTTTCTCCTTTTTTTGTTTCATGTGCCCGACTTCTCCTCGTCGGATGTTCCATTCCTTCATTGACACATCAGCATTCTGTCGGTATGCTGGGGGTGTGAATGTGTTTTCCACATGCTGGAACAGCCACCGCCACCAGGATGGGGCGGCGATGTGCGAGGAAATCCGCGAGCTGGGCTTTGCGGATATTGAGGTATCGCATGGCTTGTCGCTTTCGTTGCTGCCGGGGGTGATTGCCGCGGTGGAGTCGGGGCGCATTCGCGTGGCCGGAGTACACAATTTTTGCCCGGCGCCCATCGAGGTGAAGGGGGATGTGCCGGATGCGTATCGCTTCACTTCACACCGTGAGAGCGACCGCGAGCGTGCGATGCGGCTCACGGAAGAGACGCTGATGGCCGCCGAGCGGCTGGGTGCGCGCTATGTGGTGCTGCACATGGGCAGTGTGGAGCTGATGCGCGGGCGCGAGGGCACGCGCGAGCTGGAGCGCCTGGTGCGCCGCGGTCTGGTGGGCACGCAGGAGTATGCCCGCCGCAAAGGGGAGATTGTGCGCCGCCGCGCGCGCCTGGCACCGCTGTATGTGGAGCGCGCCCGCTCAGCTCTGTACCGCCTGGCAGAGAAAGCGGAGAAGCACGGGGTGATTTTGGCGGTAGAGGGGCGCAGCCACCTGGAGCAAGTGCCGGGCGAGGCCGAGATGCTGCAGCTCATGCGCGAGTTTGATACCGTGCCCTGCATCCGCTATTGGCATGATTTCGGGCACATTCAGCGCAAACACAATTTGCTGCTGCTCAATCACGAGCAATACTTGCGCGGTTTGCAGCCCTGGCTGTATGGAGCGCATGTGAACGATGTGGACTGGCCCGCGCGCGACCACCGTGAGCCCTTCTATTATCGCGGGGGCGATGTGGCCTTTGAGCGCTTGCTGCCGCAGTTTTTCACGCAGGATATGCCGCTGAGCTGGGAGTTGTCCCGCTCGGTGCCGGCAGAGCGTATTCTGGCCGCCAAAGAGCGCTGGGATGCGCTGGTGGCGTCACTTATCCCGCAGGGGTAAATTCCCTCTGCCGCCAGGCAGAAATTCCCTATCCCGTCAGGGATAAATTACCTTTGATTACCTCTGATTACCTTTCCTTATCTCCCGGCGCGCAGCGCCTACCTCCTGTTACCCCAATGTCTCCGGCCCCGCTTTATGCCGCCCGCCCAAGGCGGGCTCTCATTCTTTGTTCTCTCTGTACGAGGGGCTTACGCCCCGTCGCTACGAATATACCGCCCGCTGCGCGGGCTTAAGGGGCAGGCTCGCTGGCGCTCGCGGGGGAACAGCGCTGCGCGCGGGAACGGATGCTGCGCATCGGGAACAGCGTCCTGCGGACGCGGGAACATCGCGGCTGCGCCGCGAGGGAATCGCCCCGCATGCGGAGCCTCAGGCGGCGGAGTAGGTGCGCAGCAGCGCCACGGCATCTGCCGCCAGGCGTTGGATGGCGGCCTCTTTGTGCTGCACGGCGGGCAGCCCCCAAAGGATGAAATCATTGTGCGCCACGATGTTGAAGTACATACCGCGCAGGCAGGTGAGGCACCAGAGCCAGTCGCCCTGCCGTATGTGCGGGAAGTGGGCGCGCACGGCATCCTGCCACTCTTGCAAGGCATAGGAATAGTGCGACTCGTACACATCGCGCGTGAGTCCGGCGGGTTCATAGCCCATTTTGTTGAGGAAGCACAGCACTTCCTCCCCGGTGGCCACGGCGGTGTCGTGCCAGTGGGTGATGGGGGCGGCCAACCAGGAGTAGATGATGTCTTCCGGCGTGTGGCCGGGCTGCTCCAGCACCCGGTGCAGGGCTTGCAGGCACACCTCGTTGTACTGCTCGGACACGTAGGCGAGCGTGTCGCGGTATAAATCATCCTTATCCCCGAAGTGGTAGCGGATGAGCCCCAGATTCACCTCCGCCGTCTTGGCAATATCGCGCAGGGCCGCGCCGTGGTAGCCGGTGCGGGTGAATACCCGGATGGCGGCGCGCATGATGTGCGCTTTCGTGGCGTCGGATTTGCTCATGGGCGTTTATTTATTGCGGGCTTGCTCGTCCAGGTAATCAATATCGGCGCGGGAGAAGCTCTCCAGGCGCGTGCGGGTGATTTTGCCGCCGGGCTCGCGCAGGTACACCAGGTTGTTTTGCTCATCGAAGCGCTGCAAGCGGGCAAAGATGTCCTTGTTGCCCTTGCGGGAGCGCCACTCGCGGTAGCCCTTGCTGCGCAACTTCTCCTTATAGGCCTTGTATTCTTTCTCAGCCTCCTGCACACCGTGGCGCAGCTCCAGCTCCACCCCGGCCACAAAGCCATCGAACCCATCGATGCGGGTCACAATTTTGCCCTGGGGGGAGATGACAGCCAGCGCGGGCTTGCGGCTCATGCCGTAGCGGCGCTGCAGGGCGTTGATGGAGCGCATATTGTATTTGGAAGAGGAACTGCTGCTCTCGTTGAGCGAGGCGCCGGCATCCAGCTTCACGCGCACCACGCGGTCCTGGCACCACTCGTTGAAGGGAGTGGTATCCAGCAGCTCGGTGCCCAGTGTTTTGCTCTTGGGGCTGGCTACGGAATCATGAAACCAGACGATGAGCGGGTACCCCTCGCGCCTGGCCAGGCGCACCGCGCGCCCCATGTCGGTCAGCCAGCCGTTGCCGCGGCGTTTGTTTTCGAAGGCGGCCACCAAATCCGGCAGCTCTTCATCGGGGTTGTCGGGGTTGGTCCAGATGAGCTCTTCATCGGAGCCGTTGTCAATTTTGGCCAGCTCTTCAGAGGTGGTCACATGGTAGTTGACGGCGTTGGGGTCGCCGCCGTTGGGCAGCAGCGGGTTGCCCACGTGAGCGGCCGCTTCGGTTGCGGTCTCCGCCTCGGGGGCAGTGGGCGCTTCATCGACCGTGCTGCGCTGGCTGGCGCAAGAGAACAACAGCAGCGCCGAAAGCAGCGCTGCGGCGGCTTTCAGGCTTTGTCTGCATCTTGTCTGCCGGCTCTGCATGGGGGTATCAGTGTTCCTCGCTCTTCACCTCTTGCCAGGAGGCCTCCATGTGGTCGGCACCGGCCTCTTGCAGATTCAGCCCCCGGGCGCGCAGCTTGCGCTCCACCGCGTTGAAGCGGCGCTCAAACTTGCGGTTGGCCGCATCCAGCGCAATCTCCGGGTCGATGCCGCGGCGGCGGCACAGGTTCACGATGACAAAAAGCAGATCGCCCAGTTCTTCTTCCACCTCCGGGGCGGTGTCGGGCATGTTCAGCGTAGCGGCCACTTCATCCGTCTCCTCGCGTATTTTATCGAGCACACCGGCGTGGTCCGGCCAGTCGAAGCCCACCTTGGCCACCTTCTTGGTGATTTTGAACGCGCGCAGCATGGCGGGCAGCCCCTTGCCGCAATCTTGCAGGTAGGGCTTGTCCTCTATCGCGTGTTCCTTGCGCTTGATTTGGTCCCACTGCGTCAGCACACCATCGGTATCGCTCACCGTGGAATCCGCAAACACATGCGGGTGGCGGCGCACCAGCTTGTCGCTCAGCTCGCGGGCAATCTCTGCCATGCCAAAACCTGCCTCCGGGTTGGTGGCGGTGAGCTCTGCGTGGAAGATGACCTGCAACAACACATCCCCCAATTCCTCGCGGATGTGCGCCCAATCGCGCTCGCGCAGGGCATCGATGCACTCGTAGGCTTCCTCCAGCATGTTGGGGATGATGCTGTCGTGCGTTTGCTCGGCATCCCAGGGGCAGCCGCCGGGCTGGCGCAGGCGGTGCATGATGGCAATAGCCCTCTCCAACTGGCGTGCCGGATCGGTGCAGTGTATCATGTCGTGCTCAGTCATCATGGCGGTCAGCGGCGGTCGCGGCGTTCGTTGCGGGCTTTGCCCGCCAGAATATCATCGATATGCTGCACCATATCCCAGGCCACGCGGCGGCGCTGGTATTTGCGCCAGAGCAAATCGCGCAGCTCCTGCCACAGGTCCTCAGTGAACTCGGCGGGCTCGGCCACCACTTCATCGCGCTGGGCACGCCCCACCTTGGGGGTGCAGGTCAGCTGCCACCAGCCGCCAAAGTGGCTGGCCTCGTATATCACTTTGTTGCCGTCGTCATCGCGACCTTGCCAAGAGAATGTTTCCATGGTTATGCGTGGGGGGTGAAAAATCAGCGGTTGCGGCGGTTGAGGCTGCGGTGAGTATTCTGTACGTTTTCATCCAGCGTGGGGGCCACCGTCTGGGCGCCGCCGCCGGTGTTGAGCGAGATGATGAGAGGCTTGGAGCGGTTGCCGCTCGCATCGTACTTGTAGATGACGCGCTGCACCAGCTTGCCCTCCGGGTGGGAGAACATGCGCTCCTCAATCAGGCGCGCATTGCTGTCATAGCCGTAGGCCACCTTGTAGATGGGTTGGCGCTTGCTGTCGTAGATGATGCAGCCTACCAGCTGCCCGTAGCGCCCCTCTGTGTAGTCGTTGATGGCCGCCAATTTGCCGCTTGCCGTGTACGTGGCGCAGCGCATGCCGCGCCAGCCTGCCTGGCGCTTGTACACCGAGCGTGAGCCATCCGGGTGCCGCATCACGCGCACCAAATCGCGGTCCTCATCAATCAAATCCGGGCTTTGGGCATATACCGGCATCACCATGGTCATCACCATCAGCAGGTGTACGTACAAGCTCAACTTCTTCATGCGCCCTATTCTACCACCTTTCCCCACAAAGGCAATGCAAATGTGCTGCGGTGCCACATCGCCCCCCGGACTTCTCCCACCTTTTGGCGCAGCCAAAAAATTACCTGCCCCGCAGGGCAAATTACCTTTGATTACCTCTGATTACCTTTCCCTATCACCCCAATGACTCCGGCCACGCCCTATGCCGCCCGCCCAAAGGCCGGGCTCCCATTCATTGTTCTCATCCTACCCGGGGCTTACCCCCGGGCTACGTTCTGCCGTCCGTGAAACGGGCTCAAAGCTTGCTGCGGCGTCGCCGCAGGGAACCTCAAATTCGTCCTTCCTCCTTAAAAAAATTGGCTCGCCCTGCGAGCAGAGCGAGCCAAGCTTTTCAATTTGAAATTTGCAATTCTAAATTTGCAATTTCATCACTTGCGACTTGTCTGGGCGTATCAGCGAGAAGCCCGACGGCGGCGAACAGCCAGACCGGCCAGAGCCAGCAGGCTCAGCGTGGTCGTGGTCGGTTCGGGGATGTAGGCCGTCACGTAGTTACCCACGATGGTGCCTTTGTTGGGCGTGCCATTCACCTCGATGCCATCCACCACCGGTGTGCCGGTGATGCCTTCGCCATTGATGGTAAGTGCCGTATCAATGGTGCCATCATCGTTCGTGTCGAAGTCGATGTAGTTCTGACCATCCGTGATGCTCACAAGCACCTTGTCGGGCAGCGTGGTCGTGGCATTACCTAAGATAGTTTCCCATGTCGTGTCATCCATGATGGCATTGAGCTTGTCGCCAAACACGACGTTCGCAATGTCAGTTTCCGTGGTGAGCGTCAGCACGCCATCGGCATAGGAACCACCGTTGATGGTGATTTCCGTCAGCGTGGGTTTATTAGCGGTCAGCGTGAGCACCAGGGATTGCGTGGTGGCGGGAGTAGCTGCACCATCAGCCACCATGACCGGATCGGTGATGGTGTTGATAGACACCTTGGCCGTGTAGCCTTTGATGCCAGTTGCTTCGATGAAGTCGACACCATTGGCAAAGCTGATGCTGCCTGCGGTGCCCAGTGTGTAGCTGGTCACACCCTCTTCCACCTGGAAGCCAGTCAGAGAAACGCTGACATTAGCACCAAGCACCAAAGCACCCTGCAATGCGATAGCATTGCTGGAAGCAATAGATAATGTGTCTGTGATAGTCACCGTCACAGCCGCATCATTAGCATAAGTCGGGTTGTTATATCCAGATTTTGAAGCAGTTTTGCCATCGCTGACGGTGTTGCCTGCCTTGATGGAGAGGTTTTTAATATCAATAGCATTAGTACCGTTGCCTGACAATTGCACATTACCACCATTGGCTGCTACATTGGCCACAGTAACCTTACCTGTCCCCAAGTTTTGCAATTTAATTGTACCATCGGTAGCTGATACTGTACCAGTCATCGTGACATCTTCTGCATTGTCAATCATGACATTTAATTTGCCACCGTTGCCAACAGTATGGGTCAAATCAGCATTGATCTTCTTGGCGTTATCTGAGAATGTCACACTGGTTTCTGCCTTTGCATCGTTAGATGCATTGATGAAAGAGCCTGACCACTCGGAAACATTTCCCGTGAACTGATAGTACTGGAACATACCCGACGAGTTACTGCGCTTGATGCTGCCAGAGCCGCTTATGGAGCCAGTGAAGGTACGTCTGTCGTTGCCATTGCCGTTGTTGAATACAAAGGCATTTTCATTACCATCAGCCAACTTGATGTTGGTATTGTAGGTGGAAGTACCTGTTTGCGCATAGCCTGTTACACCATCCAGCAAGACGGTGGAGGCTGCCGCGTTGGTGCTATTGGCATAATCGTCGATATCAAGAGCCTGCATGGTCACGTTTTTCAAGTGTACCGTGCCAGTCCAATTGGCGCCTAAAGTTACATTCAAAGCGGGATTTGTCGCATTGGCTGCATTCAGTGTGTATACAGCCGTGCTGTCAGCAGAAGCCAGTGTTGCGGTGCCACCAACAGCCTTGCTCACGGAAGAGTTATCCAAGGTTTGTTTTGCACCCATCTTGATTGTGCCAGGGGTTGCAGCGGAGCTGTAAATGGTGGCGCCTTCCTTCAGTGCGCTGTTGAGCAGAAGTGTACCGCCCTTCAGCACAATGTCGTTGGCTGCAGCCACGTTGCCCGTGTACTCCAGCTCTTCATTGACATAGTAACCAGTGTTTCCTTCGCCAAATTGTACAACCACGTCGCCATCAGCATTAGTGCTGCTGGTGATATGAGAAATACCATCAACAACCACGTTCCAATTGCCGGAGGTAGCACCATCACCGCTATTGTCGATGAGGGTCATGGAACCAGCCAGGTAACCGTTGGCGCCATCGGTATAGCCACCAGTATATGAGGATGTAGAACACGTGATGTCGCCGCTGATGCTCAGATTGGCATTAGTGTTGGAAATAGCGCCAACAAGTGTGCCACCACCCAGGCTCACAGCTCCCGTACCAGCCAGCGCCAGAGATGAACCAGCACCCATGGAGATGGCTCCCAGTTCTGTGTCACCGTTGAAGGTGAGCTTGTGGGCACCATCTTGAGTGGTCAGCGTGCCTACCTGTACCGAGCTGCCGAATGCCACATCAGAACCACCGGATCCGGCCATGGTCAGGCCGCCCAAATCCACGGAGCCGGCAAAGGTGATGTAGTCGCATTTTTGACCGTCTCCATACTTCTTCATCGTCAGGGTGAAATTATCGCCCTCGCCATCGGTGACAGCCACGCTACCTGCAGCAGAGCTGCCGATGGTAACCATGTTGTTTTTGTTCTCCTTGTTCCCTTCCTTTGTAATGAGGCTATTCTCAAGAAGGGTAATAGTGCCGTTCAAGTTAATGGTACCTGAGTAAGCTGCGAGATGAAGAGCGCCGGCATCATTGGATGTACCAATATAAATGTCGTTATCGAGTGATATAGCACCGCAATTCGTGGGGGTACCTGACCATGTGTTTAGCTGCAAACGACCATTCTCGCCACTGATGATAATATCACCACCATGGGCTTTAAGGTTAAGGCTGCCGGTAGAAGCACCACCATCGATCTTTGTATCTGAGTTGACGTTATAAAGCTTTTCGTCGGCCGTGTATGTCTTTGACCAAGAGCCTGCTGTAACGGTCGTGGATTCCAAGTCTTTCAACGTGATGGTGGACACCAAGTTCTTATCAATCCCAACATAAACAATGTTGCCGGGGGTGTACCTCAAACCAGTGTCTTTGTACACGTCTGCCGTGCCACCTTCCGTTGTGGGAACTTTGACCTGTACGCCATTTCCATTGTTGGCAGTTGCATCAATCAGCACCGTCATGCCTTTAATTATACCATTCGCGTCTGCGTATGTTTTCAACACATCCGCAGACATATAGGTATCGTCAACTTTCCGGTCAGCTCCATCAGCCAAGAAACCGATGATCTTGCCATCAGCCGTAGCACGGGTACCCCATGTGCCCTTGTCTGTTGTACTGATGTACACAAGATTCGAACTGTCAGCCAGGGCTTCCAAATTGGTGTAATTCAGGGTGATGGTGGTATCAAGCTTTTGTTGCGTACCTCCACCGGTGTGATTGTAGGTGATAATGCCCGTGGTAGCATCGTAGCTGTAACCGTTACTATTGAAACTCTCTGCGGTAGAGTATACCGATGAGGTTTCCTTGTATGTGGTCGTTACCGTTATGGCCTGCGCCGTACCGCCAATGGCAAAAATTGCCATTACTGCCGCAAGGAGCATCTTTGGTAAGTGTAATTTCATGTTGTAGTGATGTCTGTATTTGTGTTGATATTGAGCGTGTTGTGTATAGCGGCTCTTGCGCAATGAGACGACAGTACACCCCACGCGTGGGAGTATAGCAAATTCTCCCCTGATGACAAGCGGAAATTTTTGAAAATGAGCGAAAAAGAGATAGAAAAATCTAACAGCTTGCAACGATGGCAAAAAGCGCGAAGGGCATGTACACTTGACGGTGCACAATGATGAAGTACCGCGCGTGGAATTTCAAATCATCACACGTCCTTCGTGACTCCGCCGGGCTCAGGCATCAATCACGCTCCAGAGACGGCCATTGCGGCCTTGGATGAGGCGGATGGGAAGGTCGAAAGCCTGGCGGAGGTTGGGTTCGGTGAGGACGGCATCGCGTGCGCCGTGGGAGATGATGTGGCCCTCGCGGAGAATCATGCCGCGGTCGAAGGTGGGGAGGATATCTTCGATACGCTGGGTGATGAAGATGAGGGTGAGGTCCGGGCGGGTGGCGGCGAGGTCTGCGATGGTGTGGAGGAGGAACTCGCGGCCGGCGATGTCGAGGAAGACGCTGGGTTCATCCAGAATCATGAGCTCGGGGTTGGTCATGAGGGCGCGGGCGATGAGGACTTTCACCTGCTCACCGGAGCTCATGGCCGCGACGGGGCGGTCCATGAGGTGATCTGCGCGCAGGGCGTGCATGAGCTCCGCGGCGCGGGTTTCTTCCTGTGGGGTGGGGTCGCGGAAGAGACCGATGGTGGCATCCGGGCCGGAGAGGACCATTTGGCGGCCGGTCCATTCGCGGTCGCCGAGCCACTGGTGCATCAACGGGCTGACCCAGGCGATGCGCTTGCGAAGCTCTTGCAGGTTGACGGTGCCGAAGCGGTGGCCGAGCACCTCCACCACAGCACCGAAGACCGGCCAGGCATAGCCCATGAGCATGCGCACCAGGGTGGTTTTGCCGGCGCCGTTGGCCCCCAGCACAAAGCAGCGTTCGCCGCGCTTTACTTGCCAGTTGATGCCTTTGAGAATCTCGCGCCCACCGAGGTAGACGTGAGCGTCCCGGACGTTGATACAGTTCATGGGTGGGGTGGTGGGTTATTGTGCGCTGTAGCGGTCTTTGCCGGCTTGCAGGCGCTCATCGGCCTCCAGGCGGATTTTGTTGGCTTTTTTGGTATCGTCGGCTTTTTCGTAGGCATCAGCAATCATGTGCTGGATGGCGACTTCCTTGGAGAGTTTAAAGTAGTCTGAGCCGGCGGAGCGCACGTGTTTTTCGAAGAGTTTTTCCACATCTTTGGCGAGCATTTTCCAATCTCTGGGGGTGGCGTCCTCGCCCATGAAGGACATGTATTGGCCGAGGAGCTGCTGGAAGATATCGCCGCGGTCGGTGTATTCCTTGAGCTGCTTTTTGTAGAGGACGGAGAGGCCACGGATATCGCCGTTTTCGCTCAGCAGGCGGCCCTGGCGCTCAATGGCTTCGACGACGAGGTCGGAGCGGCCCTCGCCCACGGTGCGTTTGAGGGTATCCATGCTGCGTTTCATGGAGCTTTTCTGGGCCGAGGTGCTCTTGCCATCCATGAGGTATTGATCCTCCACTTCGGTAGCGAGGTCGATGAGCTCGCCGTTTTTGCGGCCGTGGCGCATGAGGTTCTGGCTGATGGAGCGCCAGGTTTCGGTGGTGGGCATGCGTTGTTGATCGAACGCGAGGACGCGGATGCGGTTGGCCCAACCGGCGGTGAGCAGGGGGTAGGAGGAGGTGACGAACTTGGCGGCGCCGCGGGCTTCATCTGTGCTGCCGATGCGCATGAGGTAGGCGGAGAGCAGCATGCCATCGGCTGCTTTTTCCATTTTGTCATCGGTGGTTTTCTTGTTTTGGTTGAGCAGGACGCTTTCATGCAGCCAGCGGCCGGAGCAGCTGTTGGCAAAGCGCCCGGTCTTGTAGCCGTAGGAGCCGGTTTGCTTCCAGATCACGTCGTCGATGAGCGAGGCAATCCAGGCGTGGCCGCCGCGGTCGCCATCGCCCACGATGTAGACAGCGGGGATGCCGGCGCACTTGGCGGTGGTGTGGGCAAAGTAGGCCTGGTCCATGCAGATGCCGCCTTCCTGGCGAATCTCGGCAAAGGTGTAGGTGGTATAGGGGTCTGTGCGCTGGGTGGCGCGCTCCATGAGGTATTTGATGGAGGCGTAGGCATCCCCCCAGTTGGCTTGCTTGTAGGAGAGGTTTTGCAGCACCCATTCAAACTCGGAGCGGGGCAGGCGCGCATCCACCACGTAGAGCAGCTGGCTCACGCTGAGTTTCTTGATATCGGTGGCAAGTTTTTTGGCAGCATCTTTCTCGCGGAAGTAATCATACACCTCCGGCATGGTGAGCGCGGGGGCCTTGGATTGGCGCACCTTGGTGGGAGCTTGTGCGGCGGCGGGGGAAACCAGCGAGCAGGCGATGGCCAGGTTCAGGTATTTGGCGCGGTCTCGCTCGGGGGTGCGGTCCCAGAGCTCGAAGAAGAGCTTGATGGCGTAGCCCATGTTTTGGGGATGCCCCTCGTTGAGCATGAAGCTTTGCAGCATGCTGTGCAGGGGGCGCGTTTTATCCCGGAGGGCCCATTGGAAGAAGCTTTTGGGGGCATCGGGGCCGTTGCGGTATTCCTTGGCGGTGGCAGCCAGCATGCTGCTCAGTTCCTGGTGGCCGGCCATATCGGCCAGCAGGCAAAGATCAATGGCCTGTACCAGGTTGCGGCAGCGCTGGTAGGCGCTGTGCCCCAGTTTGTCGCCGGAGATGAGCTCGGGCATGGCGGCCTTGATGCGTGGGTTGAAATGCGCGGCAAATTGCTCGAAATCGCCTTGGCTCAGCAGGGTGTCGACCATGCTTTCAAAGGCGGCCAGATTGGCGGGGGTGTTGCACTCGGTGCCGGTGAGGGGGAGCTCCGCCGCGTAGGGAGATTCCGGTTTTTGCTCCTCTTGCGCCGAGGTGGTGGGCGGTTCGGGGGTGTCTTCCTCTTCGGGGGTGGCCTTTCCCGCTTCCCGTCGGCGGCGTTCGGCCTCTTCTGCTTCCCTGCGGGCGGCTTCTTCGGCCTTGCGGGCGGCGGCTTCCTCCTCCGCTGTGCGGGCGGCTTCTTCGGCTTCGCGTGTCTTGCGAGCTTCTTCCTCAGCGGCTTGGCGGGCAGCCTCTTCTTCCTCGGCTTTGCGGCGGGCTTCTTCTGCGGCGGCCTTGCGGGCAGCCTCCGCCTTGCGGGCTTTTTCCTCGGCCGCGATGCGTTCCTGCTCTTGCATGTAATAGTGAGCCCCGCCACCGGCCAGGCCCAGCACGAGGACGATAGCAATAATCAAGCCAAGCGGAGATTTTTTTTGCTTGGCGGAGATGGACGCTGTGCGCGGTACAGAAGGCTTGAGCTTGATGGCCATACCTGCATTCTACCCCAAGCTGCCTGCCTTGGCAATGGCAAATTGGAAGTTGAAAGGATGAATTTGGCTGTGACCAGTCATGCACTTTCAACTTGGGAATCTCTCAAATACAATAAATGGGGATTTGGCGGGCACAGCCCGCAATGCACAATTAACAATGAAAAATGTACAATGAAGAAGTTCCCCGCGGCATAGCCGCGGCTAGCTTTGAGCCCCGCTTGCGGGGCGGCAGAACGTAGCCCCGGGTGCAGCCACGCAGTGGCGGAACCCGGGGTTGGGTGCAAAAATGATGAGGAGTCCGGGCAGCATCGCGACTGCGATGCTGTAGAGGACGGCAGATTGAACGGCGATGGGCGTTAGCCCAGAGCCGATTAGCGTGGATTTATCATATGGGTGATGAATGAACAAAAACGAAAACACGCTTATTCCACGTTCCTCGCTTCCGCTCCGGGCTAACGCCCTCTGCTATGTTGCTGCCGCCCTCCGCAGTGTCGCAGTCGCGACACCACTACGGGCTCCCATTCATTTTTCTCACCTTACCCGGGGCTCACGCCCCGGGCTATCTTCTGCCGCCCGTTTCACGGGCTCAAAGCTTGCCGCGCCTGCGGCGCGGGGAACTTTCCAAATGTGCAATTTGAAATGTTAAAATTTGAAATCCGTTGTCGCGCATTCTGCGCGTCAAATCTCCATTTGTCTGACGAATGGCGAGTATTTAGAAGTGCCCAAATTGGGTGTTGAGGAGGAGGCAAGTTGAACGGTTTGAGGGCCAATCCGTCCGCTCGGAAGTTCCTCATTGTTCATCGCGCGTGCGCAGTCCGGGCAACTGTTTTTGGACGCCGGGGCGTTTGGGGTGTCACACCCATTACTATGCCGGAATTTTCACAAGCATTCAGCGGGAACGCTGCGGGTGGGCCACTCAGCCACAGCGAATTGGTGCGAGCTATTCGATTCATGATAGCCGCAGAGTACGAGGCCATACAGCTGTACGAGCAGCTGGCGGAATCAACTGATAACGAAGCTGCCCAGCGTGTTCTGCGCGATATTTCGGATGAAGAAAAAGAACACGTGGGCGAGTTTCAGCAGCTGCTGAGCCTGCTTGCGCCTCAAGATGAGGATTTTTATCGGGAAGGCAGGGAGGAAGCTGCTATCTACCTGGATGATATGCAGGCTTGTCATCAGAAAAAGCAGGAGCCATGAGCCTCACTTCGTCTCAGCCTGGGCAGGGGCCTGCTCAGGCTGGGGCTGAGAGGTGACCTCCAGCGTGCCCAGAACGGTGGGCAACCCAGTGCTGATGGCTTCTTTGGCCTTTTCGCCCATGCGGTTGATGGCTTTGGTATCCACCTTGGGCATGCCGTCCATGGCGCTGGCCATGGTGCGGATGTGGGCGTGCATCCACTCGCGGTTGATGTCGGGCTGCTTCATGGTGCGGCGCAAATCGGAGAGGGCATCGCTCATGGTGTTGTTGTCTTTTTCATCTGCCACGGCCGGGCCGGCGATGATGAAGATATCGTGGAAGGAGGCGGTTGTCTTCTTGCGGCCTTTCACCTCAACACTACGCTCATGAACCACAGCTCCGCACAGGACATTGCAGGGGCGGCTCTCGCCCGTGGCGGGGTCCGTGTGTGTGGCCGTGTAAGATGAGCTCAGCATATAAACCTCGCCCTCCACATCGTTGCCCAGTGCTTTGCGGATGCGATCGCGCCCCAGGCGTACTTCCCTGACCTCATCGGTGGCGTGCATCAGTCTGGATTGAGGGATGGCTGCATCGAGCGTGTAGCCGGGAAGGTTTTTGACGGCGGGTTCCAGCAGTTTGGCCAGAGCCTCGGCATCTGTGGTGATGCTGCGAATGGGCGTTTCAAAGGAAGAGATATAATGAGCCTTGAGCTTTTGGGCTGAATGATCCAGCACCATGGTGCGCACACACACGTTGGCCGGGTGTTCGGCCGTGGTGTCCCACTGCACGCTACCGGCTCCTTTCCAACCGCTGGGAAGGGGGTAGGTGATGGCCGTACTCTTGATGATTTCATCTCTCAGAACGGCTTTCGGGGCACCATAAGCCACCGTGCCTGTCAGCATGGCGCCAACAGCCAGAAAAGGGAGGAAGGGTAGGGTGTTCATCAGGCTCATGATGGCTTATGATGATGTGTTTGTCAATGCAAAATCTGCCTTAACGCTCGTAATAAGTATAGCCGTTGAGCCCATCGCGATAAGCCTCCAACGCGATACGGCGCTGGCGTGGCGTGATAAGTCCGTTTTCAACGGCTTTTTCTGCGAGGTTGCGGAACTTGCTCACCAAATCGCGGGCATCGTACTTCACGTAAGAGAGCACATCTGCCACACAATCGCCTTCTTCCTCGCTGGTGTAGACAGGGCGGCTGTTTTCCAGGTGGACGCTGACCACGTTGGTGTCGCCGAGCAGGTTGTGGATGTCCCCCAGCGTTTCCTGGTAGGCCCCCACGAGGAAGATGGCCACGTAGTAGTTCTCCTCGCCGAAGATGTCCACCTCATGCAGGGGAAGGGATTTGGCAACGTCTTCACGGTCAATGAATTTATCGACCTTGCCATCGCAGTCGCAAGTGATATCCACCAGCACGGTTTTCTGGGTGGGGCGCTCACCGAGACGCTGGATGGGCATGACGGGGAAGAGTTGGTCGATGGCCCAGGAATCCGGCAGACTCTGGAAGAGAGAGAAATTGGCGTAGTAGAAGTCCACCATGTTGTCGGAGACTTCCTTGAGGTCTTCGGGGATTTCGCTCATTTCAGCGATACGGCGGGCGATGAGGCCCATGATATGCCAGTAGAGGGCCTCGCCGATGCCGCGCTCGCGAAGAGTAGCGGTACCGTAGTAGAACTGCATGCGCAGCTGGTCGCGGTAGAAGTTGGCATCGTTGTAGCACTCCTGAATGTTCTTGCGCGTCAGCATGCGGTGTGTTTCATCCAAGGCTTTGAGCACTTCGCTGGCGTTCTCCGGCAGCTGGGGTATCTTGGCTTCTGTGCCGGGGGAGCTTGTCACGTCCAGAATGTTGAATACCAACACAGAGTGGTAGGCAGAGATGGCGCGGCCGGATTCGGTGACGAGTGTGGGATGCTCCACGCCGTACTTGGTACACATTTCGCCGACTACTTCCACGATGTCGCGGGCGTATTCCTCGATGGAGTAGTTGCAGGATGAGTGGAAATTCGTCTTGGAACCATCGTAGTCTACGGCAAGACCACCGCCCATGTCCAGCGTACCCATGGGGGCACCTTCGCGCACAAGGTCAATGTACATGCGGCAGGCTTCCGTGAGGCCCTCACGCACCACAGAAATGTTGGGAATCTGGGAGCCCTGGTGATAGTGCAGCACTTTCAGGCAATGCAGCATGCCTGCTTTCTTGAGCTGGTCCACCACGTCAATGACCTGGGCAGAGTTGAGCCCGAACACGGATTTATCGCCGGCTGATTCACTCCAATGCCCGGAACCCTTGGAGGCCAGTCGAACGCGCACGCCCAGATTGGGCTCGATACCGAGCAGCTTGGCTCGCTCCAGAATGGCCGGTAATTCACTGGGCATTTCCAGAATCAGGTACACATTGATGCCCATTTGCTGCCCCATGAGCGCCAGGTCGATGAATTCGTCATCCTTGTAGCCATTGCACATCAGGAAAGCCTTGGGGTCTTTCATTTGGGCCATGGCGGCAATCAGCTCCGGCTTGGAACCGGCTTCCAGACCATAGTGGTAGCGAGAGCCGAAGGAGACAACCTCTTCCACAATTTGGCGCTGCTGGTTCACTTTGATGGGGTACACACCGCGGTATTTACCTTGGTATCCCACAGCCTTGATAGCCTTGGCAAAGCTTTTGTTGAGTTCCTCGATACGGGCGCACAGCAAATCACGGAAACGCAGCAACACGGGAGCATCCGTGCCACGCTCGGCCAGACCCTTCATGATTTCTGCCAGGCTCACGTCCTTGAGCTCACCATCGGAATCGGCCAGTTTGACGGTGACTTCCCCGTTTTTTGATACATCAAAGTATCCGTTACTCCAATTGTGGATTCCATACAAATCAGCAGAGTCTGCGGTGGTCCAGTTTTTGACTTTTCGGCGGATAACGGTCTTTTTGTGCGGCATTTGATGCTGTGTGGTTAACTGTTCTTTTGTTTGGGCCTACGCAGTATGGTACGCGCGTGTGCGGGCGTTATATCCTACATCGTTTCAAATGTCAATAAAACTTTGCAAGTCTGTAGGAGTGGTTGCTTTCTTTTCGCTGGACAGCGAGCAGGGCGTTTGGTATAAGGAAAGGAGCGTATGCGAGACATATTTAATCCTCTTTTGCTGTTGGGTGTGCTGCTGATGCTGGCCATGCGAGTGACGAATGCCGATGCAGAGATGGCGCAGGTGCTCGATGTGATGATGCTGACGCTGTGTGTTGTCTGCTGCATACTGAATTTTTCGCTGGGAATAGCTCGCATGTTGGTACGGCGGCGCGCTTTGATGCCTGTGGTGTGGGCCGTGGTGTACCTGATTGTGGGATGCTGCGTGTGGAGTATCTGTTGTCATACCCCGGACATGGGGGAAGACCGCGCCGCTTATGTGCAACTGCACGCTCAGTATCAGGAAGGTGCATCACCCTGTGTTCGGTCGGAAGAGGGGGACAGCCTGTTGGCTCTGGCTGCTGCTTTGGGGGAATCCCGAGCGCTGGCGGAGATGCTGCGGGCGCATGGTGAGGCTATCGCTGCGGAGGAAAAAGTGGAAGCGGCTCACGCCGCTGCCGCCGCCGGGAAAGTACGCACCCTGCAACTGCTTCTCGATGCCGGGGTGGGAGTCAATGCCTGCCACGCCAGTGTATCTTTATTGAATGCAGCAGCTCAGAATGGAATGACGGATGCCATGCAATTGCTGCTCAAGATGGGGGCGGATGCCAATCTGGCGGATGATGAAGGGACAACCCCGCTGATGAGCGCAGTCATGACAAATCGGCCGACGCCGGTTCGCATGTTGCTGGAGCATGGGGCAGATGTTTCCTTGCTTGATAAGAGTGGCCGCGATGCTGCCAGCTATGCTCGCAGTGAAGACGTGCGCTCGTTGGTGGAAAAGTCGACCGGTCAGCCTTGAACGCTTGTCTTGAATGAGCAGGAGGCGATTTCCGGCAGAATGTATTTGAAGACCTCCACCGTGGCAGATGGGGCGTGAAACTCTTTCACACAACATGTTGCCAGTTCGTGTGCCAGCGTTTCGACAAGGTTGTAGTTCTTGCTTTGGGCTAGTTCACGCAGACGATAGGTCAGCTGGGCGTAATCAATCGTACGCGCAATATCCTCCTGCATATCAGCAAAGGGGGCAGGTACGGTCAGGGTGATGTCTGCGGTGAGCCGCTGCTCTGTGCTGCGTTCTTCTTCCGTGATGCCGATGTGGCAGGAGAGCTCCAACTGGCGGAGCGTAATTGTTTCCTGCGGCACGGAGGGGGTATGCTCCATGAGCTTGCGGAGAGCCCCCAAATGCGGAACAATCATTTCGGGTTGAGCCTGTGAGAGCTGTTGCACATTGTTGTACCCCGTCTGCACGCCGATACCGGTAATGCCGGCGCAGTGAGCAGCGTTGATATCATGCTGCATATCGCCGATAAAGGCTGTTTCATGCGGCAGCAGCCCATGTTGCTTCATGAGGGAGGGAATGTAGTGCTCCTTGTTGTGAATTCCGGAGTGAATATGCTCGAAATAGTGATGCATATCCATCTCATAAGATTGCTGCTCAAAAGCCTTGGGATCCATGCTGGTGAGAATGAAACAGCGTATGCCTCGGCTGCGGCAGAAATCCAGAAAATCTCGGGCATGGGGAATGGGCGTTACTTTCAGCTTGGAATGGTCAAAAGCATAGCGATAAAAGTTCTCCAAATCCTCCAATTTGGCATGGGGTGTTTTCCATGCGTAGTAATCGGGGTACGGCAGTTGAAATTCGCTGCGGAAGCTGTCGCGGTTGAGCGGCTCCAGATTGTATTGGCTGAGCACGAAATTAGTGGCCTCGATAGTGAGTGCCATATCATCGCACAGTGTGCCGGACCAGTCGAAAATGATGTTGCGGAACATGGAAAATGTGAGTAAATTGCTTATTTCTTGCGTACTGTCGATGCAGAACCGTACCCCTTTTTGCCACCGCTGGTGATGATGCGATTTTTGAGCTGGTATTTCTGCACGGCTTTCTTGAGAGCGGGGTTGAGGAAAGGATTGTCTTTGCCGAACTTGGCCCAGGGGCCGCCGGGAACGAGCGAGAAGTCCACAAATCTCCAGTGTACTTTTGCCATACCACCGGGAATGCCCAAATAGTCTCGCACGGCGGGTGAAATATCAATGCCGGCTGCCTGGTTGGCTTTGTTGCGCGGCCTGGCCCCGCCGAAGACGTATTGCCAGTCATCTGTACAGAAAGGGCCGCAGTCTTCCCATTGGGCAAAGCAGTAGCGCCCGTTGTAGTAGATTTGAACCCACATGCCACGGCACACGGATTCGTACTTGCCCTCCTTATCACGGCGATACCAGGGAATCACCTTCGATGCTTCCGGCTTGGGGCCTCCTTTCTGAATATCGTTATAGGGCAGGGCTATGTAGAATGGATTGAGCTGGGGTGTAAATCCTTTGGGCGCAAATGTTTTGGGGTCGCGGTTGGCTGGGTTGGGGTCATCAAATCCGCCATAGTTGTCATCCCAGGCGCTATCCCAACTGCTGGCTGTATTGGGCGTGGGATTGCGTTCTGTTGGGCGTTCACCAATGTAGAAGTAGGTAGCGGTGATGTCGTAATGCCATGGGTATGCACCTTTGCGAGGGGGGGTAGGTATCTTCTTGGGGTCGGGGAAATTGCGGCGGTGGCTTTGATCCAGGCTTGGGCGAATAGGGCCATTCTTGATGGAAGCCTGAAGCAAACTGTCATCGCTCATCTTTTTGCGTGTCTCCGAGGCAACTCTCGGCACCAGCTTTTGCCTTGCTGCAACAGCTTGTTCAATGGCTTTACCGGATGCCCCGTAGTTCGTGGCTCCCTTGAGGGGAGCTGTTGCACAGGCAAAGATAACAAGCAGATTGCAGAATCGGGAAAGTTGGCGAGGCATTGTTTTTTGTGGTGGGGGAGCAATTACCAGTTGTGAATCACACTGGGGCGTGCCACGGGAAGTTTATCGGGAGCGTCTAGCGTGTAGTGCAGACCGCGAGATTCCTGGCGGCGGATGGCACAGTCGACAATGAGCGAGGCTGTGAGCGCGAGATTGCGCAAATCAATGATTTCCGGCGTGACGCGATAGCCCCAGTAGTATTCATTGATTTCTCGGTTGATATTGCGGAGTCGCGTCGCAGCGCGCTGCAAACGGTGGTTGGTACGCACAATGCTCACATAATCAGTCATGGTACGGCGAACTTCATCCCAGCAATGGTAGAGAATGGCCAGGTCATCTCGCTCTGCTTTCTCTCCATGAATCCACTCAGGAATGGGGTATTCCTCCATCTTGTGCGCGAGGGGCAGGCGGGTGAGCATGGTTGCCAGAGCTCGTTTGGAGGTGACTACGCACTCAAGCAGCGAATTGCTGGCCAGTCGATTGGCCCCATGCAGGCCGGTGCAGGCGCATTCACCCGCAGCAAAGAGTCCGCGCAGGCTGGTCTGGCCGTTGGTATTTGTCTGGATGCCGCCGCATTGGTAGTGGGCGGAGGGCACGATGGGAATCATGTCCTTTTCTGCATCGACGCCGTAGCTCTTGCAGGTTTCGTAGATGTAGGGGAAACGCTCCGCCATGAAACCTGCCGGCTTGTGGGTCATGTCCAGATACATGCAGGGGTGCCCGGTGCGCAGAATTTCGCTGTTGATGGCGCGGGCTACAATATCGCGCGGGGCAAGGCTCTTGCGGGCATCATACTTGTGCATGAACTCTTTGCCATTCGGTCCTTTGAGGATGCCGCCTTCACCACGCACAGCTTCGGAGATGAGGAAGGTGAGCCCCTCGCGGTCTGAACTCTTGGGGTTGTAGAATGTGGTGGGGTGGAATTGTACGAACTCCATGTTAGAGATGTTGGCACCGGCACGCCAGGCCATGGCAACACCATCGCCGGTTGCTGTTTGGGGGTTCGTGGTGTACATGTATACACGGCCTGTGCCACCTGTGGCAAGCATGACGCGGTCGCAGCGGAAGATGTCTACCTCGCCCGTGGCCGGGTTGAGTACGTAGGCGCCCAGCACTCTGTCTTCTGTCACGCAGCCAAGTTTGGCAGTGGTGATGAGATCGATGGCAATGCGGTGATCCAGGATTTCAATATTGGGGTGGCGGCGAGCACACTCCAGCAGTTTGGAGCTGATTTCCAGCCCCGTTGTGTCTTTGGAATGCAGGATGCGGCGCTTGCCATGGCCGCCCTCGCGACCGAGCGAAAACTCGCCATCTTTATGTTGGTCAAAGTCTACCCCCCATTCCACCAGTTCGCGGATAGCTTCTGGAGCTTCGGTAATAATGGTGCGGACTGCGGCTTCATCGCAAAGACCTGCGCCGGCGTCCAGGGTGTCCGCAACGTGCTCTTCAAATGTATCATTTTTGTCCATCACAGCAGCAATGCCGCCCTGTGCTTTGGCTGAACTGGAAACAAGCGGGTCATTTTTGCACAGTACAATGACTTTGCCGTGTTCTGCTGCACGCAGGGCAAAACTGAGCCCTGCCACACCGCTGCCGATAACTAAGAAATCTGTCGTAATCATCTTCGTGATAGATGCGCGCGCATTCTACCACAGGCTTCTCAAAAATGCAAACGTTACAAGCAAGATATTTGCCTCGGCGGGGCTTTTCTTTTCGTCATGCCGGCCGATTACTCGCCCAAGGGGAGTGTCAGCAAGAAGGTTGTGCCACTTGCATCACTTCGTTCAAGGCTTAAATCTCCACCAATGGATTGAGCCAAATCACGAGACAGGGCAAGCCCGAGTCCAATGCCCGGTTTGCTGCCGGGTGCAGCCTGGGCTGAGCGGGAGAAAGCCTGGAAAAGATGTTTGCGGGCTTCTTCCTTGATACCCGGTCCATTGTCCGAGAAACGGATGGCAAGCCCCTTATGGGTTTGAATAGCCTGGATATTGACACTGGCACCCGGGCCGGAAGCGTATTTGATGGCGTTGTCTGCCAGATTGGTCAGAATTTGCTCCAGAGACAACATATCGGTGCGCAAGGACAGAAGGCCGGTTCGCGAGTCGACAGCTTGTGTGAATTGGAACCCGGCTTTGCGCAACTGCGCGCCGGTTTTGTTGAATAAATCCGGCAGCAGCTTGCCACAGGGAGCGCAATCCTGCCTCCCGCGCACTTTCCCGCGTGTCAGACGGGCAAATGATAAGACATTTTCTACCAAATGCCCCAGTCTGCGACTTTCCTGATACAGCGTCTCGTGGTATTCGGCCACTTTTTCAGGGGAGAGGTTGGCATCCCGGAGCAGTTCTGTATACAAATTGAAGCTTGTGAGGGGGGTGCGTAATTCGTGCGTGACTGCCGATACGAAATCACTGCGGCGTCTCTCCAGACGGGCATAGAAAGCAAGCAGGCCGAAGAGAATGATGATGCTCAATCCGGAAGTAACCCACGCTGCGGTGACTGTGCTGCTGAGTGCTTGTTTGCGTGCCTTGGTGTCCGGCAGCTGAATATCTTTCCCGGGGCGCAGAACCAGGGGCAGGGGGGCAAGGTTGGCTGTTTCTCCCTTGCGAGCAAAGGCAATTTCTGGAGATTGCAGCTCGGGTTCTACCAGCGGCAGGAGATGCGCTGCCAGTTTGTTGGCATCAATAATGAAGCCCTCTGCCGCATTGCCGTGTGTGGTGGGCACGGAGCGCATGTAGACCAGGTTCTCGCCTGCATGCCAGGCAAAAAATGGCCCGGGCGCATCCGTCTGATGCATAGGCTTGGAAAAGTCTGTATCTTTAATTTGGTAGACACCAAAGACAGGTAAATGAGTGGACGGATCGTAGGTGCTGGTTTGGTTCGGGTCGAAAACCGGGGCGCTGGGATTATCAGCCTTGCGGCGCATGGTATCGGTGACAGCTGTGGCACTATCCAGTATGGCACCAAAACTTTCTTCCCCTTGCGGCACTTGCAGCCCCGCAGGTGTCATCAGAAAGAAGCCGCAGTTGAAATCAGCTTTTCCTCCACCGGGCATGGGATAGTTGATTTGGCCCACGGGGGCCATATCCCCCAGTTTGTTGCGTTCTTCTGCGAGCAAACGCTCCATTTCTGCCTGCACACGGGGGAGTGAGAGTTGCAGCAATCGGGTAGATTGTGCTTGCTTATCAATCGTAAGTAATTTGTTTTCCAACTGTGCCGCTTCCCGAGCCTGCCACAACGCGGCAGTAAGGGTGAGCAAGGCAAAGATGATGAGGATGATGGTGAGCTTCTTATTCATGATGCGTTCCATTTGTAGCCACGCCCGCGCACGTTTTCAAAACGTGCGGCTGCGTCCGGTCCAATCTTTTCACGAAGTCTTGCCAGTGTGACCGCTACGGCGCGGGTCTGGTTGGCGCGTGATTGGCTGCCCCAGATACGCAGAAGCATTTCTTCCTGCGGTATCACGCGGTTGGGATGTGCCAGGAAATAACGGAAGAGCTCGTATTCGCGCTCACTCAGAGGGATGGTGCAGCCATCTGCACGGTTTACACTGCGGGTGTGGGGGTCCAACTCACCCCCGGGGTAGCTCAAGGCCTCGAGCGCAGCGCGGGGACGCCCGGCGGAGCGGCGTAAGACCGCAGTGATACGAGCCAATAACTCTGCTATGCTGAAAGGCTTGACCACGTAGTCATCCGCCCCCAGTTCCAGCCCCTTGATGCGTTCCTTTTCCTCGCCATGCGCAGTCAGGATGATACTGGGTATCCCCGGGCACTCTTTTTCCATGATGCGCAGCAGCTTAAACCCATTGATAAAAGGCATGTTCACATCCAGCAGCGCCAAATCAATCGGTCTGCTGAGTAGTAGTTCCAAGGCTTTTTGCCCATCTTCTGCCACCAGTACATCATACCCCGCCCCTTGCAGTGTATCTGCCAGGGCGATGCGTATCGGGGTGTCATCCTCCGCTACCAGTATGCAGCGTGCGTTCACTCCGGCTAAACTAGCACAAAGCCTGACACTTTTCAAGTTCAAATGCCTTGCTTGTAATTACTTGCCGCATGGTTGGTGGGGAATTTGCTTGCATTTTATGGCATAATGCGGTTGAATGAGTGCATGAAGACGATTGCCCTGATGATGATTGGCGTTAGCGTAATGATGGTATTGAACTCTTGCGGTGAATGCCCATGCAATTCATACAATAAGGATTATTTGCGTGATGTGCCGGTGACACGCTCCGCTCGTTTCCGTTAATTTTTGTCCGCGCAGTCGAGTATGTCTTTTGAGATACGAGAAAAACCGGAGATGGTGGAGCGAGCCTTGCTTGTGGGCATAGGCTTGCCGGGGGAATCGCGGCGCGAGCGTGAAGCTCTGCTCGCAGAGTTGGTGGATTTGGTGGAAAATCTGGGGATTGGTATTGTGGGCAGCTCCGTGGAGTACACACGTGAGATGCAAGCCAAATACCTGTGTGGCGTGGGTAAGGCCGAAGAGATTTATGCCAAGGCGAAGGAATTGGATGCGGATTGCATCATTTTTGATAATTTGCTCAGCCCCTCTCAGCAACGTGAATGGGAAAAGTTGACGAATGTAACCGTTGTTGACCGCGAAGAAATCATTCTTGATATCTTTGCCAAGCGCGCTCGCACAAAAGAAGCTGTGATGCAGGTGGATTTGGCCCGTATGCAGTATGCCTTGCCTCGTATGGCCGGCATGTGGAAGCACTTGGACCGCCAGCGTGGTGGCTCCGGTGGTGGCAAGGGGGGCGGAGCCGCTGCCCGTGGTGAGGGTGAAAAGCAGATTGAAGTGGACCGCCGATTGGCTCATGACAGGATTGAAGCCATTCGTGCCGAGCTTGAAGTGGTGCGCCGTCAGCGTGGCACACAGCGCAAGGAACGCAATCGCCAGGGGATTCCCACCGCTGCCATTGTCGGCTATACCAATGCGGGTAAATCGTCTTTGCTGAACAAAATTACCGGCGCTGGGGTGCTGGCAAAAAATATCCTCTTTGCTACGCTTGATACAACAAGCCGCAAGATTGAACTGCCCGATGGTCAACCGCTTGTGTTGACTGATACAGTGGGCTTCATCCGCAATTTGCCTCATCGTTTGGTGGAGGCTTTCAAATCCACCCTGGAAGAAGCTGTTTTGGCGGATTTTCTGATTCAAGTGGTGGATGCAAGCGACCGTGAAGCCCTCCGACACTATGAGACGACATGTGAGGTACTGGCTGAGCTGGGAGCCGCCGATAAGCCCATGATGGTACTGTGGAACAAGGTGGACATGTTGCCTGAAGAGGTGCGCCAGTCTACGTTGAAGGCTTTGGCTGCCAAGGTGGAGGTCCCCAGTATTTTTATCAGCGCTTTAGAGGGAACAGGAATGGATGAGATGCTGGCCGCATGTGTGGACATGCTCTCTCATCGCGTCACAACCGCGCGTTATCGTATCCCCCTGGCCGAGAGCCGCATTATTGCCATTATGCACCGTGATGGTAAAGTGTTATCTACTGAATACGAAGGAAATGATGCTTTGGTGGAAGCTATCCTTCCGCGTGAGTTTGCCGCTCGTCTTGAATCTTATCTTGAAAAATAAACTCTTATGAAACGTCTTATCTATCTTCTGCTTCCCCTTGTGCCGGGGGTGTCATGTTCCCCCTCTTCATCCTCAGCCCATATAGCTTCTTATCAGCTTGTCTCTGAAATGGATGAAGCTCTTCTCAACAAGCGAGTGTCCCGCACATTCGAGGAGTTTATAGCCAGTCCCGGTTATCGCACCAGTCGCGATGTGTGGAAAGGTGCTGCCATCGAGTGGTATGACCCCAAGCAAACCCGCGTTGAAATCCTGCTGAATCAGCAACGCGGCCGTCTTTACATCAAAAACCAAATCGCTATGGATTTTCCTGCCTGTTCGGGTAAGAGTGGAAGTCATGACACACCCAAAGGCAGCTTCCGTATCAGTGAAAAGAAACTGGAGCATCGCTCGACTTTGTATGGGGCCTTTGTGAATGCGGCCGGAGATGTTGTGAAAGGAAGCGTACGGGCATCTGATAAATCTCCTGCCGGGACGACGTTTCAGGGTACAAAAATGCCGTATTGGATGCGTTTTAATGGTGCAATCGGCATGCATACAGGGCCCGTTCTGCGTGATGGTGCTTCCCATGGTTGTGTGCGCATCCCCCCGGAGGCATGCAGCATTATCTATGAGAAAACAGCCATTGGCACTCCTGTGATTGTGAAATAAGTTTTTACTATGATTTCGCGTTTACACTCTGCTTCTGTATGTGGGATAGATGGTTTTGAGGTGTCTGTTGAAATAGATGCCCGCCAGGTGAAAGATACCGGCCGTATTTCTGTGGTCGGCCTGCCCGATGCAGCTGTGAAGGAGAGTATACAACGCGTTACATCTGCGTTGAGTAACAGCAATTTCTTCCGTCCGGGGGAAATGATTGTCACGGTTAATCTTGCCCCTGCGGATGTGCGGAAACAGGGCCCGGGTTTTGATTTGCCCATAGCCTTGGGACTTGAGGTGGCTATTCAGCAAAATCATGAGGATATTCCCAAGCCTCATAAACGTCGAGTCCCACTCGGGTTGGATGATTGGTGTATTATCGGAGAATTGGCTCTGGACGGGCAGGTGAGGGGGGTGCGCGGCATATTGCCGCAAGCTGTTGCCGCCCGCGATGCCGGCCGTAAATACCTCATGGTTTCTGCGGAAAATGCGGATGAAGCTGCCGTGGTTAATGGCATTGATGTGTATGCCGTTGATACTCTGGGCGAAGCTTGGGCCGTTTTGTCGGATCGGGCCGCGTTTGCTCCGTATCGCCCTGTGGTATCACCCATTTCTGTAGATGCAGCGTTGGATTTTGATGAAATCAAAGGGCAAAGTTACGCTCGCCGTGCCATGGAGATAGCCGCAGCAGGTGGGCATAACATCCTGCTGAGCGGTAGCCCCGGTAGTGGTAAGAGCATGCTGGCCTCTCGCTTGCCTACAATCCTGCCCCCGCTTACGCATGAGGAATCCCTTACAACAAGTAAGATTCACTCCGTGTGCGGTTTGTTGCCGGGGAGGAAGGGTCTACTTCGCATTCGTCCTTACCGGGCTCCTCATCATACCATTTCAGACGTGGGCTTGATGGGGGGTGGCTCCAATATCACTCCGGGTGAAATCTCTCTTGCTCACAATGGCGTGTTGTTCCTTGATGAGTTGCCGGAGTTTAATCGTCGTACGCTGGAGACGCTGCGCCAACCACTTGAAAGTGGCTCTATTACGATTTCTCGTGCCGCCGGAAGCATGGATTTTCCCTGCGATTTCATGCTTGTCGCGGCCATGAATCCGTGTCCTTGTGGGTATCTGGGGGATACTCGCCATTCCTGTAAATGTTCTCCCGCTGAGGTTGCTCGTTACCGCCGCAAGATATCCGGACCTTTGCTGGATCGCTTTGATATGGTGATTGATGTGCCGCCCGTGGCCCCGGCAAGCTTATTGTCAAAGCCTGATGGTGAGAGCAGTGCTGTCATTCGCGAGCGCGTGCAGGCAGCCCGCCAACGGCAGCAGACTCGATATGCCGGAACCGCTATATCTTGCAATGCTCGCTTGAGTGGTAAAGCTTTGCGAAAGTATTGCCCCCTCACGCAGAGCCAACAGGCGCTCTTGCTTTCTGCCGTGGAGCAGCTGGGGCTTTCTGCCCGCGCGTTTGACCGTATCTTGCGCGTGGCCCGCACGATTGCTGATTTGGCTGGCAGGGAGGTGCCGACCGATGACGATATCTACGAAGCAATTCAATTTCGCCAGTTTGAAAGCTCCTTGCGCGCTCTTTGACGAAAAAAATGCGCCAGCAGGTGAAAAATTGGTAAATTTCGTGTTGCAAGTTGGTGCCTCTCGTGCTATTTTATTGGCACCATGATTACAGGTACTACTCATAAGAAGGCTGCTGAGTGGGTTGAGCAAATCCGCCAGCTCTGCAAACCCGATTCCGTCTACTGGTGCGACGGTTCCGAGGAAGAGAACACCAAGCTTTGCGACATGCTCGTGGAGAAGGGCACCTACATCCGCCTGAATCCCGAGAAGCGCCCCGGCTGCTTCCTGGCTCGTTCCACTCCTTCTGACGTGGCCCGCGTAGAGGAACGCACTTTCATCTGCTCCGAGAAGGAAGAGGATGCCGGTCCTACCAATAACTGGAAGTCCCCGGCTGAGATGCGTGCCATCCTCAACCCCTACCTCGATGGTTCCATGAAGGGCCGTACCATGTACGTGATTCCTTTCTGCATGGGCCCGCTTGATTCTCCCCTTGCCAAGATTGGCATCGAAATTACTGACTCCGCTTACGTGGTCACCAACATGCGCATCATGACCATCATGGGCGAAAAGGTGCTCAAGCGTCTCGAAGACGAAGTGAATGGCGGTGGCAATCCCAAGCGTGACGGCTACGGCGATTTCGTGCCCTGCCTGCACACTGTGGGTGCTCCCCTCGAGCCCGGTCAGGAAGACGTGACCTGGCCCTGCAACAACGAAGAGAAGTATATCTGCCACTTCCCCGAGACCGGCGAAATCATCTCCTACGGTTCCGGTTACGGTGGCAACGCTCTTCTTGGTAAGAAGTGCCTTGCTCTCCGTATCGCTACCGGCATCGCTCGTAAGAACGGCTGGATGGCTGAGCACATGCTCATCCTTGGTATCACCGATCCTCAGGGTCGCAAGTCCTATGTGACCGGCGCATTCCCCTCTGCTTGCGGTAAGACCAACCTGGCCATGGTTGTGCCTCCCCCCGCACTCGCTGCCAAGGGCTGGAAGACCAGCATCATCGGTGACGACATCGCATGGATTTGGCCCCACGAGGACGGCACCTTCCACGCCATCAACCCCGAAAACGGTTACTTCGGTGTGGCTCCCGGTACTTCCTACAAGTCCAACCCCATCGCCATGGACACCATCAAGGAGAACATCATCTTCACCAACGTGGGTCTGACCGATGATGGCGACGTGTGGTGGGAAGGTATGGACGGCGAAGCTCCCGCTCACGCCATCGATTGGCAGGGTAACGACTGGACGCCCGACTGCGGCCGCAAGTGCGCTCACCCCAACAGCCGCTTCACCGCTCCCGCTTCTCAGTGCCCCACGCTCGACCCCGAGTACTACAACCCCGAAGGTGTGTCCATCAGCGCATTCCTCTTCGGTGGCCGTCGCGCCACCACCATGCCGCTCGTATTCCAGTCCAAGGATTGGAACCACGGCGTGTACGTGGGTGCTACCATGGGCTCCGAAATGACCGCCGCTGCTTTCGGCCAGATTGGTCAGGTTCGCCGCGACCCGATGGCTATGAAGCCCTTCATTGGCTACAATGTGGGTGACTACTGGCAGCACTGGCTGGATATGGGCACCAAGACTTGCGCTTGCAAGCTTCCCAAGATTTTCAACGTGAACTGGTTCCGCAAGGATGCCGAGGGCAACTTCGTATGGCCCGGCTTCGGCGACAACATGCGCGTTCTTGACTGGGTGCTCCGCCGCTGCCGTGGCGAAGTGGAGGGTGTGGAAACCGCTCTTGGTATCTCCCCCGCCTTCTCCGAGCTCGACACCGAAGGCCTTAAGGACTACGATGAAGCTGCCTTCAACACCAATATGGCTCTCTCTGAGTCCGAGTGGAAGGCTGAGCTCGAATCCCAGACTGAGCTGTTCAACATGGTGGGTGACAAGCTGCCCGCCGAGCTCGAAGCTCAGCGCCAGGCTATGCTCGCTAAGTTCAACTAAAGCGCTTAGCTGTTGAAATCCCTTTTCCGCCGTCTTTCGCATCGCGAGAGACGGCGGAAATCTTTTTGGGATAAAGTGTGTGATGACTGCAAAAGGGATTGCCAAGGGATAGATTGCGGGGTAAAATTATGTCCGAGAGTATGTTGCTTATGAGTAGAAAATTAACACAAGCGATACTGGTGGGTGTTGCGCTGATGTTTGTGGCCTGCACAGGGCAGAACGACCCCGCGCCTGTAGACCCTGCCGTATTGAATGGTATTAAGCCCAAAAAGGAAGGGAAAAAGAAGCCAAAATCAGTCAACAAAACAGCCAACTCTGCTGATTCCGGAGCAACTTATACTTCGCAATATGCCTATACCGGTCCCCGCATGCCCGGATTGCGTGTGTCTCATGTCAGTGTTCCCGGTAATTACGTGGCCTTGACCTTTGATGATGGCCCCAGCCCGGCTTTGACTCCGCAGGTTTTGGATATTCTCAACCGATACGGAGCCAAGGGTACGTTCTTCGTTGTCGGCCGAAGTGTTTCTCGCAATAGCAGTATCCTTGCCCGAGCTGTGGCAGAGGGGCACGAGATTGGTGCGCATACCTGGAGCCATATCAAGATGACTGCCAGCGGTACGCAGCGAGTCATCAATGAAATGGATCGCACTAATGACGCTATCCTCTCCGCTACAGGGATTGTGCCTAAGATTATGCGTCCGCCCTATGGTGCCGTCAATTCCAATTTGGTGAGCCTGATGAAGAGTCGCTATGGCATGTCCACGATTATGTGGGATGTGGATACGCGCGACTGGCAGCACCCCGGGGTATCCGTAGTTACCCAGAGGGCCGTTGGCCGGGCACGCCCGGGCTCGATTATCCTGCTGCATGATATCCATGAATCAACCTTACATGCCGTAGAAGGCATTGTGAGCGGGCTTCAGGCTCGTGGTTTCAAGATGGTGACGGTATCTGAGCTGTTGGCGTTGGGCAGACACGCGGCGCAACAGGCCGCCGCTGCCGAGGCAACTTCTGTCCCATCTGTTGAAAATACCCAGCCCGAAGCGCAGGCTCCTGCTGCGGAAAATACGCAGTCTGAAGAGCAACCTCAGAGTGAGCCTGCCACGATGCCCTCTGTGACACCTGCTCAACACGCCCCCCAAGTTCAGGCTCCGGCGAATGTTGGTGCAGCTTCCATTTCGGGCGCGATAGCTCAATAATATCATTTTCCCCATGCTGTAATACCATGAAGAAAAAACAGGGAACAGTTTATTTGGTCGGTGCAGGGCCCGGTGACCCGCAGTTGATGACACTCAAGGGACGAGCCCTGATTGAGCAGGCAGATTGCGTGGTTTATGATGCTTTGGCTGCGATGACGATGCTTTCGTGGACCAAGCCCGGTTGTGAAAAAATTTATGTAGGCAAGAGAGCCGGCAAGCATGCCATGCCGCAGAGTGATATCAACGCGCTTCTTGTGGAGTGTGCCTCTAAGCATGCATGCACCGTCCGTTTGAAAGGTGGCGACCCCTACGTTTTTGGCCGGGGCGGCGAAGAAGCTGCTGCGCTGTATGATGCCGGTGTTCATTTTCAGGTGGTGCCGGGTATCAGCTCTGCTATTGCCGGCCCAGCCTATGCCGGTATACCGGTGACCCACCGAGCCCACAATACACAACTGACTATTTTTACAGGGCATGAGGATGCCAACAAGAAAGAATCCTCTCTGGATATCGCCGGTATTGCTGCTGCTCGCGGTACAAAAGTGATGCTGATGGGAATGAGCCGCTTGCAGGAAACGATGCAGTCGCTCGTGGCAGCCGGGCAGGATGGCGATGAACCCGCTGCCGCGATTCAGTGGGCTGCTACCGGACGCCAGCGTAAGGTGATTGCGACGGTGGCGACTCTGGCAGACGCTGTGTCAGCTGCCGGCTTGGGCGCTCCTGCGGTGGTGGTTATTGGCGATGTTGTTCGCGAAGCTGATAAATTAGATTGGTATGGGAGATTGCCCTTGCACGGTTGCCGCGTGGTGGTGACGCGCACTCGCGAGCAAGCCGGAGCGTTGTCTTCCTCGTTGGAAGCACTGGGGGCGGATGTGATGGAATTGCCCACCATTCGCATTGTGCCGCCTACCGATCGTAAGGATTTTGCCGCAGCCGTGGTAGATAGCCCGCACTATGACTGGCTCATTTTCTCAAGTCCCAATGGCGTCAAACGATTCTTTGAGGCGTTCTATTCTGTATATGAAGATATTCGTGAATTGGGGGGTGCGCGCATAGCAGCCGTGGGCCCCGGAACGGCGGCCGAGTTGAAAAAACGAGGCCTGATGGTGGATGTTATGCCGCAGAAAGCCGTGGCTGAGGAGCTTATTGCAGAGTTTGATCGCAAGGGAGATGAGTTCGGTGGTGTGGCCAATGTTACGATGCTATGGGTGCATAGCGAGCAGGGTCGTGATATCATCTATAAAGAGTTGATGAAGCGCCAGGCTATCGTCGATGAGTGCATTGCCTACAATACGGTACCTGAAACAGAAGACCCGACAGGTGCAAAGGAGCGACTTTTGAATGAAGGCGCGGATATCATTACCTTTACCAGCTCCAGTACTGTACACCATTTCATGGCAATGGGTATTTCATTGCCAGAGTCATGCCGGGTTGTCAGTATTGGTCCTGTGACATCTGCCACTCTTCGTGAGTATGGTATTACGCCTGCGGCTGAATCACCTGCGCACAATATCCCCAGCTTGGTGGAAACGATAATGAAACTGCACTGCAAGTGACAGACTGATGAGAGCCATTGCAACAGATGCCCTCATGGTATGCTTGGGCCTCAACCACAAAACCGCCTCGGTGGAGACTCGTGAGCGCTTTGCCGTGGGCAAAACCAAGTTGCCCGTTGTACTGGAGTGCTTGTATGGCTTGTCTGCGGTAGATGAATGTGTTCTGCTTTCTACATGTAATCGTACTGAGGTGTATTTCTGGTCATCTGATGCTGATGCCGGGTGTCGGGAGATTTTGCAGGCCTTTATGGGGACAGAAGATGCTCCTCTGGCTTGCTTTTATCGTTACGAAGAAGGTGATGCCCTGACACACCTTGCCCGCGTGGCTTCCGGTTTGGATTCAATGGTGCTCGGGGAAACTGAAATCTTTGGTCAGCTCAAGGATGCTTATTTTGCGGCGCTGGCTGCCGGCACGACGGGAAAATTATCCAACAGGACTTTTCAGCGCGTATTTACCTTGGGCAAAAAAGTGCGCAGTTCCACACATATAACATCAGGCCCCACATCCGTAGGTGCGGCCGCTGTCCAGCTGGCCGGTGAGGCTCTTGGTGGACTTGATGGGGCTCGTGTATTGGTTGTCGGTGCAGGGGAGGTTGCTCGCACTACTGCTCAAAGTTTGCGTTCTCGCGGTGCCGAGCATATTTTTGTTGCAAATCGCTCTTACGACAGGGCCGTAGAATTAGCCTCCAAGGTGGGTGGCGAGGTCATTCGTTTCTCTGAATGGATTCCATACCTGGAGCAAATTGATATTGTCATCGTTTCAACTTCGTCTCCAGTGTACGTGGTATCTCCCCTCGTGTTGAAGCAAGCTATGGAGGGCCGCAATGGTCGGACGCTTTTCCTCATTGACCTCTCTGTGCCTCGAAATGTTGACCCGAAGTGTGCGCATGTGCCGGGTGTACATCTGTATGATATTGATGACATGGAGGGCATGACGGATGAAACAAGACGTGTTCGTGTGGCGGAAGTAGAACAGTGTGAGTCCATTATTGCCAAATGGGTAGATGAAAATGTGGATGACTTATCCCACCCCAACTCCGTGATACAAAGTGGTAGTTTGTAAATTCTTTCAAAAAAATGCATTTTTTTGTATTTTTTTTGAACAAATCGTGTTACATTGTGTCTACACAGAGTGGCCACATGGCTCGACACTCATCACACCGCGCTGAAGTATGGAAAATCCTCACACAGAAAAAGCCTCTGCTGGCCCCCTGAGCGAAACTGAACTTGTGGCCCTTTTAGCTGGACTCCGCAAGGAAGCAACGCCCGAAGCCAATTTTGAGGAGCGTTTTCTGTATGATTTCCACGAACGTATAGCACGTGAGGCCGTTTGTCGTCCCGCTCGCAAGCTTTTGTGGGAACATATTCGCCAGTTTATTGCCAACTTTGGAGGGCGAAAGCTTGCTTATGGAGCCTCTACTCTCGGTGCCGGTGCCTTGGCTTTGGGGCTTTATTCCATCCCTTCTGATGGTGAACCATCCAAGATTTCTGCACGCAAGGCTGCTATCGTGGGGCATGTGGAAAATGCTTTGTCTGCGTTGAAGCCCGGTGCCGCTAAGGAGTTTATTTCGATTGCTGTGGGCACGGATGAGAAAAAGTCATTTACGCGCGACCGCATGGCGGTGGAGCCCCAAGTGCCCTCTTTTGCGTACTTGGTTGAGACGGAACCGGATTTTCTCTCTGTTTCTTCTTCCCAGCCTGTCAATATGGGCCTTTCGTCCGGATTGGAGACCTCTTTTCCCTCGTTGACGACGAATCTGGCTTTCTGATTTTGCCAAAAATACAGACTTCTTCTTTTATTTTCGTTGGAAAATAAAAGCGAAGCTTGACATAACTCTAGGAAAAAGCTAGAATGTCACTGTTATGGCAAAAGTGCATATTTTCGGTAAAGAGAACATTACCACACAGCCGTCGCTTTATCTGCCCAATCGAGTGGATTCAGAGAGTTTGTCTGAACTTGAAAAGCTGCTGGGCGGTGCGGAAAACGTGGCCTATATGGTGGAAGAAGTGCTTCTGCCGACTCCGGCAATCATGAAGAAACTTGAGAGCCGCCGAGTGCTGAAATTTAATTTCCGTAATAGCAACAGCAAGACGTTGCGTGAGAAATTGCTTGCTATCATGCAGGATGGTGTGGACGTCATTTTTGTCCCGGGGCGCCCGAATAGCATTATTGGCAGCATTTCTGATGTGCCAATGCCTTTCATGATGCAGCTGGCGGCTTTGCACATTTCTCCCATCCCGGTTTACGTTGGCTTCTACCGTGAGCAGTTGCTCCAGTCCTTCACCGCAACGGCTCCTTATGATTACATCAGCATCAACATCCAGCCCAAGTTGGCTCCCGGACCCCTTACCGGCGAACGCGTGATGGAATCCTGGCTTGAGGCTTCGGCTGATGCCTATGACAGGAATCCTGTGTTGGATAAATCCATTGCTCGACTCCTCGTGGAAGGGATGCGCCGCCACAGTAAGTCTGAACTTATTGATGGAATGGATGGCAGTTCTGTTCCTTACGGAAAGATGCTTGGTGTAGCCATGGCGTTGGCTCGCTATTTGAAGGAAAATGTCAAGGAAGACCGACTGGGCATTATTCTGCCTCCCGGCAAGGCCGGTGTGATTGCCAACTATGCATGTATTTTGGCCGGCATCGTTCCTGTTAACGTGAACTACACCTCCTCTGAAGCCGCTTTTGATAGCATCATCCGTCAGAGTGGCATCCGTCATTTCATTACTGCGCGTGCCTTCATGAGCAAGCTGCCCCAGTTCCCCTGGCCCAAGGGGGAGGCTATCTTGCACATTGACAAGATTCTCAAGGGCATTGGCATGCCCAAGATAGCATCCTGGGTGGCATTTGCCAAGTTGGCACCCATGCCCGTGATTGCCCGCACCTTCAAACTTGATGAGCGCCATGGTGACGATGAAGCTGTGCTTCTGTTTACTTCCGGCTCTTCTGGTGAGCCCAAGGGGGTGGCGCTGACCCATCGTATGGTGTTGGCCAATGTGACGCAGTTGCTCAGCCGCGTGAGTGTTCCTGCCGGTAGTCGATTCCTTTGCAGCTTGCCCATTTTCCACAGCTTTGGTCTGACGGTGACAACCATCTTGCCTCCGCTCTATGGCTTCTCCATGGTATCGTATCCTTCACCCCTGGATGCCAAGAAGCTCAATGATTTGATTGAGCAGTATCAGTGCCGTCTGGTGGTATCCACGCCCACGTTTGCCCGCAGCATGCTGCGCCGTGCATCAGCTGATACGTACAAGTCTGTGCAGTATTTTGTGGTGGGTGCAGAAAAACTGCAAAAAGCCGTGGCAGATGAGTTTGCCTCCAAGTGCAATATGGAAATTCTGGAAGGTTATGGCCTGACGGAAACTTCACCGGTTTGTGCTGTGAACCTTGACCGCGTGGAATCTACGCCCGAGCAGCCCTACTTTGTACCCGGCTGCAAGTTTGGTACCGTGGGGCAGATTCTTCCCGGTGTGGCTGTTCGCCTTACCGACCCTGATGATGATGATCGCGCCCTGCCTCTTTCTGAGCAAGGGATGATTTGGCTGCGCGGTGCCAACGTGTTCCGTGGCTATATTGGCCGTGATGATTTGAATGCATCTGTGTTCCGCGATGGTTGGTTCAAGACCGGTGACTTGGGTACAGTAGATCTTAATGGCTTCCTCACGCTCGGCGGGCGCCGTTCTCGCTTCTCCAAGGTGGGTGGCGAAATGGTGCCGCACGAAGTAGTGGAAAATGCGATTGATGCCTTTGTGCAGGTACCGGAAGGATTCTCCGGTCGCGCTATCGCTATTGTGGGCGTACCGGATGCCCAGCGAGGTGAGGCTCTTGTGATGCTCTCCTGCGTACACCAGAATCACCTGACGCAGGCATTGGATGAAATTCGCACGCATTTGGTGGAGCAGGGGATTCCTCGCCTGTGGAGCCCGCGCGACATTATTCCCGTAGAAGCCATCCCTGTGCTGCCCACTGGTAAGATGGATTTGCGTGGCTGCCAGATTCTGGCCAATGAGGCGCTGGGGTTGGACCGTTCCTGAATATCACGTTAAAGCAACTATGCTGCCCGGGGAGTTTTCCTTGCTTCCCGGGCATTTTTGTGGCATACTTCTGCTCATGAAGAGCCTGAATAAGCCGATTAACGTGCGCCGCCCGGAAATGATGGAAAAAGTACAGGCCGAGGTTGCCCAATATCGTAGCAATCTGGTGGAGTCCATTATTGCATCCGGGAATGTGTATCACCATGGCAAACTGCAAATTAGTCTTGCTGCGGATTTTGGCTTTTGCGATGGGGTGAAGCGTGCCATTGAAATTGCTTATGCTACTTGTCACATGTTCAGAGGTAAGCGCATCTGGCTCATTGGTGAGATTATTCACAACCCTGAAGTCAATGCTCGTTTGGATGCCATGGGCCTGCTGCATCTTCCCTGGAATCTGAGTGATGAGCGCTACACACAGTTGACTGCTGAAGATGTTGTCATCATGCCGGCCTTTGGTGTCTCTGTACAGATGCGCGAGTTTTTAGATGCTAAGGGCGTGCAGCTCGTGGATTCAACCTGCGGCAATGTGGTGAAGGTGTGGCACCGCGTGCGCAACTATGCTCGTCGCGGTATTACCAGTATCATCCACGGCAAGGTGCGCCATGAGGAAAGTATTGCCACGGCCTCCCACTCTCGTGGAGACGATGGCAATGGCAATTTCATTGTCATTTTCAGCGAGGATGATGCTCGCTGTGTTGCTGATTATATTGCAGGCAAGGGGAATAAAGCAGAATTTCTGTCTCGTTTCAAGCTGAGCGTTTCACCTGGCTTTGATCCCGATGTGCATCTTCAGGAAGTAGGTGTCGCCAATCAGACGACAATGCTCAAGGATGAAACCGCTCGCATCCAGCAGATAATACGCGCAGCTGTTGTGCAGCGAGATGGTACTGATGAGCGTTGCCACCTGTTTGATACCATCTGTGGTGCAACGCAGGATCGTCAGAATGCTCTGTATGACCTGTTGGAAAAATCACTGGATGCTATGTTCATTGTGGGTGGGTATAACAGTTCAAACACCACGCACCTGGCCCATATTGCTTCTTTGCAGCTGCCTACGTTCTTTATCAAATCTGCTGATTGCCTGATGGATGCGCAGCGCATCAAATGCTTTGATTTGGCTACGAAAAGCGAGCAAATCGTCGCGCTTCCGACATCGCTGGCTCATCCTGCCATGCCGTGCCACATTGGCATCACGGCCGGAGCCTCTTGCCCTGATAATGTGATAGAACAGGTCATTACGCGACTGATATCGTTACGAGACGAGTAAGCCTGCTTTGCTTATCTTTATTGTAAGAAACCCGCACCGATGAACTGATCGGTGCGGGTTTCTTGAAATGATGTTTGTACTTATCAGAGCTCGGGGGAGAGCACGTAGTACTGGTTGGCTGTGGCACGGCCGCGCTTGGTCTCGGGGAAGATGTCATTGCGCATAGTGCTCTTTTCATCGTCTGTTTCGTCTTCGACCAAATCGTCGTCTTTCATGTCGGTCACAGAACCGTCACCTTTCAGCACGAACACGTGGCCACGGAAAGACACGTTGTCATACACCACCTTGTCGCCGGCATAGGGCTTATCAGCAGGATACACGGAAGTCATGGCAAGGGGAGCGTTGCTGGCTGTCACGGCAGCCTTGACGCTCTCATCATTGGAGTCCTTCTTCATCACATAAGCCAAGCCGTTCTCGCCGCGTTCAAGAGCGCGACCATTTGCCAATTTGTCATCTGCGTCCTTGGTGGCCTTGCCTGCGCAGTTTACCTTGGCGTAGAAGTTCTTTTCCGTGTTGTTGGAACGTGTGTAGTAAATCTGGCGGAAATAGTTGTTGGCGTAGTCACCCTTCAGTTCACCGAAGTTGTAATCGGGCTGGGCTTCCATCAGCTTTTCTGCAGTCACGTCGCTGGGATAGCTGCCGTTATCTGTCTTGAATTGCTGCATGATGGTGGAAAGCGTCTTCAGGTTGGAGCTGGCCATCTGTCGATCACCATCGTTCATGTGATCCATAATGGGAGCATAACCAATAGCACCCAAGGTTGCAAGAATGGCAATCACGACCATGAGTTCAATCAGAGTGAAACCACCCTTCCGGCTTTTCTTAAATGGAGATAATTTCATGCGAATATGCGGTGTAGCTGATTGTCTATATAGCATGTTATCTTCCTACTTGCAAGCTACAAATGCCAAAATCTTGTAAATTTGCTGCTTCTTTTCATTCTTTCATCGATAGTTAAAATCTGTTAAATGAATGATAATGCGCAATAACAAAAGGGGAAGAAAAATACAGCATGCGCAACTAATTGGCACTTAAGAAATATAAAAATTACTGAACGTCGTTGATGTAAAATTTCATGATGCTTTTTACCATATTCTTCATGAAAAAGCATCAACAAGAAGAGGCGTCGGGGAAAGAATATGAGATTTTAAATACACAGCAAGTGAGGCACATCATTGAGGTCCTGGAACGACGCGAATGGAGTGCTTGTGCCGCCGCCGTAGCTTTGATGTTGTGGGGTGGGGTAGGGTTCAACTCCTTGCGGCACTTGAAATGGCAGGATGTGCTGGATGAGCCAAACATCATTGCGCCAGAAATGCCGGGGCAAGTGGTGGTGTGGATGAGAAAAAAAGGATACCTCGGGGTGCCGGAGGCTCCGATATTACCCCGAGGGTGGAACAGACGATGGCTGAGATTAAAGCAGGAGCTGGGAATCAATGATGCGCGTGTGTTAACGACAACATATCAACACACTACAGGCAAAGAATGTGGGTTGGTTTTACCCACTCTACATGGTGATTAACCGCGGTATTTTGCCTTTTGGTGTTGCCAGAAAGCGTATGCTGCACACAATACGTTTGGAATCCACAGTACGATGTAAGGTGTAATGCCTGCGGATTTTCTGGAAAGTTCGCAGAACACCAAAGCCACAAAGTAGACTGCCGCCACGATAATGCCCATGGCAAAACCTGTAGAGGTGTCTTTGCGTCGCGCAGTGATGGCCAGAGGAACGCCGATGAGTGAGAAGACAATGCATGCGCAGGCAAATGATGCGCGTTGCACTCCTTCTGTGCGGAATGCACGTTCATTCTTCGGGTTCATTTCTGAGCGGTAGTAATGCATGTCGGAGTGGGCACTTTCCCACAGCAAATCGGCACATGGGAATGTGGGGTCTACCGCTGCTACATTTTTGTACCGTTCTACCTCCATGATATCGACCGGGCGTATCACCTCAACGTGAGCCAGTTCATTTGCAATCTCGGCATTAGTAAAACGATTGGGTTTAAGCTTGCGGCGGGTGCGAATCGGAATGTGAATTCGCAGAGGCATCTCCTCAATGGTCGGCAAATCAGTAATGCCGCCTTTGTCATTGTGCTCAATTGTAGCTTTGTGAAGAGTGAGGTGAAGCAAACGTGTTTTGAGGTCAAATTCACCAATTGTTGCAGATTGTGCATGAACGGCTTGGAAATTGGCTCCCCCCATATCTTTACTTCCTCGCAGGGGATACATGTGCACGCCATATACTTCATCACCATCCTTACCCTCGGTGTACAATTGAATCTTGTCAAGTTTGGTAGCACCTTGCCCGGAGCTGAGCAGGTTGCGCGGATTATCCATGGCTGCTTTGAGCACCAACTCCGTCATGGCTTGCTTGCCACGAGGGGCGATTTCGATGTTGATATAATAGCAGAGGAAGGAAAGAACGATACCCATACCGATGGCAGGGGCGCTGAGTCGCCACAGACTCAGTCCGGCCATGCGCATGGAGGTGAGTTCATTATCCGCAGCAAGTCTGCCGTATACCAGCAACACCGCTGTCAGGAAGCCCCACGGCACTGAGAATGTAAGAGAGAAGGGAATAACTTGCAGAATGAAATCGATGACAATGCTGGGCGGAGCACCGCTTTCTACTAATAGTGAATGTAACTCTTTGAATAACTGGCCCAAAAGCATCAACAAGGTCAAGGACAGTACCCCCAAGAATGTGACGGCTATCAACTGGCGCAAGATGTATCGGTCAATCGTTTTCATGCAGAACGGGCACTCCTTACCGGTTTTATAGGTGAGATTCTAGCATATAGTGAGTGCTTTTGCAAATAAGAAATCAAATTCTCTTAAATAATTTGTCCGTTTTTTACAAAAAAAGAATCACCCGCGCGCCGGTATGGCATGCGGGTGGATTTTTTGAGTGAGTATGTTTGGAATCAAGCGTCACCGGCGGAGCCCATGGCTTCTTCAATCATCTTGCGGATGTCATCAGCTTGTTTTTTGAGATTGCGGAGTTCCTTGAATGCTTCGGGCAGCTTGCGGATGGCCACAAATTGCTTGCGGGCTTCAGCAAACGGGGATGCCGGAGCACCCCAGTAGGGTTGGCCGCCTTCCAAATCAGACATCACACCTGTGCGTGCCGCCAAAATGGCTTTGTCTCCCACAGTCAGGTGACCGGCTACGCCACATTGTGCAGCAATGGTCACGTAATCACCAATATGTGTGCTGCCTGCAATGCCACTCTGAGATACGATGACCGTGTGCTTGCCAACGACAACGTTGTGACCAATCTGCACAAGATTGTCAATCTTGGAGCCTTCTCCAATAACCGTGCGACCAAAACGTGCGCGGTCAATGGTTGTGTTGGCGCCAATGTCAACATTGTCTTCAACGACGACGATGCCAACCTGGTCCACTGTTTCGTATCGGCCGGTCTCTTTGTTAAGGAGGAACCCGAAGCCATCCGAGCCAATGACTGCGCCTGGCTGCACGACTACATTGTTACCGAGAATGCAGCGTTCGCGTACAACAACTCGGGGATAGAGCTTGCAATTCTTGCCAAGGACTGTGGATTTGCCAATATAGCAGCCAGCCCCAATGTCGGAGCCTTCGCCGATGACTGCGCCGGCTTCAATGATGGCACCGGCGGCAATGCGTACTTTTGTCGCATCAACCTCAGCTGTGGAATCCACGATGGCTTGAGGTGAAATGCCGGGTTCAAAATCGTTTGCCGCTTTCATGAAGTGTTCCACAAGAGCGTTGAAAGCCAGAGATGGGTTTTCTACTTCAATGAAGCATACGTCTTTCGGGTATTCGGGAAGAGCCGGGGGAACTAGTACAAGACTTGCTTTGGTAGCAAGAAAATCCTTGAAATATTTTTCGTTCCCGAGAAATGACACATCGCCGGCGGTAGCTTCTGCTAACGTAGCGACTCCGGAGATTTCAATCTCCGGAGCCGTGTTGAGAAGTTTACCTCCGGTGAGCCCGAGAACGTCATTGATTGAGAGGTTCATGGAAACACAGGTAGGTGAGAGTGAGAGAAAATGCCTTTAGTTAGCAGCAGGCTGCTGACCGGGAACGGCAGAAGAACCATACAGACGCTGCAACTCAGCCTTGGGATCGAAACCTTCGGGAGCACCAGCGTTGAGCTTTTTGAGCACCTCGGGAGTGATGTCGAACGTGGACTTCACATAGGGGAAAATCTTGGTGCCGGGGTTGGCGTTTGTGGCGCTGGAGTCGATAACCAGGTCGCAGCCGGATGCCGTAGCAACTTCTTCGATAGTCTTCTGTACTTCATTGAAGAGCAAAACCATGTCACGGCGGAACAGCTCACGGAAAGCAAGGGAGCGGCGCTGCACATAGGTCTGAAGTTCCTGCTGGGCTGCCTGAATTTCATTCTGCTTTACAGCGTGCTGATCACGCAGTTTCTTCACGGCTGCCTCACCGAGTGTGGGATCGTACTGAGCAGAAATCTTTTTGTCCTCTTCCTGAAGGGCAACAAGCTTTTGTTGGCGGGTTTCGATGTCTGCCTTGATGGCTGCTTCCTGCTCCTTGAGACGAGTCTCGGTTTCAAAGCGCTTGTAGAACAAAGTGTAGAGTTCAGTCACGTTGACAGATGCAACCTTGAGCTCAGCCTGAGCTGTAGCGGCAAGGGCGCACAGCGTGACAGCGATGGTGGAGATGATGGGGAACTTCATAATATGAATAAATGAGGTCGTTTGACGCAAACATTTTATCGTTTCGCCAATGCAAGTCAAGAAAAGCTTGCGTCAATCCGACAAAAAGGAAGCGGTAATGACACAGACTCAGGACGGGATGTTGACAAGCAACCGGAGAGAGATTATACTATGGGGACTTACACGAAGAGTATGTTCCAGAATATTTCGAAGATATTACGTCCGGGAGCAGATGCTGAGGCGTTACGTATGACAGCAGACAACATAAAAAAAATGTTGTTAATGGCTGCCTTGAGCGTGGGGATGATGTATTTCATGGTAGGTTATACTGCAATTGATGTACAGCAAGCCGTATTCCGCATGGCTTGGTTGTTCTTTGCTGCTATAGCCCTGGTGGTGTATTTTCTTGTCAATATAAAGAACCAGGAATTGGATTTGAGACGCCTGTTGCTGTGTACTCTCATTATTTTGGCTCAAATGGCCATGATGATGGCGTGGAATGCTGTACAGGAAGCTTTTTCTCAGTTTACACGAGGGCAGTTGCTCTTGGTGTTACCCTATATTCTTGCACCTTCTGCGGCCGCCGTGATGGTGGGCCGGAAGCTGGGCTTGTTCATGGCATTGAGTGGTACATTTTTTGGGGTAGTGCTTTTCCCTCTGAACTGTCCGGTTGTGATTGTGGCAGATTACATAGTAGTCAGCTTCTTGACGGGTGTTGTAAGTGCCTCCTTATCTTCGAGAGTGCGAAAAAGAGAGCAAATAATTTACGCAGGCATAGCTTCTGGTGGTGTGGTGTTTGTGTCGACCGTTGTGTTGGGCCTTCTTTGTGATAATGGTTTAGCCTGTTTGCGAGATGGTTTTGATGCCACCTGGCTGGCCATGGAGTTTGCTTTGGCCTTGGGCGTGAATTTTATTGTGGCGGTTCTTGTGAATGGCCTGATGCCTATTCTGGAAAAGATTTTCAACATCTCTACTCATATCACCTGGCTTGAGTGGGCTGATATGAACCACCCCATTCTTCGTAAACTGCAGATAGCTGCTCCCGGTACGTTTCATCATAGTTTGTATGTCCAGCGTTTGGCTGAAGGTGCTGCCGAGGCTATAGGGGCCGATGTCACACGCGCTGGTGTATGTGGCCTGTATCATGATATTGGAAAGATTAACAATCCTCAGTATTTTGCAGAAAATATAGCAGATCAGTCAGTATCTCCTCACAATGAACTTACGCCGGAAGCCAGCGCACGTATCATCACTTCACACGTGGCGGATGGTGTTGAGCTTGCCCGCGAGTATAAGCTCAACAGCCGCATCATAAGCGCTATTCGTGAGCATCATGGTGTCACGACTGCTTTCTTCTTCTATCGTAAAGCTTTGGATCGGTATGAGGAAGAGCAAAAAAGATTTGAGGAGGGGCAGACCGACACATGCCCTGATATGGTTGATAAATCCATCTTCACCTACAAAGGTCCCATTCCTCAGACGCGCGAATCCGGTATTGTCAGTATGGCTGATGCCGTTGAAAGCGCGACTCGCTCCCTGAAGAATCCTACGGAGTCGGATATCCGTACGATGATTGAGGGAATTTTCAAGGGCCGCATCCTTGATGGCCATTTACAGGATTGCGGGTTGACCCTCGGGGAAATCGCAAAGATGAAGGAATCGTTCATACACACGGTCTTGACGATGAATCATAATCGCATAGCTTATCCCAAGCCGCAAAAAGAAGATGCGACCGTTTCCCTGGTAGAACAACGCAAAGAGGATGCGGCAACCAAGGCCTGAGACTTCAACACCCCATGATACAGCGGCTGCGCAGTATATGTATGGTGCTCGCCTTCGTGATTGGTGGGCTCTTCCATGATGCGATTGACGATTTCAAATGGCTTTTGCCGATAGGCATCGGGGTGATGCTCAGCATTACCTTTGTCAGCTTGGATACCGAGCGGTTGAAGCCAAAGCGCATGCACATGTGGCTGATGCTGGCCTTGCAGTTGTTTGCTGTGGGCTTTTGGGGGATTGCTCGCCTATTGGGGTATCCTGTATTGGCGGAGGGGCTTTATTACTGTGCTGCGGCGCCCATAGCATCAGCCAGTCCGGTTATCGTCAATTTGTTGCGGGGTGATGTGGAGTTCAGCACCACGGCCATGGTGCTGAGCCAGGTTGTCTTTGCGCTCATTACTCCCTTTTTGCTGCCTTTGGTAGTCCATGACCCCAGTCTCAGTTATCAGGAAATAGCTTTTCAGGTGGCAGAGCAGATAGCTACGGTTTTGCTGGTTCCGGCTCTTTTCTCTTTGCTCCTGCGGCTTATATATCCTCCCAGCCGGATGTGGGGCGCCAAATTGCGGGACTTTTCATTGGGTATCTGGATTGTCAATCTGACCCTCATTTCAGCCGTGGGAACCACTCGAGTTCTGGGCATGGGATATGCATGGTCGGAGATGCTTCCCATGGTTCTCGGTGCAGCTGTCGTTTGTGTCACCGGATTTGTTGGTGGCTACTGGCTGGGATATCCGTTGCTGAAGCGAGAATGCTCCCAGGCTTTGGGCCAAAAAAATACCGTACTCACTTTGTTCATAGCAGGGCAAAGTTTTGCAACGCCTCTGGCGTATGTAGCGCCGGTCTTCTATGTCTTCTTCCACAATATGGCCAATGCGATTCAGATTACTCTCGCTCAGAGAGAGAAAAAGAAGAGCGAGTAGTATGACGCCGTTCGGGTTCTGTAAGCCAGATTCTGTCCACCCTTGCGGGCTGTGTGGCCATTTTTCTTCCGGTTTCAGTGAAACCAGACCTCTTGCGAGGTGCAACTAATACCCGGGGCTCATAAGCAGGCAGAGCGACCCTACCCCTGTTTGTCTTGCATCGCGCGGGGTTTACCATGCCTCCATCGTTACCTCCGGAGCGGTGGGCTCTTACTCCACCTTTTCACCCTTACCCATGTGGGCGGTTTGTTTTCTGTGGCACTTTCCGTCCACCCGGCATTGTCTCCGGGTGTCTCCTGCTTTCGCAGGACGCGCTGCTCTGAGATGTCCGGACTTTCCTCTGCACGCATGCGTACAGCGACCACCCGAACCCGAACGGCGCAGCAAGACTACACCAGATGGCGTTGGTTGGCAAGCCAAAATACATAAAAAATGCCCGCTCCGTTGCAAGCACAGCGGAGCGGGCGGGGGGAAGACGTGCTTAGTCTGCGTTTCAGAGCGTAAGAGTAAATGCTAATTTTGCAGAAATGGCTCGCGCAATGGCCTTTGCGAGGTCTTCCTCTACAGGCGTTTCCGTTTTGATGACGGCGAGAGAATCGCCGCTGTTGTGGTCTTTGGGAGCCACGATGTTTTCGATGTTGATGTTGGAGAGCGAAAGTAACTGACCAATGGTTGCAATGACACCAGGTCTGTCTTCATAACGGAACACAAGTGTGTGGCCGCGCAGGGATGCATAGAGGTGGTCAAATGAATCAATACGTGAGACAACCGGCTCACCATCAACAACCATACCGCGTACGCTGGTCACTTTTTGCACGCCATCTTCTTCCACGAAAAGATCCAGTGTCAGAGCATCATCATACAGTTTGTCATCCTGAGGTTCTCTGGCCTTGAAGACGATGCCGTGTTCGCGGAACGAAGCTTCAGCAGCGGCGGGCATGAGCCCTTGTTCTGCGCCGGGAACGGCTCCTGCCAAAATCCAGGGAGTAAACCATTTGCGGAAAGAACGGAGATTGTTGTAGAACGTGCATTCCACCTTGCGAATGGGCTTGCAGCCGCTGGCTTGGTAGCAAAGCTTGCCGAGCATGGAGGCTAATTGCAGATGCGCGGGATTCAAGTCGGCCGGCTTTTCGGCATTAATGACACAGCTGGTATCCCCGACGGAGAAATAGGCTTCCATTTGAGCGGCTGCGCGCATGGCTGCCATCTTGTTGGCTTCTGACGTGTTGGCCCCCAGGTGAGGCAACATGACATCAGCAATATCAGCACTTGGTTGCATGGCTGCTGCATCTTTCGGATGCACATCGGTGCAATAAATGAGTTTTTTACCCGCTTTTTTAGCTTCTCTCAGGGCATCTTCATCAATCACTCCATAGCGTGCGCAGTTGATGAGCATCGCACCATCTTTCATTTTGCTGATGAGTTCGGCATTGATAAGATTGCGCGTTGCAGGCCCGCCCGGTACGTGGACAGAGATGATATCTGCGGTGGAGAATATTTCTTCTACGCTTGCAGGTGTGGCGCCAATATTGAGTGCTCGCTGGTGGGACAGGAAGTGATCATACCCCAGAACGGTGCATTCAAAGCCCTGCAGGCGCTTGACCAGCATGCGGCCAATGTTGCCAAGACCCAGGATACCCACTGTTTTGCGGGTAAGCTCGCGGCCCATGTATTTCTTTTTATTCCATTCACCTGCGCGGGTTGTTGTATCTGCCGGTACCACGTAGCGGTATGCAGCCAAAATCATAGCTACCACTTCTTCTGCCACGGCGTTAGAGTTGGCCCCGGGGGTGTTCATCACATCGATACCTTTGGTGCGGGCATACACGTAGTCAATGTTGTCATACCCGGCGCCAGCGCGAATAACACACTTGAGTGAGGGGAGTGCATCAATAATGTCTGCCGTTACTTTTTCGGATCGGACAATGATGCCATTGGCATCCGGATGGGCGGCTACCAGGGCCTCGATGGGGTCACTATCGTTCTGAACAACATCATAACCGGCGGCTGAAAGGGTTGCTGCGGCGGCTTTGTCCAATTTGGTGGGAATGAGGATTTTCATGATGAAATTTCTTTAGAAATGGGAATTAGCGTTCAATTTCGTGCAAGAACAAGCCAGAACGCAGCTTGGGTTCAAACCACGTGGACTTCGGCGGCATGATTTCTCCGTTGTCTGCGACGTTGAACAAATCTGCCATGGTGACAGGATAGAGCGCGAATGCTACGCCCTCGCCGGTGCGATTCTGCAGCTCTTGCAGCCCGCGAATACCCCCTACAAAGTCGATTCGGGGACTGGTGCGCGGGTCATCAATACCCAGCACGGGTGCGAGTAGATTGGCCTGCAGAATGGCACAGTCCAGACTGTCAATAGGGTGATTCTCATCGTATGTGCCGGGCTTTGCGTTGATGGTGTACCATTTGCCGGCAAGATACATACCGAACTCATGCTTGTGCCCGGGGGCGGCAGGCCCTTCGCAATCTGCCATGCGTACGTCAAAGGTATCGCTTATTTTTGCGATAAACTCAGCCGGAGTAAGCCCGTTCAAATCGCTCACCACGCGATTGTAGTCCATGATGAAAAG
>JAFYUJ010000069.1 GCA_017558555.1 Akkermansia sp.
CTCATGCTTGTGCCCGGGGGCGGCAGGCCCTTCGCAATCTGCCATGCGTACGTCAAAGGTATCGCTTATTTTTGCGATAAACTCAGCCGGAGTAAGCCCGTTCAAATCGCTCACCACGCGATTGTAGTCCATGATGAAAAGGTCCTCATCACAGAAGGTGACCGCCATGAGGTAATTGAACTCTTCCTCGCCGGTATAGTCCGGCTTTTCGGCGCGGCGCTTGGCTGATACGGCTGCACTGGATGCCGTACGATGATGCCCATCTGCAATGTAAAGGGCCGGAACTTCTTCAAAGCCCTTGCGGATGGTTTCAATGACCTCAGCATCGGTGACGGGCCAGAGCAGGTGGGTGACACCATCATCGCTTGTAAAGTCGTATTCCGGTTTGTGGAACTTAATCCACTCGCGGATTGCAGCGGAGATACCCTCATGCTTGCGATAGGCCAGGAATACGGGTTCTGTCTGGGTGGAGCAGGCATCAAAATGGTTAATGCGATCCAGCTCTTTTTCCTTGCGGGTCAGTTCGTGTTTGAGAATGGTATTGTTGAGGTATTCATCCACGCTGGCGCAGCCTACAATACCGGTCTGCACGCGGCCCCACATGATTTGGCGGTAGATGTAGTAGCAGGGGGTGGCATCTTTGCGTAAGAAGCCTTTGCGGATGAACTCCTGCAAGTTGTGGTTGCTCATTTCATAGGTGCAAGCATCGTGAATGCGGGCTTCATCCGTATCAATGTCGGCGCGGCAGATGTGCAGGAACGAGGAGGGGTTGCCTTCTGCCATGCGGCAGGCTTCCTCATGGCTCATGACATCGTAGGGCAGGCTGGATACTTGCTCCACATATTCTTTGGGCGGGCGCAGGGCTGCAAAAGGACGAATGGTGGACATGGTGTGAGTAGATTTAAGGGTCAATTATTTTGCAGGTTGTTGAACAGGCTGCAAGTTCATCTGTTCACAGTACTCTGTGATATAAGGTTGCTTTTTACCAACGGCCGGGTAGGTGTCGGTATAGGTAATGTTGTTGTTGCGGAAATGCACATTGGATGCCGAGATGGCATAGAGCAGGGGGGTGCGATGCGTGATAAAGGTGTTGTGTTCGATGCGCACATTATCGTGGTAGCGCAATGTTTGCTTTTCAGGCTCGCGCACCTCCGGGCAAATGGAAATGATGGCGTGGGTGAATTGATAGAGCGCTGTCAGGTTATGTTCAAATGTATTGTTGCGGATGCATACATCCAGGCAGCGACCGCTTTCATACCATCCCTGGGCATCGCCGGCCAGCAGGATGGCAGAGCCGGATGAGTGATCAAAGTGATTGTTTTCCACCAGTACCGGTCGGGGGGTGGTGAACAGGGCCCCACGTGCACGGTTGTGGCGCACCGTATTGTTGCGGAAGACAACTTCCGGGTGCCAATCGTCATTTTCCACGGCATCACCCACGCCTACACCGGCAGGCAGCGGGGTTTCCAAGGTGATGCGAACATGCATCGGGTCGATGACTTCCACTGATTGAACTTTGGCTGTTTCTTGTGTGTTTTCCAGAGTCTTGCCTCGGATGAAGCGCAGGTTCTCTCCCGGTGCTGCGATATCAAATCCGTATGCCTGGCTGTGCATGAATCGAGCCACGAAGCTGGTGGGTGACTGCACCTCCGTGATAGCCGGGCAGGTGGCATGCACGTTGATGGCGTCATCCATCATCCCTTCATAGGTGGCGCCTTCTACATGAATCAGCCCCTTGCAGTTGGAGAAATGGGTGGCATCCGCTGCCGTGGTATGAATGCGCCCGGGTGCTCGCAGACACCCACCACCGGAGATGCGGATGTTCTCGCTGCGCTGGGCAATAAGGGCCATGCCCATGCTATCGTGGAATACCACATCGTTGAGCACGGTGTCTTTGGCTCGATACAGCAACATGCCAGGATGCGGGCGCCATGCGTTGCGCAATACCAGTATGTTGCCTTTCTTTAAGCCATATTTTTGCACTGCTGTGCCGGTATGGAACTTCACGCAGTCTTTGCCCACTTTTTCAGCCGGGAATCGCCATCCCATGTCGCCCCATAAACCATGAGATAACATGGGGCCTGCTGCTTCAAATCCCAATGCGTGGTTAGGATGCAGTTTCCAGCCTTTTCCGCAGATGTAGAACTTCCCATCTTCCACCCCCCAGGCAGGTGTGGTGGAAAATTGAAGAGTTACGCTGTCCGGTGTTGCCTCCACAACGGTTCCTTCGTGGGCCAGGGGGGCATCTACTGCAATGTTGATGCCGGAGATGGTGATTCTTTCGCTGTCCATCACAACGACGGGAAGCATTTTGCCATGGAAGATGAACGTGCTGCCGTTTCCCTGAATGTTTACGTCCTTAAGGCCTTGCAGAGGGATGCCGATGCGGTGACCAGACTGCTGGTCATGGTTTGAGATGAATATGGCCTGTTCCGGAGCAGACTCAGGGTAGAAATGGTATGTACCCTTGGGGATGCTGATAACCGTTGGCTGCTGTGCAGCAGCTGCTTGTTGTATGAGAGTGCGGAGCGCGATGCCCGCATCTTCCTGATTGTCGACGTTTGTCAGGTGAAGAGTTTGTGTGGCTTCAGGCATTGTGGCAAAAAGAGGTGCGAAGGCAAGTACCAGCAGGATGCTCAGGAGGGGAAGGACTTTCATGGTATGCGGTATAGAACGATGGTTATCGGAATGTGCGAACCAGTTTCAGAAGTTCAGTCGGCAATGTCTGAGAATTGTAATATTCTGCGGAGGCAATACGCTCGCCCTGTGTTTTAATGCGGGCATTCATCAGCCGAATGGCCGGCAAATATTTTTCTTCATAATGATTGCGTGTGTCTTCGTCCAGAGGTGGAAGAGCCGCAAATCCTTGCGCCCATTGTTGCATCTCATCCGTCAAGCGACGAATGATGGCTGCCGCGGCATCTGCACTGTCTTTATCCTTTACTGAGCCAAGCGTATCGTGTAACAATGCTTGCAGCCGAAGACCCTCGATAATGCGTTGCTCTGCCGGAGAAAGTGCGGCATCTGGTTCCTCTGCCACGCTGGATGCGTCCTGTACGGGCATTTTTACACCGATATCAGGCATTCTCTCGACTGAGGGTGCATTCCCCCATGCAACGGAGCCTGTAAACGTGCAGGTAATGAAGAAAAGACGCGTCATCATTGCTCGAGCATCATGCAAAGTGTATGAAATTGTTTGAAAAAAGGTATAGATTCATAACATCTTACCTTTTGCAAACGAAAAATGTGCTTATATACTTCCCCCCAGCGCGTTCGCATGTCGCTTGCATATTTATGCTTAAGTTGCTCTGCTACTTCCGGGGGCAGCTTCGCAATTTTCTGAAGCTCGCTTCTCGTGTCATAGACTTTCGTTAATTCTTTGTACAGGTTGTTCGCTTCTGCATCAGCCGTACTTTTATCTTTAACTCGCTCAAGGATGGGCACGATGGAATCGGGCAGCGCCACGTAATTTGCAAAAGCTGTGTCAACATCTGCAGGAATGGAAACGCTCGCCGCGCTTACGATTGAGACAGCTACTGAGAGAATGTATACGGCAAAGCCGTGCTGTGTTGCCATGGTGAAACTCATGTTATTGCTTTTCCTCGGTTGCAGCAGCACCGTCATCCTTCTTTTTCAGGTCAACGGTATTTTCGCCGGCATCCAATTCTTTTTCTCTCTCAATCTGTTCGAGAAGTGCATTCAGCTGCGAATCTGCTGAGTCTGTAGAACGCTCAAGTTCACCAATCTTGCGTTCAAGTTGAGTTTTGAGCATATTGTGTGCACGGCTGCGCTTGCGAATCTCCTGTTCCAGTGCACGGTGTTCCTCCACCAGCGGTTTCCGGAATTCATCCGGCAACATTTGGCGATTCAGCTGGTTAATTGTTTTGAATGCATGGTTGTCATCCATTGCCTTTTCTGCTCCTGCAAAATCGCCGGACACCATCAGACGACGCGCTTCATCCATGGAAGTCCAGAATTGTTCAATCAGTGAGGGGACTGTCCCAACTTTGTCGGAAAGTTTGATTCCTTCAGAACGACGCTTGGCATCTTTTACTTTGTTGAGGCAGTTACGCAGCATCTGCAGATTGCGCGTGCTGGGATTGTACCATACGCGGGAAATATCCTCGCCGTTTTTCTCCAGCTGAGCAGCCAGTTTCTGGTATTCTTCCTCATCATTTTCCTGCATGTCTGCTTTTTTTGCGGGCTGAAGAGATTTGCGTTTCTTTTCTTCATTGGCAAACATTTTTGTCCACTTTTTCTCCAAGTCGTTGAGCGTCTTGATATACCATTCGTGAGCCTGCTTGTATTCCGGAATGCCTTGGTAGCGTTCGCGCATCACTTCGTATTTGTCCAAACCGCCGATTTTTCGGGAGCCCTTGCGTTGATTCATGTCAACAAGCATGGCCTTGTGGGCAGCCTGACCATTCTGGACATAGGCCGTGCGTTGATCGGGGGACACCTTAGTGAAGGTGTAGTCGGCTATGTTATTGTTGTATTGTTCCTGTAAATCTGCAACTTCAAGCGCCAATTTGTCCATTTTACCCAAATCTCGCTCAACGCGACTCTTGCCGCTGGTGCATGCGGATTTGAGACGGGTTGTCGGCTTGGTAAGGGAGTTGAACTCGGTATCGACTTTAGCAAGTTTATCTCTCAGTCTCAAAGTGGCATCTTTGGCCTTGGCCGTTCTTTCTGTTGTTTCTGTAGCATAGGCATCCAGCACCGGCTCACTTGTCGTTGTTTCAGTAGTTTGTGCTGCGGCCTCAGCAGATTCGGGAGCAGTACTGCCGGCTTCTGTTGTTGCTGTGGTTTCTGCGGCTGCTGGTGTTTCAGTCGGTGTGGTATTTTCTGCAACGGGCTCTTCTACCTGTTCCGGAGCAGGTGCTACGTCTGCTGCTACCGGCTTCTTAAGGAGGATGGTAGAGGTCTTTACTTCTTTAGTCACAACATTGCCGCTGCGGTCTTTGCCCGTGAATCTGGTCATGGTGCTACCACCATAAAGGATTGTGCACTGGGAGTACTTCTGGGCGTTGGAAAGTGTAATATCATAAAGCTGAGCCGCGTTCAGCATAGAACTGGCACAGACAGCAAGGGCGAGAGAAAAAAAAGGACGCTTCATGTTGCTGATAGATTTCTGAATTAAAGACATTCTAGCATAGTTCGCTCCTCAATGCAAACATCAAATGTGCCATTTCTTTAGTTTGTTGAAACCTGTCCTTTTCGCTCACAGCGTGCGCCAAAGTATAAGCCGGATAGAGCAAAAACAGTGTAGAATAATCCAATCCATAAATCGGCTCGTGGGCTATTCATGCCAAAGCTTGCACCCCATGCAAGTAGACCACCTGCAATAAATCCGAGTCCTTGAGCCATCCCGGAAAGAGCTACCGTGCTGGCTTCATCAGCAGAGTTGACAACAATAAGTGTCATCCCGATAGAAAAGATGCAGCCGATACTCAAGCCAAAACCAGCTGAGAAGAGCGGCCAAAGGGAGAGAGCCCCTTCAAGTAAAGCCCAGCAACATGCCACCGAAAGAGGTATAACCACAATGAGTAGTTTGAGACGATTGCCTATCCACTTGCTTAATGCGTTTGTCATTAAAGCACTTGGAATTTGGCAAGCTGTGGCAACTGCCAGAACCAGACCTGCTTCCACAAGAGGGAGGCCTCGCCGCCTCATCAAGGTTGCCAACCAGACGGTCAGCAGCCATGCTCCGGCAACTCGAAATAAATAGAACAGAGAAACATCCCATGCTTTGCGTTGCTTCAGTAGTGGGGCAATGCGGGCGTTTAGTGTGTTTTGCTTTACATCCGGTGGATGCTTGCTGCATATCAACCACCCCCATAAAATGACTGAAAGGAGCAGGGGAAGAGCCCAGAATAGCAGGCCGTTTTTCCATCCCCCCATCAACAGGGCTATTGGGTCTGCCGCTCCGGAGCCTACGGAAGTCCCTAAACTGACGCAGGCTGTGTAGGCTCCCATGAGCGTGGGGAGCTCATGAGGGAAAACCTGCTTGACGATGCCGAGAATGACGGAACCAGTGATGCCCAAACCCAGGCCGATAGCCATAGTGCCACTGTACAACCCCGTGATGCCTCCGTAGCTACGCCAAATCACACCAATGATGGCAAACAGAAGCGCATACACGATCAACAAACGTGGACGTATTGTATGTACTAGTCGGGCTCCCAGCGGTGCTGCTATGCCGAGGCTCATGATGGGAAGCAGCCCAAAGAGGCTGCTATCTCCTACGCTCAGATTTAAATCCCTCATCAAAAATACCAACAGCGGGTCTGCAGCGGCAAAACTCATGCGCAGGTTGAAACTCACCAGCAAGAAGATGATGATGAACTTCAATTTGTAACTTCGCCCGATGTTGGCTTTCATGATGTACTTATTTTAAAAAGAACACCATGATGCAGCAATCTATCTCTCCATCTGTTCAAGACTCCCTGTTCTGACGTTGACAATGCCAGGTAATGGAATGGGACGGGGGCGTCAGTCCCTTTTATCTCTTCTTTGTCCGGAAAATGTTTGGCGGATATAGTGAATGAGACTCTCGGTTTCTGCGCCCGGGGCTACGCCGGGGGGGAGCATAATAGCGTTCCACTGTTGGCCGTTTACCGTTATGGGTCCTTGTATGCCGTCTCGAAGGATTTCCGGGAGCCGAGAGGGTGAATCCGTGAGCCATTCGGAGCCCCGGAGCGGAGGATATCGGAGACCATCTCCTTGTCCATCTGCGCCGTGGCACGCAGCGCATTTTGCCTGGTAAAGATTGGCTGCGGCATTGCTGTTGCGAGATGCTCCAAGCAGATGTTGTTGGCCGGGAAGTACGTATTCTGCAATTTGCTGCGCTGATGTATCAGAGACCCAGGGGTGTGCTTCTTGTATAGCTTGGGTGATTTGTTCGCGAATCGGGAATTGTTGTTCTTGGGGCACGAGCCAGGGTCTCGTGCTCCAATCGCGGTGGCACAGCAGACAGCCATGCGCTCTCGCCATCAGTTCTCCCGGTGTTGTGGCTGTTTCAAGATAAAGACTTATCGCCAGCATGCCGCATAACACGGCAATACTGGCGATAGTGATGAATGTTCGCCTCATGACAAGGCTGAGCGTTGCGGAATCCTGGACTCAGGGTTCGATAATGCCGCCTTCCAAGTCGCGCACGCGTTGTACCTTGGCACCCAGGCAAAGGAGTTTTTCATCCAGCATTTCGTAGCCACGGTCGATGTGGTAGAGTCTGTGAATCTCCGTTGTGCCTTCGGCCGCCAGAGCTGCCAGTACCAATGCGGCAGAAGCGCGGAGGTCGCTGGCCATCACGGGAGCGCCGGAAAGACCGGACACGCCGGTGATGATGGCAGTGCCTGCATCCACCTTGATGTTGGCGCCCATGCGCTTGAGCTCAGAGCAGTGCATGAAACGCTGGGGGAAAATGGTATCGCGCACCACGCTGATGCCGGGGGTGACGGCAAAGAGAGCCGTCATCTGAGCCTGCATGTCTGTGGGATAGCCGGGGTAGGGGTTGGTGAGAATCTTGCCACTGCGGGGATTTTTGCCCGGTGCCACGTAAACGCTGGTGCCATCCTCGTTGAAATCAACGGTGTGGCCACATTCCACAAGCAAATCAGCCATGGATTTGATGTGTTCGCGGCAGACGCGGTTGATGGTCAGGCCATCGCTCACCATGGCTGCGGCCACCATGAATGTGCCGGCCTCAATACGGTCGGGGATGACGGTGTGGTCACAGCCGTGCAGTTTTTCCACGCCGTGAATGGTGATGGTACGGGAGCCGGCGCCTTCGATTCGGGCGCCCATCTTGTTAAGGAAGTTTGCAAGATCTACCACCTCGGGTTCGCGGGCTGCGGATTCGATGATGGTGGTGCCCTTGGCCAGTACGGCTGCCATCATCAGGTTGTCTGTCCCCAGCACGGTGGGACCATTGTCGCCTCGCATATCCACCGTGGTGCCGATGAGCCCGTTGGGAGCTTCAATGACCATGTTGCCGCCTTTTACGCGAACCTGTGCACCCAATGCTTCGATAGCGCGCAGGTGCAGGTCTACCGGACGGTCGCCAATGACGCAGCCGCCGGGCAGGGGGAGTGTGCAGCGGTGCATGCGAGCCATCATGGGACCGAGCAAGCAGATGGAAGCACGCATCTTGCGCACCTGTTCGTATGAGGCGCTGGAGCTGATACCTTCAGGAGATTCGATGCGTACGGTGCCGCTGGAACGCTCTACAGATGCGCCCAACTGGCTGAGAATCTGGAGCATGTAGTTCGTGTCGGATACGTCCGGTACGCGGGAAATTCTGACGGGCTCGTCTGTAAGCAAAGCTGCGGCCAGAATGGGAAGTGATGCATTTTTGGAACCACTGATATTGACGGAACCAGAGAGTTTGTAGCCGCCTTCAACGATGAGTTTGTCCATGGTCTGATTGAGAAAAATGGATGTTTGGTAGAACTAGCGTCATTCTACCATAGTCTCGGTTAAATGCAAGATAAAATGAAAAAATCTTGCTTGCTTTGGCCCTTACATCAACGCAGGGAGAAGAAGTCTCGGATGCGGGGATTTTCGTTGGTTGTCATAGCCGCCGGCGGTGCATCGGCCACGAGTTTACCGTCTGCCAGGAAGATGATGCGGTTGGCCAATTCCAGCGCAAAATCAATATCGTGCGAGACGACAAGCATCGTCATGCCATCTTGCGCCAGTTCGCGTATGAGGTTTTCTACCTCGCCGACCATTTCCGGGTCCAGGGCGGAGGTGGGTTCATCAAACAGCAGTACTTCGGGGTTCATAGCCAGAGCTCGCACAATGGCAACGCGTTGCTTTTGACCGCCAGAGAGCTGCGACGGATAGGCCTTGGCTTTGTCCTCCAACCCGATGCGGCGCAGCAGCTGCATGGCAAGCTGTTCAGCTTCATCGCGTTTCATGATGCCACAACTCGTGGGGGCCAAAGTGATGTTATCCAGAATTGTCAGGTTGGCGAAAAGGTTGAAATGCTGGAACACCATCCCCACACGGCGGCGGTACAAGTTGAGACCATGTTCGGAGCAGTCTACCGGTTGACCATGGAAAAGAACTTTCCCGGCCGTGGGTGTTTCCAGAAAGTTCATGCAGCGCATGACGGTGCTTTTACCCGCGCCGGAGGGCCCCAACAGGAAGACAACTTCCCCTTTTTTGACGCCGAAGGACACATCATCGATGACGCGGTGCCCGGCAAAGTCTTTGACCAGGTTCTGAATCTCTAAAATGGTGTTTGTATCAGCGTTCATTTTTCTTCAGTCGGGTTTCAAGTTTTTTCAAAAGCTGGCTGAGGCACACCACCACAATCAGGTAGATGAGTGCCACGGCAATCAGTGGCAGGAAAGCATCGTATGTTTGGCTGCGGATAATATCACCGCCTTTGGTCAAATCCTGCAGGGCAATGTAACCGCAAACACTCGTCTCCTTGAGCAGGACGATAAACTCATTGCCCAAGGCGGGCAATACATTTTTGAAGGCCTGCGGCAGGATAACGGAACGCATGGTGGCGCCATAGCTGAGCCCCAGGCTTCGGCCTGCTTCCATCTGCCCTCGGTCTACCGCCATGATACCGGAGCGGATGATTTCTGCCACATACGCACCGCTGTTGATACCAAAGGCCACGATGGCAACCAGCACTTTGCTGATATCCACAGCCGCGAAGATGACAAAGTAAATGATGAGCAATTGCACCACCACGGGTGTGCCGCGCACGACAGTAAGGTAGATATGGCACAGGAAATTGAGAATCTTGTGGCGGCCTGTCTGGTCATGTGTGCTGCGGATGACGGCTACCAGGAAGCCGATGATAAGCCCCATGAGCACGGCGCAGAAAGAAATCTCAATCGTGACCCAGAAACCATTCATCAGGTATTTCCAGCGGTCATCTTTCAGGAAGTTCACTTCAAAGGAATGTGAAAGCCACTCACCGAATCCCTTGGATTTTGCTTTGTCGGCTTCCTTTGCTTCTTTGCTCTGATACTTGGCTGTGATGGCATCCATGGTGCCATCGGCCTGCATGGCCGTCAGCGTGTCATTAATCATCTTGAGCAGCTCCGGGCGATTCTTGCGAATGGCCATGGCGTATTCTTCCGAAGCGAGCGAGACCGGCAGAATTTTCAGCCCAACATTGCGCTCTACGTGCTTCTTGGCCGGTGCGCTGTCCAGCACCACAGCATCTATCTTACCCGTGGCAAGAGAGGCCACGGCCAAGGCTCCATCCTGGAAACGCTCCGGTTCGCAAATGTTGGTGGTGACATAGGTGTCGCCCGTTGTGCCGTGTTGCACACCGATGCGCTTGCCTTTCATGGCATCTGCGCCATCGATGGTGGAATCCTCACGAACGATGATGACCTGATCGGCTTTGACGTAGCTGGTGGTGAAATCAATTTGCTTTTTGCGGTCTTCCGTGACGGTGATACCGGAAGCCGCCACATCAGCTTTACCGGTTTGAATGGCCGCAATGATGGAATCGAACGCCATGTCTTCGATAATCAAATCGATGTTGTTGCGGCGTGCAATCTCTCGCACCATGTCTGCATCGATACCCACGATGTGTTCCCCCTGGTAAAATTCGTATGGAGGGAAGGTGGCACTGGTGACCATTATCAGCTTTTCACGCTGTTCGGTCTTATCGTCGCAGGAGGAGAAAAGGAAAGCAAAGCTTGCCAGCAGCAGTACCAGCCATCTGTGTTGAACGAATCGAGACATAAGTGTGTGCTTTGTGTGATAGAATGGAGAGAGTGTCTGTGATAGAGAGGTTATGGCGCGTCTACTAGAACTTCGCGGGCTCGTGTGGCTCCTTGCGGCGGCGAGATGACGCCCCGTTCTTCCATCATGTCCATGATTTTTGCCGCGCGGCCATAGCCAATACTGAATCGGCGCTGGAGCAGGGAAGTGCTGGCCTTGCGCTCGGTCACGACCAGATTGACGCATCTTGTGTACAGCTCGGCATCCTCATCGCTTACTCCCTTGCCGCCAATGCGTCCGCCGTTATCGCCACTTCCGCCGACAGCGCCGCCACTATCGCAGTTGTTCATTTCTGCTGTGACGCCCTGTTCGAAGTTTTGCTTGGCATGGCTGGCACAGAACTTGATGATGGAAGCAATTTCAGCATCCGACACGAAGGCACCCTGGGCTCGTGTCAGTTTGGTGATACCGGCAGGGGGCAGGAAGAGGAAGTCGCCCTTACCCAGCAGGTTCTCTGCGCCTGTCATGTCGAGGATGATGCGGCTGTCCAGCGGGCTGGATACTTTCAGGGCAATGCGGCTGGGAATGTTGGCCTTAATCATACCCGTTACCACGTTGGCACGCGGAGTCTGGGTAGCCACAACCAGATGAATACCGGCGGCGCGAGCTTTCTGCGTCAGGCGGGCAATGTAATTTTCCAGGTCTTCTTTCACCACCATCATCAAGTCTGCCAACTCATCGATGAAGATGACGATGTAGGGCAACTTGCTGGGAATGCGTTCTTCCTCTTCGAAGTCGAATTCATCCTGCTCTTCTTCGCCAAGGGGGATTTCCTCCTCTGCCTGGCGTTCAATTTCACTGGCCAGCGCTTCAATGGCGGCATAATCAATGGGCGGATCATCATCGTAATCCTCCTCTTCAGGCTCTGCGACCATGTCAGGCGGGCGGTTATTGAAGTCTTCGAAATTGCGCACGCCAATCTTGCTGAAAAGCTTGTATCGATGCTCCATTTCGTTGACAGCCCATCGCAATGCTCCGATGACGCGTGCCGGATTGGTCACAACAGGACAGGCCAGATGCGGTAGCTTTTTGTAGGGCTGCATTTCCACGACTTTGGGGTCCACAAGAATGAGTCGCAGTTCATCCGGGCGGAACTTGTAGAGCATGGAAAGAATCATACTGTTGATACACACGGATTTACCGGAACCCGTGGTACCTGCTACCAAAGTGTGAGGCATGGCTGCAAGGTCGCCGATGACGGCATTGCCGTATACGTCCTTGCCCAGTGCCACGGGAATGCGCAGCTTGGGGTTGTGGAATGCATCTGATTGCAGCAACTCTCGCAGATATACCGGGGATTTGGTGGCGTTCTCCAGTTCTACGCCCACCGTTTTTTTGCCCGGAATCGGTGCAAGAATGTTGACGGATTTGGATTCCGTGGCGAGCATCAAATCCTTTTGCAGGTTTTCAATGCGCTTGACGCTCAGACCACGGGGTGGGTAGAACTCGTAGCGCGTGATGCTGGGACCACGCGTGATATCACCTGGCTCTACGGTGATTTTAAAGTTTTCCAGCGTTTCGACGATACGCTGCTGCATATCGTACATTTCTTCCTGTGCGGCGATACCCACCTCCGGCGGTTCTGGGCGGTATGCCAACAAATCATACGGGGGCAGAGGGTAGTCTTCTTGTTGCTCGCGGCGGTCTGTCTGCACCAATGCTGATGCTGCACCCTTGTTGTCGGCCTTTGATTCAGTGCGGGCCGGGGGTGTCTCTCTGCGGGGCATAGGCTTGGGCTGCTCGGCCGGGGCGGGGTCGGAGCCTCTGCGAGGGGCCGCAGCAGGAGCTTTCTGGCGGACGTTTCGCTCAATTTCCTGCATCAGTCGCTCATTGTGCGGCATTTGTGTACGGCTGGGGCCTTCCACGGGCAAAGAGCGGTTGGTTTCGATGGCATCTTCAATCGGGCGCATCAAATCCAGCAAATTATCACGTTTTGCCGAGATGGTGGGGAGACTACGGTTGCGAGAGGATGGCGGAAGTTGGGTTGATACGCGATTGCGATCATTCTGGCGTGCTGCTTCCAATTGTTCTGCAAAGGGACGTGGTAACTCCTGTTCCTCTTCGCGGGGAGCTTGGGGCATCTGCTGCGGTTGGGCGGGCTGGGCTTGGCGCGGAGGCAAGGGGGAGCGCATAGGTTCCTCCACAACTCTTCGGCGTGTGGGCGGGGGAAAAGGCTGCTGTTGTACTGCCGGCTGCTGGACGGGCTGAGATTGTGGCATGACCGGCTGCTGGCGCCTGGGCATGGGAGCTGGCTCTTCCATTTCCAGAGGGAGGGTGCGTTGCGTACGAGGTGTTTCTTGTTCCGGTGTGCCAAGTTGAGCCAGGGCTTGGCCTTTTTGTTGCCACTCTCGGTCGGCGGCATCCAAGGCTTCCTTGCGCAGGCGCTTGCGCTCTTTCCAGTTGGCATACAGCGTGCGGAGGTCCTTTTGCGTGGCTTTGCATACGTCCTGTGGTGTCAGGCGTGCAAAGTAAATGATGGCCAGGGCATGAATCAGCAACAGCAGGGTTATGCCATAGTATTTGCCCGCCAGTTCTTCTACCACGCAAGTGCCGTCAAGATAGCCTAATTTGCCACCAGGCCCCCCACTGATGCACAGCTTGCCAGCCCATTCCACCAGAATCCATGGCTGGATGGACAATACAGCACAGGCGCTGATGACCATAACCGCGAGCGCAATCCATTGCTTCACACGCCTTTGCTGCGGATACATCATCATGGCAACACCCATGATGGGCAACAACAAAAGAAGATAAACGGCGGTAGCCCCCAACAAGGCATACATGATGCCGGCCAGATACAGACCGAGGATGCCCAGCGCGTTTGTGCAGGGGACTTTGGCGGCCTCTGCCGCACCGTCGGGGTTGAGCAGTTTCCACCCCATTTCGTTGATGTTGTATGTGTAAAGAGCTAACAGTAAAGTAAGGCTGACCACAATAACTCCAGCCCCGGCCACTCGTGTCGGCCAAGTTTTGGGAGGCGGTTGGTTATATATGGTGTTTTGGTACATAGCTTCGCTGTCATCATATCGTTCTCGCTATCATTCTTCAAGTGCAAAGTATGTCAGAAATGGATTACCATTTGAAAAACAGGGAAGATGTCTGTTTGTAAATGAGCGTGTTCTACTCTTTCTGCTTGCAGTATCATTGGAGCTGTGTTAGAAAAGAAACGAAACAACGCTTTGCTGCTATGAAACTTGCTTTGCCTGTGCTGACTGTTCTTTCTGCCGCATCTTTTCTGTGCGCGCAAGACACTGTCCCCGTTCAAGAACCTGAAGATGCTTCTTCCGTGCAAGAATGGACGAGTGAGAATGTGTTGAACGTGATGTCTGTACAACTGAGTGATTTGGTCTCACTCTTATCTTCTGTCCGAGATGAGACCACAGCCAATGATGCTGCCGCCAAGGTTGAAAGCTTGATTTCTTCCCTCTATGCCGTGGACTATGCCCAGTTTGAGGGGGTGGATGAAGAAGAAGTGGCTGCCGGTTTGACAGATTTGTTTAATGATTTGGAATTGCAGGTCTCACGTCTGATGGAGGAGGATTTTTATGGCAATGCTGTTTTGAAGAAGACTTTTGGTGTGGAAGAGGAAATGCTCACTCCGCCCCCCGGCCAAGATGAATTGGAACCCGGTGAAGATGAGGAGGAACCTCAAGAGTAAGCTTCCTTTGCGTTGATATTACACAAAACAGGCACGCTCTGAAGTAGAGCGTGCCTGTTTTGCAATAATGATGAAGCAGGTGGCCTTGTCAGCGTCTGCGGCGCACCTTGTTGTAATCCAGAATGGCAAGTTGCTTGGCAATGACTGCTTCCAGATAGGTCTGTTCTTCGCGAGAAAGAACGGATGCTCGGTTGCGGAGGGCCTCCTGAGCCTTTTCGATGGCAGCCTCGATGCTGGTTGTATCGATGTCTGCGTCTTCCAGAGCGGTATCAGTCACCAGCATAGCTTGTTCTCCTTCAACTTGAAGGAAACCGCCACCAATGAAGAGACTGATGCTTTTGCCTTCGGCCGTCCGACATGTCAGCTCACCATTGCCAACAGAAGCGATGATATCTGTGTGCCCGGGCAGAATTTCCATCTCGCCCTCTGTCCCAAGCAGATGGATGCTGGTCACATCTGCCTGGAGAGCGGTGCGAAGAGGTGTGATGATTTTGAAATGAAGGGCCATGATGGTGAATTATCAGGATTTTTCGACGGTGTCGATGCCGCCCTTCATGTAGAAGTTACCTTCCGGTACGGAGTCCCACTTGCCGTCCAGAATCTCGCCGAAGCCGCGCACCGTTTCAGCCACGGGCACATACTGCCCCTGGATGCCGGTGAAGACTTCTGCCACGCTGAACGGCTGGGAGAGGAAACGCTGAATCTTACGAGCGCGGCTCACGGTGAGCTTGTCGGCTTCGGAAAGTTCATCCATACCCAGAATGGCAATCATATCCTGCAAGTCCTTGTAGCGTTGCAGCGTTTGCTGCACACCGCGTGCCACGCGATAGTGCTCTTCGCCCACCAATTCGGGAGCAAGAGCCTTGGAGGTAGAGGCCAGGGGGTCCACTGCGGGGTAGATACCCTGGGCGGCGAGAGCGCGTTCCAACACCACGGTGGAGTCCAGGTGAGAGAAGGTGGTGGCTGGAGCCGGGTCGGTCAAGTCGTCAGCGGGCACATATACAGCCTGCATGGAGGTGATAGAACCCTTCTTGGTGGAGGTGATACGTTCCTGCAGACCGGCCATTTCCTCGGCAAGGTTGGGCTGGTAACCCACAGCGGAGGGGGTACGGCCAAGCAGAGCGGACACCTCGGAACCTGCCTGGGAGAAACGGAAGATGTTGTCTACGAAGAGCAGCACGTCGCGGTTTTCTTCATCGCGGAAGTATTCTGACATGGAGAGGGCAGACAGAGCCACGCGCAGACGGGCTCCCGGGGGCTCGTTCATCTGGCCGTAGACCAGAGCCACCTTGGAGTTTTCGGGGTGTTCCTGGTCAATAACGCCGGATTCGCTCATTTCCATGTAGAAGTCATTACCTTCACGGGTACGCTCACCCACACCGGCAAACACGGACAGACCGGAGTGAGCCTTGGCGATGTTGTTGATGAGCTCCATGATGAGCACCGTCTTGCCCACACCTGCACCACCGAACGAACCGGCCTTACCACCCTTCAGGAAGGGGCAGATGAGGTCAATTACCTTGATGCCGGATTCCAACACCTCGGAAGAGGTGGCCTGGTCTTCCAGAGAAGGAGCCTCGCGGTGAATGGGATAGCGCTTTGTGTCGGTCAGCTGGCCTTTTTCGTCTACGGTTTCACCCAGCACGTTAAAAATACGGCCCAGCACTTTCGGCCCCACGGGCACAGAGATGGGGGCACCTGTGTCGATAACGGTCATGCCACGCTTCAGACCATCGGTGGAGCTCATGGCCACGGTGCGGGCCCAGCCATCGGGCAGGTGTTGCTCTACTTCGAGTACGAGCTTGGTGGGTTGGCCATTGACCTCGTATTCAACGGTGAGAGCGTTGTAGATGGCGGGCATCTGAGTCTGGGAGAAATCGACGTCTACCACAGCGCCGATAATCTGTACGATTTTGCCTGTATTCATGTTAGGAAAGGAAGGGATAAGGGTGAAAGGTGAGTTATATTATTCCATCGCCTTGGTAGCGGTGGTAATTTCAAGAAGTTCGTTGGTGATTTGCGTTTGACGGGCCTTGTTGTATTCCAGCGTAAGTTCGCCGATGAGTGTCTTGGCGTTTTCTGTTGCGGATTTCATGGCCACCATACGTGCCGATTGCTCGGAGGCTTTACCCTCCAGAACCATTTGTGTGATGAGGTTGCTGAAATACAGCGGCAGCAGGGCGTTGAGTAGCGCCTTGGGACCGGGCTCAAGCAAGAAATTGGTGTTCTCCGTATCGGCAACGTCATCCTGCTCAGCCACGGCCAGCAGTTCCTCACGCGTGATAGGAAGCACCTCTGTCAGCACAGGGCGCTGCACCATGACGTTGATGAACTTCTGGTATGCCACGCGGACGCTGTTGTAGGTGCCGTCCGTGAAGCCCTTGCGGATGAAATCAAACACAGGCTTCAAATCTGCTTCGCCAAAGGAATCCCCCAGCGAGAAGGATGCGATGAGATTGCGGCCACAGCGAGCGAGCTGCGGATTGAGCTTGGCGCCAATCGTCACATAATCTGCATCTGCAGGGCAGCTGGCAATGACTTCCTTGAGCAGGTTGGCATTCAACCCGCCACAGAGACCTCGATCTGTGTTGATGACAATGACCAGCGTTTTGCCCGTGGTGCGTCGCTCCATGAGAGAGGCCGCACCCTCGGTGATGGTGTCTTGCAGGTGCTTGAAGACGTTGGCCAGGGCGCTGATGTAGCTACGCCCTTTCAACGCAAGCTCTTGGGCGCGGCGCATCTTGGCAGACGCAACCATTTGCATCGCTTTGGTAATCTGCGATGTGTTGCGTACCGACTTGATGCGGCGCTTGATGTCTCTCAGGTTTGCCATGGTTTACTTCTTGAGGCGGGATTTGAAGTCGGTCATGAATTGGTTGAGTTGCTCATCAATAGCCGGGGTGAGTGCCTTTTCTGCATCAATGGCAGCCAGCAGCCCGGGCTTATTGGTGGTAGCATCTTCTTCCAGAGCCTTGCGCACCTCCTGAATCTTTTCCACGGGTACGTCATCAAGGAAGCCCTTCTGGATGGCGTAGAGGTCTACCACTTCCAGGGAAAGGCTCTTGGGCTCGTACTGGCCCTGCTTGAAGAGTTCCACAATGCGGCGGCCGCGTTCCAGCTTGGCGCGGGTGGCGGCATCCAGGTCGGAACCGAACTGTGCGAAAGCCTGCAATTCTTCGAACTGGGCCAGGTCCAGCTTCACGGAACCGGCCAGCTTCTTCACAATCTTGGTCTGGGCGCTGGAGCCTACACGGCTCACAGAGATACCCACGTTGATGGCGGGGCGCACACCCTGGTAGAACAGGTCCGTATCAAGGAAAATCTGACCGTCGGTGATGGAAATCACATTGGTGGGAATGTAGGCGGATACGTCACCGGCCTGCGTTTCAATGATGGGCAGAGCCGTGAGCGAACCACCCTTACGGCCACCTTCTGTGTTGATACGGGCTGCGCGTTCCAGCAAGCGGCTGTGCAGATAGAATACGTCGCCGGGGTAGGCTTCGCGGCCGGAGGGGCGGCGCAGAATCAGGGATACCTGGCGGTAAGCCACAGCGTGCTTGGAGAGATCATCATACACGATGAGGGCATCCTTACCCTGGTCCATGAAGTATTCGCCCATGGCGCAACCGGCATAGGGTGCGAGGTACTGCATGGCGGCGCTGTCGCTGGCAGAGGCTACCACCACGATGCTGTAGGGCATGGCACCGGTCTCTTCCAGTTTGGCCACCAGTCGGGAAACGGTAGCGCGCTTCTGGCCGATGGCTACATAAATGCTGTAGAGCGGGCGGTGACCGGGCAGCTTGCCTTCCTCTGCCATCTTGTTCTGGCGGGCCTGGGAGATAATGGTATCGGTGGCAATAGCGGTCTTGCCGGTGGAGCGGTCACCGATGATGAGTTCGCGCTGGCCTCGGCCGATGGGAATCATCGCATCGATGGGGAGAATGCCGGTCTGCACAGGCTGGTTCACGCCCTGGCGGGAAATAATGCCCGATGCAATCTTTTCCACAGGATAGTACGCAGCAGCCTGAATGGGGCCTTTGCCGTCCAGGGGGTTGCCCAGCGTATCCACCACGCGGCCAAGAAGCGCCTCACCCACGGGCACCTGCAGCAGCTTGCCCGTCGTCTTGCAGGTGTCGCCCTCTTTCAGGTGCGCACCGCTGCCAATCAACACGGCACCAACCTCGTTTTCTTCCAGGTTCATGGCCAGCCCCATCACGCCGCCGGGGAATTCAATCATTTCGCTGAGCATGGCGTTGCTCAGCCCCTCAATACGTGCGACACCATCACCAATGGATTTGATGATGCCTACGTTATCCTGGGTTGCAGCGGTGGTGATATTGCGAATCTGCGCTTCAAGTTCTTGTACGATGTTGCTCATACTTTATCAGTGGTTTAAAATGGATTGGGAAAAAATCAGATGTGAGAAAGACGTTCAATACGGGTGCGTACGGATGCATCCGTGATATTGTCACCAACTTTGACGGTGATGCCGGCAATCAGCGCGGCATCTACGAGCCATTCATAATGGAGCCCCTTGTGGCGGGCATCCAATCGGCTGCGTATTTCGGCCTGTTCTTCATCCGTCAGCGGAATGGCGCTGGTGATGGTGGCCGTGTTTTTTGCTTGTACCAAACGCACCAGCTCAACAAAGGCGGAGAGCAGGGGTGCATAGTTGCGGGGCTTGCGCTCTGCGATGGTGTCGGCAATCAGGCGTACCTTGTCTTCTTGTAAGATGCCTTCTGCATCTACACATAAACGCATCAGTCGGCGTGCCTGTGCTTGTACTTCCTTTGTGATTTTCATGAGCGTCTGGTCGGGAATAGTATCAGAGGGAGCGGATGGCCTCGGCGTTGATGGTGCGGTGATCGGCCTCCGTAAGTACCTTGCCGGTTACTTGTGCTGTAGCCTGGGCTACCAGTGCTGCAAACTCATCCTTGAGTGCAGCTTTCTGCTTGGCTGTATCCATTTCTGCCTGTTGGCGGGCATTCTCAATGATGGTGCGGGCTTCTGCAGAGGCTTTGTCGGCCAATTCTGCCTGCAAGCGGGAAGCCGTTTGCTTGGCGTGGTCGATTTCCTGTTTGCCGGTCTCGCGGGCTTCATCAATGATGCGTTCGCTGGTTTCCTTCACCTCGGCCAGTTCTTTCTGGCTGCGGGCGTGCATGGCTTCGCCCTCTTCAATGCGCTGGTGGCGTTCCTCCAGCTGCTTCATGATGGGCTTGATACCGAAAATGGAGATGATGGACACCAATACCAGGAATGCAATGAGGTGCGCAATGAAAACGTCTGTATGCAGACCGAACTTGCTGACCAATTCCTGTAGGTCGGCTGCTATGATGGGGGAAAACATAGTGTTGATAGGTGGACTGATGCGTTTTTGTTGTGAGGAAAGGGAGCGTCCCGGGCACCTTGTGCGATGCCCGGGAAAAGGGGCTTAGCCCATGAAGATGGCAACGAATGCCACACCTTCCACAAGTGCTGCGAGAAGGATGGAAATGGTAAGAACCTTACCGAAGGAGGCAGGATTGCGGCCGATGGATTCAGCGGCCTTCATACCAATGATGCCGATGCCGATACCGGCACCGAGAACGGCCAAACCGGACTTGGCGATAGCACCCATTGCGGCGGCGTCTGCGAGCATGTCGATCATAATGTTTAGTGTGTTAGTTGTTTGTTGTTGTATGTGCATCACTGCGGCCTCACGTTTGCTTCATGATCAGCCACAGAGAAGGGGGTTAGTGTGCCTCTGCTTCATCTTCTTCCCCACCCACCTGGGTCTTGAGGAAGATGGCTGTCAGCATCAGGAACACAAGAGATTGTACGAAACCTACGATGATTTCCAGAGCCATGAAGGGGAACATGGCCAGCCAACCATAGGCGCCCATCTGCTCCAGAATGGCTTCGCCGGCGTAGATGTTACCGAAAAGACGTGCTGCCAGTGCCACGGGGCGTACGCAGATGGAAAGAAGTTCAATGAGGCCCACAAAGAAGAAAATGGGCAGCAAGGCGTATTTAAGGAAACCGGTCAGGCCTCCCTTGGGGCCGAACGTGTGGGTGATGAAGTGCCAGGGACCCTGTTCGCGCATAACCCAGATGAACCAGAGGATAGCATAGAAGAAGCCCAGGAAAATCGTGGTGTTCAAGTCCGCATTGGCACCGCGGAAAATCGGTTTGCCCTCGTAGGTGATTTCGCCCACACCGGGGATGAGCCCCATGTAGTTGCTCACCAGAATCAGCAGGAATACGGAAGCAAAATACCAGAAATACTTGCGGGCAAGGTACTTGCCGGTGAGCCCTTCCACAAAGTTGTAGAGCAATTCAAAGACCCACTCCACAAAGTTTTGCAGACCGCTGGGGATGCGTTCCATCTTGCGCGTGGCCAGTCGCAGGATGATGGTGATGACAACCACCGCCAATGCAAACATGAGCAAGGAGTTGCTCACCGGTATGGAAAAATCTGACCACAGCGGAATCTCCCACAATACGGGGGCATCTATTGACAGCCCGCTGTGTCCGTGCTCCGAGGCGGTTGCCACTCCACCCATCATCATTGCCATTGCGGCACATTTGTGAACAAAAGATTTCATCGTACGCAATTAGCAAAATAGCACCCCCAATCCGCCCCTGTCAAGCAGGAAATGATGTTAAAACAGGATTTTTTCTTTCGTCTGACGATAGCTGTGCGTACTTGTCTTTCGGCGTGATTTTTTATCAAAAGGTGTTACTTTTTTTCTGACATGTTGGGGCGGATGATGCGATGGGGGCTTGCCATGGAACGGCGGAGGACCTTAGAATATCCGCCAATGATACGCTTCTCATTATTCGGAGTCTCCGTAAACGTGCAGCCGGCCGTGTTGCTGATGTTGGCTGTGTTGGGAAGCTTTTTGGGAGTAGATGCCGCGCCGCAATGGCTGAGTGTCTCCATGTTTGTGGTGGTGGGGTTCTTTTGCCTGCTGTCGCATGAGATGGGGCATGCACTGGTGGGGCGTTGTCTGGGAGGCGGCTCGCCCAAGGTGGTGGTATCATGGCTGGGTGGGGATTGCTGCAATCCGGATGGCGTATTGACCCGGGGGCAGGGGCTGTTCATGACCGCAGCCGGGCCTCTTTTCACCCTGATGGAAGCTGCGATAGCAGCGCTGCTGCTGTGCTGGCAGTGCGGGGATTGGCAGGCCGGCCTGAGCTTTGCCGCCAACGCTGTTTTTGGTCGGTTTGCACCAGATGCTTATGGTGGGTGCTCTTCGGCTGTTGTTTTATTTCTGGCCTATACGGTGCAAGTTGGTACTTGGTGGGCGGTCTTGAATTTGCTGCCTATTTTTCCGTTGGATGGTGGGCAAATCATGCATGGGCTTATGGTATCACCGCGCCGTATGCACATCATCAGCCTGTCTACAGCGCTTTGTTGTATGCTCTTATGTGCAGCCCTGGGATTTTGGCTGATGATTTTATTCCTGGGCTTTTTGGCATACTTTAATTACCGTTGTTTGTGGTATACATCACATTAAAAGATTGACTTTTTTCACCAAAGACATACTATCTCGCTATGGCTCAACAGAACGCAATCTCGCCCACTCGCGCAGAAGATTTCCCCGAGTGGTACCAGCAAGTCATTAAGGCTGCCGACCTGGCAGAGAATTCCGAAGTACGTGGTTGCATGGTCATCAAACCATGGGGCTATGCCATTTGGGAGCTGATTCAGCAACAAATGGATGCCGAATTCAAGCGTACCGGACACACCAACGCTTATTTCCCCTTGCTCATCCCCGTTTCCTATCTTGAAAAAGAAGCCGAACATGCAGAGGGCTTCGCTACGGAATGTGCTGTGGTGACGCATCACCGCCTGGAGGCTGTGAAGGACCCGGAAACCGGCAAAACACGCATGATTCCCGCCGGTGAGCTGACGGATAAGTATGTGATTCGCCCCACGTCTGAGACGGTGATTGGTGCCGCTTTCTCCCGTTGGTTGGAGTCGTACCGCGATTTGCCCATCAAGGTAAACCAGTGGTGCAACGTGATGCGCTGGGAGATGCGTCCGCGTATTTTCCTGCGCACGGCTGAGTTCCTGTGGCAGGAAGGTCACACCGCCCACGAAACGCGCGAAGAAGCAGAGGAAGAGACCGCCATCATGCACAAGGTGTACGAGGATTTCCAGCGCGATGTGCTGGCAGTGCCCTCCATCCCCGGTGAAAAGACGGAACACGAACGCTTCCCCGGCGCAGTGCGCACCTTTACGGTGGAAGCCATGGTGCAGGACCGCAAGGCTATCCAGGCCGGTACCTCTCACTTCCTGGGTCAGAACTTTGCGAAGGCTCAGAATATCTCCTTCGCCGGCCGCACCAATGAGCGCCAATTTGCCTGGACAACCTCCTGGGGTGTGTCTACCCGCATGATTGGCACGCTGATTATGGCTCATTCGGATGACGATGGCCTGGTATGCCCGCCCCGCGTGGCTCCGCGCCAGATTGTCATCATCCCTGTGACACCCAAGCCTGACACCAAGCAGGCTATCCTGGATCATTGCCAGGCCTTGGCTGATAAGCTTTCTGCCATGAGCTTCCATGGTATGCCGATTCGTGTGCAGGTCGATACCCGCGACCTCAACGGCGGTACCAAGAAGTGGGAGTGGGTCAAGAAGGGGGTGCCCGTGCGCGTGGAAATTGGTCCCCGCGACCTGGAAAAGGGCTCCGTATGCGTCTGCCGTCGTGATCAGGCCAGCAACGAAAAGAGCTTCATGGATGAAGCCGCCTTTGTGGATGGCGCCGTGCAGCTGTTGGAAGATATTCAGAATGCGCTTTTGCAGCGCCAGCTGGACTTCCGCGACAGCCACATCCGCCCCTGTGCCACGCTGGATGAACTCAAGGCAAACTTCTCCGGCGAAGGTGATGCAGACTGGCTGCTTTGCCCCTGGGATGGCACGCCCGACGAGGAAGAAGAGCTGGCCAAGAGTCTGCGCATTTCCATTCGCTGCATCCCGCACGGAGAGATGGGAACCGGCCCGGAAGCGCCCTGCATCCTGACCGGGCGCCCCACGACGCGCCGCGTGCTGTGGGCTCGCAGCTACTAAAGAAAGACCGTAATATTCATCCAACCGGGTCGGGATATTTGTTCCTGACTCGGTTGTTTTTTATCAAAATTGGCGGTAGTTGTACAAAGTCGGGTGCTTTTGACTTGTCAAACGGGTAGGGGGTAGTATATAATCTGCCCGTAACGTTATGAATATTCAACCGAAATTCACGCCCGTGCTGGATCCGGCCTTCGTTGCGCCGGTGCTCTGGAATAAAGCATTTGAAGAAAAAGTTGCAGCTACTCCCGGTTCTCATACTGTGGATTTGGCTCTGACCCGTCTGGATGGCACATGCTTCCGCTGGAGCGGCAAGATTCTGCCCCAGGAAGGTGAGAACATCGCTCTGAACAATCAGTACATCGAGCGTATCGTTAAGTTCCTGCTTTGGATGAAGGGTGGCTGCACCATTCTCGTGGCAGGTGATGACCAGATTGCCGACATGCTGGCTGCAACCTATTGCGCCGGCGGTGCTCGTGAATTCGACTGGGATTTCATTGGTAAGAAGATTTACGACCAGCCCATCGAGGTGAAGAAGGTAGCTTGTGCTTGCGAGCTTCCCGCAGAAAACTCCACCTCCGTGGCTCTTGGCCGCAACCTGGATGGCTACCGCATTGGTTTCGACCTGGGTGGCTCCGACCGCAAGTGCGCCGCTGTGGTGAATGGCGAGGTGGTGTACTCCGAAGAAGTGGTGTGGGATCCCTACCACCAGAAGGATCCCAACTACCAGCTCGAAGGTGTGGATGACTCCCTGCTGCGCGCTGCCAAGCACCTGCCCCAGGTGGACGCTATCGGTGGTTCCGCTGCCGGTGTGTATGTGAACAGCGAGCCCCGCGTGGGTTCCCTCTTCCGCGGTATCTCCCCCGAGGATTTCCAGAATGTGATTCGCCGCATGTTCTACACGCTCAAGGACCGCTGGAGCGAACGCATGGGCAAGGAAGTTCCCTTCGAAGTGGTGAACGACGGTGAAGTGACCGCTCTTGCCGGTGCTATGGGTATGAATGATGATGCCGTGCTTGGTATCGCCATGGGTACTTCTCTGGCTGCCGGTTATGTGGATCCCGAGGGTCACATCATGCCCTGGCTCAATGAGTTGGCCTTCGTGCCCGTGGACTACCAGGAAGATGGTGGTGTGGACGAATGGTCTCGCGACAAGGGTGTGGGTGCTATGTACTTCTCCCAGCAGGCTGTGGCTCGTCTGGCTCCCCGTGCCGGCTTTGATTTCGGCGATATGCCTTATCCCGAGCAGCTCAAGAAGGTGCAGGCCGCTATGCTTGAGGGTGATGATCGCGCTCGCAAGATTTACGAAACCATCGGTGTTGAGTTCGGCTACACCATTGCTTACTTCGCTGATTTCTACGCCGTACGCAACCTCCTGTTCCTTGGCCGCGTAGCCACGGGTGAAGGTGGCCAGATTATCATCGATAAGGCCAACGAAGTGCTCAAGGCTGAGTTCCCGCAGCTCAACATCACGCTCTGCGTGCCCGATGAAAAGACCAAGCGCCATGGCCAGGCTGTGGCCGCCGCTTCTCTGCCCAAGCTGGGCTAATCTTTAAATATCGGAGGGCAGGGGAATAAAGACGATTGTTCCCCCGCCCTCCTTTTTTATTTTTACTCAGGACGCCGCGCTCCGCTTCTCTCATGAGTGAGAATGATATATGGAAATGTCCACAGTGCCAGACGCCTGTGGATATATCAGAACAAGGGTTCATGTCCGAAATCATGTGCCCGGGTTGTGGTATGGTCAACACCGTGCATACGGTGTTGCTCAATTTCCGTTTGGAGAGAGTGTTGGGCGTGGGTGGCATGAGCATTGTGCTTCAGGCCAGGGATTTGGTGCTCAATCGCACACTGGCCATCAAGGTGCTGAGGGACAATTACCGCAATAATCCGGAACGCATTGCGCGCTTTGAAAAAGAGTGCTCTCTCATGGCCAAGGTGCGCCACCCCAACGTAGTCTCTGTGTATTCTGCCGGCCAGGCTAAGGGGCAATTTTATATTGCCATGGAGCTGGTGGAGGGGCAGAATCTGGAGTTGATGGTCTCCCCCTATCAACCGATGGCTCCACTCCGGGCTTTGTCTATCATTCGCCAGGTGGCCAATGGCTTGAATGCAGCCAATAAGGCCGGTTTACTGCACCGAGATATCAAGCCTGGCAACATCCTGGTGACTCGTACCGGGCGTGCCAAGGTGCTGGATTTCGGGTTGTCTCTTGGCAAGGCAGACAGCGATACCGAGGAGACGATTTGGGCAACGCCCTTCTATGTGCCGCCTGAGACCTTGTTGCGAGAGGCAGAGGATGTGCGTACGGATATTTACGCACTTGGCATGACTCTTCGTTACCTGTTGAGTGGGTGCGAAACCTTTCCCTCGGTCCCGCAGACATCTGAGGAGCTGCTCGATTGCAAACGCAATCTCCAGCGACCGCGCTGCAAAGAACTTGGCATTGATGAGTCCTATGCGGATTTTATCAGCCACATGACGGCGTATGATATTAACGCCCGTCCGTCCGGGTACGCTGATTTATTGCAGGAATTGGATGAAGTGCGTGCCGCGCAGAAGTTGTACGAGGCATCGCGCACCCCTGAACAACAACGAAAAAAACGATTAAGAAGAGGTCTCGTCTCTAGTGTTATAGTGCTGTTTGGCCTCTTGTTGGCATGGCTTTCCTATCTTATTGCTACACCGGCCCCCGTGTATGAAGCCGTTGATTGTTCTGAATCATCAGCACAGGCCTGTGAATCAGAACGGATGCTTCAAAGCGCCGAAGAAGCATTAAAACAAAGCGAGATTTCCGCGAGTGTGGCAGCATTCATGCTTCTGGCGCGAGAGTCGGAGGAACCGACCATGGCGGCATGGGGCGCGGTCATGGCCTATTATTTGGCTCATTTCAGTGGAGATAACGCCACCGCAGGGGCAGCTGATGATTTGTTGGATGAAGCATTGAGTCGTAAAGATTCGGACGCTGTCCTCGGTGTAGATGTTTTGAGGCAAATAGACTTGGTTAAGCGGGCAAGCAAGGAAGCAAATGTTGATACATTTGAGAAAGATATCACGCATCCCGTATTGCGTGCCTTGCTGCGTCTGGCTCGTGTGCAGCATTGCTCCGTTAATTTTGATAAAACCGGTGTTTTGGTGCAACAGGAGCGTGCTGTAGAAGCGTTTGAATGTGCCCCCGCTCCCTATCAGAAAATTGCATCCCTTATCAAATCTTGGGATGGTGCTTCTTCCATACTCCATAATACCTGGAAACAAGAGCTTGAAAAAGATTTGCGACGTCTGGATTATGTATCCCTTAATCGCTTATGTGATACATACAATAAATTGAAAGAGAAAGAGCCTAATCTCGTTCAAAAGGTTGCCGTCATTCGAGAAATGTGCAAGTTTAGTCAGGTGGTTGACGAAATGTTGCGCCGTAAATTCCCAACGCGTTACAAGGAGGGGCTCAGTATAGAAAATCGGTTGTCTCTTGTGGGAGAGTTGAACAATCCGCTCTTGGAATCAGAGTTGAAAACATTCTATAAACTTGCACAATCCAGGGTGGACGAAGCCGCAGCTCTGAATCCTCACCGCCATACACCGGATAGTTCCGCCCCGTTTGCGGCCTTTATCCGCAAGTGGCTTGTGGCTCTTTCTCCGGAACAACCGCTCGTTTCCTCGCAAAGGTTCATTATCCTTGCTACACCGCATGGCATGACTCGTATGTCCGTTCGGAATGGAATTGATGTAACCGGACCGGATTATACCGGAAAAATCGTAGCTTGCTGCGATTATGGTATGGTGATAGAACGTCACGGAAATAATGTGCCTTCTCGCATTGAAAATTATATTCGTGTGGGACAGCATACTTATTGTGCTCTCGCCGGCAACGATGAGACCGGTGTGTGGGTAGACATAGCGGATGAGGATTGGAGAGGCCCTTGTTATCTGGATGACAAAACGCTCATCCATCCCCGTACTCACAATAAATACAACACGGCAGAGATTTTGCACCGAACAGAAAATGCCTTGCTGGTGCGCTGGGCAAATTCAACGGAAAAATCTTATTATGTGAAGACAGATAAGGGCTTGTATCTCCGTGAGAATTCTAAAAATGCACGCTTTTATCACATTGTGTATGCAGATGGTGTCCCAGGGGCGTTGTGTATTTCCTCGGCCAGGACGGTCATTCGTAATTATGCTTATCATGCGATGCAGGCCTCTATTCAGAATGAGTCTCAGGATCTGCTGGAAATCCGATATGGAAATGGGCGCATTGAGCGTTTCGTCAATGATGGGAGCGGAGTGTACTTCGAAAATAAGGAGGTGCAGACAACAGGTAAACTAACTTCTCTTAAATGGCTGATTACTCCTGCCGGGCTTTTGCCCCGGCGTAACATGGTGTTGGAAAACTCCGGAACAACAGTGCAGCTGAAAATGAATAACACCATTCGTACAGCTGATGTTGTGGCTGCCCAGGAAGATAGATTTCAATTAAAATGGCACGATACCAAGTTGATTGAAGAATTCCGTCTCCTGTCGTGTGGTTGCTATATTTCTGATACTTTCCCCAAGACGTGCAAAGTTTATTCGTTTATAGGATATAGCGCCCGTGGCGTGTTAGTTGTCGGAACGAATGGAAAAGCTTCAGAATATACGGAATCCGGGACACGACGAGATGTGCCGGTCCTGGAGCATAATGAAAACCGTTTGCGTGTACAGTCCTCTTCCGGGCAGGTGCTATCCTATCTTAACGATGGACGGAACTTGTATGTTTGTGAGGATTCAGCCGATGGACAGAGCTTTGTCCGTATGTGTGAAGTCCCGGGTAAGTGGCAAGGATATATTGGCGTTGGAGACAAAAGAGCAATTCATTATTTTCTTCCTGCTAATGGGGCTTGGGCCAACATTGTAAAAAAAGACAAAGATAGTTTTACTGTGCGTTGGGATACCTATGGCACCACAGAAACATTTAAGCGAGGGAATGATGGTATATACCGCATCCAGAGCGAAGGTGTGTCGGATGCTGATACCACCACCGTATTTTATGCTGATGCCTTTACTCAAATTGCAGCGAGTCTGAGCTCGGATCGGAAATCTCTACGGATTTCCCCCAAGTATGGCACTTATGCGGCCGAGGTGCTGCATTTTGATGATGAGAAGATGATTTTGAAATGGCCCGCTGCTTTTCTTGGTAATCCCCGCCGTCTGACGTTGCAAGACGGGACTCGCATTGAAACGCAAGAGGGAACCAATAAGGCAATGGAGTATCGGAAACGGGCAGATGGTGCGTATGTTCCCACGAAAGTGATACTTGGAAATGGCAAAAAGTGTGAAATCCTGACAGTTCATGATATGGCATATGTGGACTCTGTCACCATATACGGCCCCGGCACAGATAACAAAGCGTGGGTGATGGCACCCAATGGCCAGTGCAGAAGTGCGGATGTCTTAAAGTATGACAACAAGGAGCTGGTCTTGGGGTGGCACCACGGTGTAACCTTTACCTACAGATATGATTCGAAGTGGGATATGTATCGGCGCGTACCGGATGGCGATGATGGTTTTGTCGCCAATCTTGTTTGGAGCGATACAGAAAAAGCGTTCCTCTTTGTTGAAAATAACAGAGTCAGAGCTTGTTCTCGAACGAAATCTTTTTCAGGTCAACTCATAAGCCGCTCCGATTCTGGTTTTACCATCCAGTGGGACGCCAATCAAGTCACGGAATCTTTCTCTAAACAGCCGGATGGCACCTACAAGGCCAATCGATAAATCATCCAGCCTTTATTGTGGCTTCTCAATCTCTTGCTGCCAGGTTGCCACAGCTTCTCGTATGGCATCTGCCACGTTGGCCTTCGGGCGTGCAAAGCCCGGCACAAACCAAGGGAAAGCGCCCACGAGGTCATGAATCACGGCAACTTCGCCGTCACATGTGCCGCGCCCTGCGCCTATGCCAATCGTGACAATGGGGCAGGCCTTGGTGATTTCCGCAGCCACGCTGTGCTTGGTGCATTCAATCACGACAGAGAACGCCCCGGCGCGCACCACGGCTTCCATATCGCGCATGATGGCGGCGGCTTCTTCATCCGTCTTGCCTTTCATACGGAATCCTCCTTCTTCTTTCACCTTCTGAGGCAAAAGACCAATGTGAGCCTGCACGGGGATGCCTGCCTGAACAATCGTGCGGATGTGTTCTTCCTTATCAACACCGCCTTCCAGTTTCACGGCGTCGGCCCCGATAGCCATGAGCGCCTGAGCCGTTGCAAGCGCCTGTTCGGGCGTATCATAGGTATGGATGGGCATATCCAGCACAACAACAGCATTCTTCGCAGCGCGTACCACGGCAGCGCCATGGTGCAGCATGTGTTCCAGTGTTACATGTGTGGTATCGGGATATCCCAGCATGACCATGCCAAGTGAGTCTCCTACGAGAATCATATCCACCCCCGATTCGTCCAGCAGACGTGCGGTAGGGTAATCGTAGGCAGTCAGCTCGGAAACGGGCATCACGCCTTTCTTAGCAACGATTTTGGCTATCTTCGCGTTCATACCGGTGAAATCAGAGTGGGTAGAGGGTTACACCCCCATCTGCTGGTAGTAGACTGAGCAAATCTTTGATGGGAAGCTGCTGTCCGGGCAACACCAGCAGGGGATCTATATCGCAAAGGGGACGCAGCACAAACTCGCGCACATGCGCACGAGGGTGAGGAAGCGTCAGCTCCGGCGTGTTGCAGGTCATTTCCCCGTAATACAGAATATCAATATCGCAGGTGCGGGGCTCGCCGTATTCGCCACTTCGGGTTCGGCCCAAATCCTTTTCGATTTCCATGCAGCAGCGCAGGATAGCCTCCGGAGCCATGCTGGTCGAGACCTCCACGCATGCATTCAGATAGGCGGGCGAGCCTTCCGGACACCCCACCGGTGCAGTCTCGTAGACCTGAGAGAGCCTGAGCGCGCCGAAAAGCTCGCTCAGGTAATCACATACACGCTCCAACGTGGCAAGCCTGTCTCCCAGGTTTGCCCCCAATGAAAAGCCGACACGCACCAGCGTGCTCTCAGCACATTGCTGTGAATCAGTCTGCAAAGCCGAGCACGTCTTGCATGTTGTAGAGACCGGCGGGCTTGTCAGCCAGCCAAAGAGCGGCGCGTACAGCTCCACCGGCAAAGGTCATACGGCTGGAGGCCTTGTGCGTCAACTCCACACGTTCGCCATCCGTAGCATAGATGACGGTGTGGTCGCCCACAACATCGCCACCACGCATGGAGTGCATGCCAATCTGTCGCTGCGGGCGAGCGCCCACCAGCCCCTCGCGGCCATGCATCACATCCTTGTCATAGTCCATGCCGGTTTCTTCGCATACCACCTCAGCAAGCGTGCGCGCCGTGCCGCTGGGGGCATCAAGTTTGTGGTGGTGGTGCATTTCCACGATTTCAATATCGTAGTCCTTCAAAATCTGGGTGGCCTTGCGAGTCAGCCAGAACAAAGTGTTCACGCCCACGGAGTAGTTGGAGGCAAATACAATTGGAATGCGCGTGGCAGCAGCCTTGATGGCGGCTCGCTCTTCATCGGTGTGGCCGGTGGTACCAATCACCAGCGGCTTGCCCTGAGCCACAGCTGTGTTCAGCAATTCAGGGGTGAAGCCATGAAATGAGAAGTCGATAGCGCAATCTGCCTGCTGCATGGCGGCAACCACATCCTGGCCCACATCGTGGGTAGAGCCCAGCTCTGTCTCAGGATTCAGCTCCACAGCTTGCTTCACAGCCTGGCCCATGCGCCCGGAAATGCCCGTAACAAGAATTTTCATGGTGCTGGAATCAGATGAGGTTGAAGGACTTGAGAAGAGTAGTAAGCTGACCGCGCTTTTCCACAGCCAGTTCTACCAGAGGCAGACGGACCTCCCAGCTGATATCGCCGCGCAGAGCAAGTGCGGCCTTGATGGGGACAGGGTTCGTATCCAGGGACATGAGGCCCTTCATCAGCGGGTAGTACTTCTTCTGCAATTCCAGAGCCTTGGCACCATCACCGGACATGGCGGCATCTACCAAAGCTTTCATTTCAGCCGGAGCCACGTTGGATGTAACGGATACCAGACCGCGAGCACCACAGGAAATGAAAGGAACAGTCAGGCCATCGTCACCGCTCAGCACGGCAAAATCGGCGGGCAGGGCGGACACAAGCTGGTTGACTCGCTCCACGCTGCCACCGGCTTCCTTGATAGCAGTGATGGTGGGGCAATCCTGAGCCAGGCGCACCACGGTATCCACGGCAATCTCAATCCCGCTGCGGCCGGGGATGCTGTAGAGCATGATGGGCAGGGGGGTGCTGTCGGCAATAGCCTTGAAGTGGCGGTACACACCTTCCTGGTTGGGCTTGTTGTAGTAAGGGCATACTTGCAGTGTACCATCCACACCCATATCAGCCGCTTCCCTGGTCATTTCCACTGCTTCGTAGGTGGCGTTGGAGCCTGTGCCGGCAATCACCTGGCAGCGGCCTGCAGCAAACTCAGCTGCGCGGCGGATGACTTCCATGTGTTCCTCATGGGTAAGGGTGGGGGATTCACCCGTTGTGCCCACGGGCACGATGCCATCGACCCCACCGGCAATCTGAGCCTCAATCAGTGTCTGGAATGCATCATAATCCACCTTATCGTTCTTGAACGGCGTGACAATAGCTGTGTAAAGTCCCTGGTATTTCATAATCTCGCGGGTTATTCTACCAACAAGGGGCGCAGATGTCACGCCTTTTTTGCTCGCAAACGCCCTGTAAACTGACAAATTCTGCTGTTGCAACATGGGGCAGAATGTGCTAGATTGCCCGCGTTATGTCAAACACTTCCCTCACCCCCGAATTGGTTAAGCTGACCTCCGAGTTGGCTGCTGCTTTTGCTGAATCTCAGAAGGTTGTTGCTGCTAAGGCAAAAATCGGTCTTTTCTATCAAAATGCAGAAGCTACCGACCTCTTCCGCAAGGTGAATGAATATGGCGAAGAATTGCGCAACAAGCACATGGCCGGCATGCCCCCCTCGGAGGAGGAAATTGCTAAGTTCGATGCTCTGCGTCAGGATGTTGTGGAGAATCCTCTTTGCCATGGTTTCCTGGAATCCCGCCAGCTGTTGGACGATATGCTTGCCACGGTGAATCAGTACCTTTGCCTGGCTATTGAGCGCGGTGCTGCTCCCACCGATGAAGAAGTGGCAGAGTCCATGACCCAGGAAGTGAGCTCCTGCTCCTGTGGCGGCGGCTGCAAGGGCAATGGCAACTGTGAAAACTGCGATGGCAGCTGCAAGGAAGAAGGCCACGAGTGCAAATGTGGTGGCCATGGTGAAGGCCACGAATGTAAGTGTGGTGGGCACTGAAGCCCCCGCCTGTTGAGCGAGCCATCGTCACTTTGCCCATTCTCTCCATGCTCTCGTTCCTGCGCAGCCGCATCTTCTTTTTCATTGCCGTGCTGGTGTTGCCACTGGTATCGGTGTGGAAATCGCTGGCTGCGTGGGAATCTGCCTTTGTGTTTGATTGGCCCGTGCCCACGGCTCTGTTGCTCTTGCTCATCATATCATTGTTGGTGAGCAAGAAGCGGCAAAAAGATTATTTACCCCAGGCATGGGTGCTGTGGTTATTGTTGGTCTTGGCTGCCGCCAGTGATTGCGCCTGCAATTTGTATGCATTTGTGGCACCTTGGCAGCTGCCCACATCCATTTTCCTGATGATGGGCTGCACCTGTTTGCTCTGGGTGCTGCTCCGTTGGGGAAGCTTGCTGCTATGGGCCCCATTTCTTTTTCTGCAAGTAGCTCAGCAAGTGAGCTTCTCGCACTACGGTACGCGGCTCAATTCCCTGGTGTTGGCAGAAACGATGGAGGCTTCGGCAGAAGAGCTCCTGACGTACCTGACGCCGTTCAACATGACGATGGCCATTCTGGCTTTCATCGGGACTGTTCTTTTCTTTTACCTGATGGTGCGCGTGCTGCGCTGCGCCAACAGCAAGTGGTCGTTGCTCAATGCCGGGTTGCTCTTTTCTTTGTTGGGTGTATTGTGCGGAATCGTCCTGCCCCCGCACAAACAAAAAACGGAGTATTTCTGGCCTGCGCGCGAGGGCTATGATCTTTTCATGGCCTGTTCTGAGGCCTTGTTGCACAATCAGGCCACCATCGAACAGGCTGAGAACTTGCCGCTGCCCACGCAAGAGTCTTCTTCCATTTCCACGCTCAAGGGCAAGGAAGGGGTGGTGCTGGTGCTGCATATCGGCGAAAGTGTGCGAGCCGACCGCATGAGCCTCAATGGTTATGAAAAGGACACCACGCCCTGGTTGCGCCAACAGCCCAACCTGATTAATTTCCCGAATTGCATTTCCTCCGCGTGCGATACCTGCCAGGCACAAATTGCCATATTGACCAACGCCCGCCGCGATATTTGGAACAAGCAGCCGGAAATGCAGCCTACCACGGGCTCCGTGCTGGAGCTGTTCAATGCCCATGGTTTCAAGGTGTATTCTTTCTTTGGGCAGCGTAGCGGTCAGAAGCTGAAGTATGACCGTGTGGTGCGTGTGCTGACCAAATGCTCGGAAGACCGCTTCAACGCGCCCGGCAGCCCCTGGACGTCTTTGCCCCAGATTGCCGGGGTGGTGGATGCCAACCGCAGCGAGAACCTGGTTCTTTTCATCAACAACGAGGGCAGCCACACACCGTTCCATCATTACGACAAAAAAAACGCGCCTTTCCTGCCTTCTGCTACCGATTTCCAAAACCCTGCGGCTCATGCTCAGGAGGTGAACAACGCCTACGATAACACGGTGCATTATACGGATGAGTTTATTCGCCGCGTTGTTCAGTCTTTGCACGGGCGCCCCTTTGTGTACGTGTACATCAGCGATCATGGTGAATACCTGGGGCACGATGGCATCTGGGGCCGTGCTGCGCTGGGTGAGAGCAAGTACAATTATCACAGTACCACGGGGTGCCGTGTCGGTATGTTTGTGATTAGCTCTCCCGAGTTTGAAGCAAAGCATCCGCATTTTGCTGCCGCCATGCAGCAACTCCGGGTAAATAGCGTCCGAACCGTTGCTCATGAGCATATTTTCCATTCCTTGCTAGGTTTGTTCGGTATATCCACCCCTCACTACGATAGCCGCCTGGATATTTGCAGCGACAAGATGCAGCCATACAACGGCCCCATGCCTGAAACGGAGAATTGATTTATGGAAATGAGTGTTGAAGCTTTGTATGCGTCCTGCATTGCAGGTGTTGTATTGTTATTCGTCTTGGGCGGCGTGATTGGTTACTTTGTTGCGGCTTATCGTGCGGCCAAGTCGCTGGCAGAACACCAGGCGGAAACGGAGCGTCTGAAAACATCCTTGGAAACGGAGACCGCCCGCCGCGATGAGTACGCCTCCGGCTTGCAGGAGTTGAAATCCCGCTACGATGCACAGGCCGCGGAACTGGGCTCTGCCCGGGCTGACGCCGTGCAGTACAAAACATCTCTGGAGAGCGTGACACAGCAGTGCGCGGCCCTCGAAAAAACGATACTGGAGCTGCGAAATGAACTACAATCGCTCCATGGAGAATTAAGTACATCTCGCACAGAAACGGCTCATTATAAGACGGCGCTCCAAAGCGAGCAACAATACCGCGCCACGGAAGCCGCTCGCATCAAGGACATGCAGGAGAAGCATTTTGCTCAATTCCGAACCCTTGCCGGAGAAATTCTGGAGCAGAATGCCAACAAACTCAAGGATACCAACAAGGAGAACATGGATGGCTTGCTCAAGCCCCTGCGTGAGCAGTTGACCCATCTGGGCAAAGCTGTGCATGATACCAACGTAGCCTCCGCGGAAAACAAAGCATCGCTGGAATCGGCCATCAAGCACATGATGGAAAAGACCGAGAACCTGAGCAAGGATGCTGAAAATCTGGCTCTTGCGCTCAAGGGGGATAGCAAAAAGCAAGGCGACTGGGGTGAAATGGTGTTGGAGCGCATGCTGGAAGATTCCGGCTTGCGCAAGGGGGAGGAATACTACGTGCAGTCCAACTTCAAGACAGAGGAGGGGGCCAATGTGCGCCCCGACGTGGTTATTCGCTTCCCGGATAACCGCTGCATTGTGGTGGACTCCAAGGTTTCTCTCACCGCTTATGCGCAATACATGGCTGCCTCAAATGAGGACGAGCGCTTAGCTTGTCTGAATGCTCATGTGGCCTCTGTTCGCAAGCATATCGATGAATTGGCCTCCAAGGATTATGGTGCGGTGGTGGAGGATACCATCAGCTATGTGCTGATGTTCATGCCGAATGAAGCTTCCTATATGGCGGCATTGCAGGCAGCCCCCTCGCTGCCTACGGATGCCTATCGCCGCAAGATTATTCTCATCAGCCCCACCAATTTGCTCATGGCCTTGCAGCTTGCCTACAATCTTTGGCAAAAAGAGCGACAAAGCCGCAACGTGGAAGCCATCTTCTCCCGCGCTACCATGCTGTATGAGAAGCTTGTTTCTGTGCAGGACAGCTTTGAGAATGTGGGCAAGGCGCTCAGCAATGCTCAGCAGAGCTATGACACGGCACTGGGGCAGTTCTGCAAGGGCCGTGGGCACTTTGCGGGGCAGGTGCAAAAGCTGCTGGATATGGGGATTACCCCGCGCAAGAAATTGCGTCTGGATGATGAAGCAGAGGCTTAAGCCTGTACGGTGGGTGTCTCATCCCACTCCGGCAACTCTGTGCCGATGAGCCAGGGCGTGTATTCTGCCGGTATGGCTGATTGAATGGTCACGCGTCGGCCATCTGCCGGGTGGTTGAAAGCCAATCTCCAGGCGTGCAGCATCAATCTGCCCGGGCGGGCTTTCTGCCGCTGCGGGTGCGCATAAATCGGGTCGCCAATGAGCGGATGCCCCAGATGCAGCATGTGCACACGGATTTGATGGGTGCGGCCTGTATGCAGCGTGCACATGACCAGCGAGGAGTCCGTCGCGGCATCATAGTGCAGTACCTTGTAATCGGTAATGGCAGGCTTGCCGGAGCCCGGGTTCACCACAGCCATTTTCAGGCGGTTGACCGGGTGGCGGCCAATGTTGGTAAATACCGTTCCTTCCGGCTCTTTGGGGCAGCCTTGCACAGCGGCCAGGTAGATTTTAGCCGTGTCTCGGTTGGCAAATTGTGTGGTGAGGGATAAGTGCGCGGCATCATTCTTGGCCACAACGATACAGCCGCTGGTGTCCTTGTCCAATCGGTGGACAATGCCGGGGCGCTCCACACCGCCAATACCCGATAAATCTCCGCAATGGAACAACACCGCATTCACCAGCGTGCCATCCGGGTTCCCTGCGGCGGGGTGTACCACCATGCCGCTCTCCTTGTCGATGACGATGACATCCTTGTCCTCATACAACACGGAGATGGGGATATCTTGCGGCTGGGCTTCGGCCGGTTCCGGCTCGGGGATATTGACCTCAATGCGCATGCCGAACTCAATAGGCGTTTTCGCCTTGGTTGCTTTGCCATTTACCAGAATATCACCCGCTTTGATGAGCGCCTGAATGCGCGCACGGGACAAATCCGGCAACTGCCCGGCCAGAAATTGGTCGAGACGGGCTCCAATGCTGTCTTCTGCGATGATGAGCATGTTTTACATGCCGGTGGGGTTATCGATGAACACAATCGGCAGACCAAACTCCTTTGCCAGCAGCTCACCAAGAGCTTTTACGCCAAAGGTTTCCGTGGCGTAGTGTCCGGCAAAAAGAATGTTGATACCCATATCCTCTGCTGCGTTGCGCACCCAGTGGTTTTCCTCACCTGTCAGGTAGGTGCCATAGCCCTTGGCCTGCATCTGGTAGATTTCCTCACCAGCGCCACCGGAGCAGATGGCTATGCGTCCGGCAGGGGCTGTGTCATCGTGTACGATGCCGGTCACTTCGCTTTGGCACACACGGGCGTATGCTGCACGCAGTTCTCCCACGGTGCCGGGGAAGAAACCGCTCACACCAATCATGGTGCCGTGGTAATCCACCTCGGGGCGGCAGTCCTGCAAGCCCAGTGCCTTAGCCAGCCCGGCGTTGTTGCCCAGTTCCGGGTGCAAATCCAGCGGCAGATGCGCGCTGTAGATGGCCAGATTGTGCTGCAAACAACTCTCAATCTTTTTCTTGAACCACCCCGTCATCGGGCGCAGACCACACCAGTAGATACCATGGTGCAGCACCAGCAAATCTGCCCCGGCGGCAATAGCATCATCAATACTCTTCTGCGAGCCATCCACCGCAAGCGCCACTTTGGTCACTTGCCCATTATTTTCTACCTGCAAGCCGTTCACCGCCACCGAAGCATCGCGAATCTCTCCAATGCGCAGGGTGCTATCCAGTAGGGTTACAATATCGTTGAGTGCTGTCATGCTTGTTAAGAGTCAGTTGATTGTCTGGGGGTGCGGTTCTGAATTTCCTGGTGCAGTCGTTTGTTGAATTCACCGGCCATGTCATAGCCGCTCTCTCGCAGATATTGCCCCAGCGCCGCCACTTCCACAAGACGCGTCATATCGCGGCCGGGTGCCACGGGCAGGCTCAGTCGCTCCACCTCCACGCCCAGGATGGTTGTGGTCTTGCGTTCCAGCCCCAGTCGCTCCATTTCTGTCATTTCACCGCTGGTCAGGTTGATGATGAGGCTGATTTTCTTCTGGCGACGGTAGGCTTTGAGCCCGAAAAGGTTGGTCACATTGATGATGCCAATACCGCGAATTTCAATGAAACCGCGGCTCAGCGAGGGCGAGGTGGCAATCAATTCGCCGCTGATGTTGCGGATGCGCACCATGTCATCGGCCACCAGGGAGGAGCCACGCTCTACCAGACCCAGCGAGATTTCACTCTTTCCGATGCCTCCTTTGCCCGTGATAAGCACACCCACGCCGTGAACGTCCACCATACAGGCATGCAGCGTGGTGCTGTCGGCAAACTCATGCTCCAGAATCAGCGTGGCGCGGTTCACCAGCTTCATCGTGGGCAGGGTAGAGCAGAAAACTGACACGGAATGCGCATCTGCAATGCGAATAATATCCTCCGGTACATCCACACCATGCGCAAACACCAGACACGGTATCTCGCGGTTCATCAGCGTCTCCAGTCGCTCTATGCGTTCCGGACCGTGCAGCGTACTCAAATAAGCCATTTCGGCAGCCCCGAAAACCTGAATGCGTTCGTGTGCAAAATACCCGAAGTACCCCGTCAGCGCCATACCCGGTCGGTTCAAGGCGGGCTGTGTAATCTTGCGGCTCATCCCCAGCGGGCTGTTCATCAGCTGCAACTCCAGCGTGCGCCGATGATGCTCATAAAAATGCGCCACGGAGATATGATCTACTTTGCGGACGATGGGGTTCTTCATGCGCGTTTATTCTACACAGTCTCTGCGTTCCGGTCAAGAAAATGAACAGGAAAGCAGGAAATATACCATTTCTCGCTCAAATCTGTATTTTAAGCTCGCCAGAGCAGGGTGGAACATGATACATTGCCGTAGAAATACTCATGAGCGATTCTAACTATATTTATGACAATGTGAACCAGTATCTGGAACTGGGCGCAAGCATCTACAGCCCGGCCATGTACCTGGGCGTGGGCTTGCCTCCGTACTGGATGCAGGCTGCTGCCTATACTCCGGTGTCCGAGACCGCCGGCATCCTGAGCGCAGAAGATACTGAAGCCCTGGTGCGCAGCTGCACCACAGAGGAACAGCGCGCTACGCTCGAAGAACAGGGTGTTGTGGATTTCATCGCCACCGCTCCGGTGGGCAAGTATCATGCCTATATCTACAAGCAGGAGAGCGGCTATCTGCTGATTCTCATGTGGCTGCATGTGGCTCCTTTCCTGAAGCAGGGTATTGATTGCGGCTGCTCCGATGTTCACCTGCCGTCTGCTTGCCCTCCCTCCTGGCGCCGATATGGTTCGCTGCTCCCCATCTGGGAGGGCGCACCCGTGCTGACCAAGTATGATACCGAAGCCCTGGCCGATTCCTTCCTCAACGAAAAAGAATGGGAACGCCTGCGCGAGAAGGGCGACGTTGACTTCGCTTATCAGAATGACCTGGGCCGCTACCGTTCCTCTGTTGTCTCCCAGCGCCTTGGCTATGATTTGTGCTTCCGCATCATCAATAGCCGTATCCTGAGCATGAAGGATATCAACCTGCCGGAAGAATACGTGGTGCCGCTCACCCGCTTTACCAACGGCCTGATTCTGGTGACGGGTTCCGTGGGCTCCGGTAAGTCCACCACGCTCGCCTCCATCATTGATTTCATCAACGAGGACCGTCGCGACCACATCATTACGATGGAAGACCCCATCGAAGCCATTTTTGAAACCAAGGGTTGCCAGATTAACCAGCGTGAGGTGCACAAGCACACCGAATCCTTCGGCCGTGCGCTCCGCGCCGCCCTGCGTGAAGACCCGGACGTCATCATGGTAGGTGAAATGCGCAACCTGGAGACGATTTCTCTGGCGCTCACCGCCGCAGAAACCGGTCACTTGGTGTTGGGTACCCTGCACACCGGCTCCGCCGCTCGTACCATTGACCGTATTCTTGATGCTTTCCCCGTAGAAGAACGCGAACACATCCGCATCATGGTGTCCGAATCCCTGCGTGGTGTGCTTTCCCAGCAGCTCGTGCCCAAGAAGGACGGTACCGGCCGAGTGATGGCACTGGAAATGCTCGTGAACACCGCTGCTGTGGCCAACTGCATCCGCGAAGGTAAGACTTTCATGATTCCCGGTCTCATTCAGACCGGCAAGGCCCAGGGTATGCGCCTGATGGATGACTCCCTCCAGGAGCTGTATCTGAACGGTGTCATCAGCGCAGAAGAGTGCAACACCCGCGCTACGGATAAGATGATGATGGAGAAATTCCTGGCAGATCACCCCGAGCCCGCTCCCGCACAAGCCTGATTCTACAACCTTTAACGATTTTTGACACAATGGAAAACCGAATTGACAGATATTTCCGCGCTTTGGTGGAGAACGGCGGTTCCGACTTGCACTTGTCGGAAGGTATGCCCCCCAAGATGCGCGTTCATGGCGATATTGAGCCCATCGAAGATATCATCCTTACCCGCGAGGATATGGTGGAGCTCATGGAGCCCATCTGCCCGCCTAAGCTCTGGAAGGAGTTTGTGGAAGGTGGCGATGCGGACTTTGCCTATGAAATGGACGAATCTTCCCGCTTCCGCTGCAACTACATGAAGCAGCAGCGCGGCTATTGCTGCGTGTTCCGTTTGATTCCCACCAAGATTCTCACGATGGAACAGCTCAATGTGCCCGAGCAGATTAAGCGCTTTGGCGAAATGCGCTCCGGCCTCGTCCTGGTGACCGGCCCCACCGGCTCCGGTAAGTCGACAACGCTCGCTGCTCTCATCGATTATATCAATACCAACTTCTCCCGCCACATCATCACGGTGGAAGAACCCATCGAATTCGTACACCCCTCCAAGAAGAGCATCATCACCCAGCGCGAGGTGCCCTCCAATTGCCCCACCTTCGCCGATGGCCTCCGCGCGTCCCTTCGTGAGGATACCGACATCGTGCTCGTGGGCGAAATGCGAGACCTGGAAACCATCTCTCTGGCGCTCACCGCCGCTGAGACAGGCTTGCTCGTCTTTGGTACCCTGCACACCAACAACGCCCGCAAGACCGTCGACCGTATCATCGACGTATTCCCCGCAGAGCAGCAGGCTCAGGCTCGCACCATGCTCGCAGGTTCCTTGCGCGGTGTGGTGGCTCAGTTGCTCATGAAGCGCTGCGATAAGCCCGGCCGCGTCGCTGTGAACGAAATCCTCTTCGCCACGCCTGCCGTTGCGTCCATCATCCGCGAAGGCGCTACCCAGAAGCTCGCCGACGTCATCATCGGCGGCAAGGGCATGGGCATGCAGTTCATGGACGATGCCATCTGGCAGAAGCTCCAGCAGGGCCTCGTCTCCCCGCAGGAAGCCTACATGAAGGCCATTGATAAGGCTCGCTTCAAGAACTTCCTGCCCCCCGATCAGGCCGCCCTCGCCAACGCCGGTGGCGCTTGATGCTCCCCCTTCATTTGAATAAAAAGCCGCTTCTGAGTTTACCCTCGGAAGCGGCTTTTCTCATTGTAGCCCATGCAGCGCGATGTATGTGCGGGAGACTGGGTACAGCGATGCAGAGCTTTTGAAGCGCGGGTTGCTGCGCAATGCGAGCCGAAGCAAGCGCGGGGCGTTGATTGGGCGTCATGCGCGCGAGGAGCTGTGGACGCGCTTTACGAATGGTGCCATCAAGCCGATGGATGCGGAGATTATTTGCAATCTGACGAAGAATATCAAGGACCAGAGCCGCGTGGAGGAGATACAGCGACGCTGCTGCATGTTGCTGGCGGAGGGCAAGAGCTGGGATTTTATTGGCGGCATGGTGCAGCTGATGGCCAATAAGGAGAGTATCACGCTCAAGCAGGGGCTGCTGGACCTGGGCGCGGATTTTGAGGCTGATTTGGCGCGGGCTGCTGCGTGGATTGAGAAGAGCCTGGGTAAGATTAAGGAGAGTATTTCGCTGTTGAAGCAGGGCCGGAAGTTGAGCGGCAAGAAGCGCGAGGAGGCGGAGAGATTGGGGATTGTGACGGCGACGCAGGAGGGTGCCGAGGAGATGCTGCGCGATTTGGAGATGCTGCGCGGTAAGTATGAGATGATTGGCAGTTACCCGGATTTGGTGGCGCAAGCGCAGATGTGGGATGGCAAGACGGAGGTGGACCCGGTGGGCTTGTATTTGGAGAGGGTGCAGGCGGAGCGCGAGCAGGCAAAGGCCGAGGGCGAGCTGGATGCGGATGCTTATTTGGCGGAGCAGGCGCGCAAGGCTGCGGCGGAGGCGGTGCCGGAGCTGAGTTTCAGTATGGGAGAGGCGCTGGACGTATTTTTTGAGGGTGTTCCGGGAGAAAATGGGGTGCAAGATGTACCGGTGGAGCTGCTGATGATGCAGAAGGTAGAGCCGGCAAAGAGCGTGCGGAATGCTTGGAGGTATATGAATGAAGCCGCAAAGGGGGAGAGGGCAAAGAGAAAGCCAGTGGCTGTGGTGGATAATGGGGATGGTACTTACTCGATTGTAGATGGAAATGCTACTTCATTGTCTTTGGCTGCGCATGGTGCGCAGAAGGTGAGGGTGCAGGTGGTAGGAGAGAATGCCGGCACTCGCTTAAATAATAGTGCGTATTTGGTGCAGGATGAGACGCCGGGAGCGGATGCGGATAAGCGTTTGCGCACACATGGGCTGGACGGGTTGCATGGGGATGTAGCGATGCAACGTGCTTTTGAACAAGCAGAGGAGAATATACCGCTGCTGGAGGGACTGGTACAAGCTGCCGCTGATAATGTTGGCGGCGAGGTGATGATACGCCCAGCTAATGATGAGAACGGGCTGGCAACAAAGAAGCCAAGCACGGCAAGAGATAAAGCAAACCGTGATTACCAGGGTGATATTTCACGCGTGGTAGATTTGATAGGTGGAACGTGTATAATGACGGCTGATGGTGATTTTGCCGATGCAATAAAGGCGATACGAAAGGCTCTGGCTACGCCGAAGTATACGGGAGCAAGTATTGCCAAGGTGAAAAAGCTTGGATTTAACACGATGGAGCCGCAGTATCGTGATGTGAAGGTGTCTGTGCGCTTTGCAAACGGAGGTATTGGGGAAATTATCCTGGTGCAGGATGTGATTAATGATGCCAAGTTTAACCGCGGCGGGCACTTGTTGTATGATGTGACGCGAGAGCTACAGCCTTATACAGGCTCAATCAAGACAGCAGAAAATGCTTTTAATGCACTTAAAGACTTGAGTGCATTGGTGTATCAGACAGATGCTGTAGTAGACTCGGAGGCTTTTGCGCGGGCAAAATCAGTAGCTTCATCGGCATTGGAAGCTCTGAAGCCGGATTTGAAGAAATTGAGTGTTTCTTCTTTTGTGGCAACTGCCGTGAAGTCATCAGACTCTTTGCTGAAGAAAGCCAAGCCTGCTTCAGTATCTTCTGCTGCGATGCCGAGACGTTCGTTAATCCAAAACATATCCAAGGATATGATAGGGGATAAGGAGCTGGGTGTCAACAATAATTTTTCGTTCAGCATGGGTGAGGAGCGCAATCTGGCGGCGGTGCATAGTATTCCGTTGGATACAATGTTGGAAGTAGAGAAAAAGTTAGGGGGATTGCCTAAGCCGTCCATTGCTGTTACACGCTTGGATAAGCCTTATTCCTGGGGGTATTCTGAGAGAGTGTATTTGATTGGGAAGCCTGAATTAGCCGACCCTGAGCAAGGAAACTTGGTGTACGATCGTGATGCGTGGACAGGCAAGGGGCCTTTCTTGCTGGAAGGTGGAGATGCGTACGATTACCGGAAGAGTGAGTATTTCAATCCTACTCTGGAGGAGTTTGTGGCACGCACGATAAAGAAGAAGGGTATGGAGGAAGGTGGCAGTTTCAGAGGGCAGAGCGCAGTAGCTATTGGAACGATGGACGCGGTGAAAGCTCACCGCGAAAAGCTCTCCGACACTGATACATCTAACGCACAAAAGGAAGAGACAGATAAAGAGTTGGACGAGCTGATAGAGGATGTGGTAAGCCTGAACAAGAAGGGGCTGAATTATGAAGAGATATCATATCTTTTAGCAAGGGTGTGCTGGCGTTCGTCGCCTATGGCGGATGGAGCACCGTCTGAAAGGGAGGTGAGCCGTGAGCAGGCTAAAAGGATTTTGAATGAGATGGGTATCCGGGTTAAGGACATCAAAAAGCCGCTGGTGGATAAATTTGTGAAGGCGGTAACTGGGCTTAAAAATGAGATGGAAGATTATCTGGAGTCCGTGCCGCAGCGTGCTGTAATGTTCAATGAGTTTGAATATGCCGTGATGCCGGAGTCTATGAAAGGTGCTCCCGGATTGGATGAAATGCTGGACAGAAATAACATTACGCCAATATACCACGATGGTACGGAGAAAGGCCGACGCGCGGCGCTGGCAGGGCTTGTGAATGACAGCCGGGTGAGTTTCAGCGTGGTGGGTGAGAATGCTGCCAACTGGGAGGAGATAAAGCACCTGGCGTTCCGCGGGCGCGATGATGGGAAGCTGCGCGTGGAGCTGGATGCGAGCGGGGCGAAGCTGAAGGAGGGCGAGCATGGGCAAGATGCTAAGGTGCTGGCGCCGCGATTCCGTGCGCTTGTAGGTTTTATCCACAAGGTTATCAATGATAATGGGCGCTGGAATGCGGTGGTGGCAGATTGGAAGGATAATGTGCCGAGTGTGGATAGTTGGGAGGAGGTGAAGCTTGTGCGCAGGCTTTTAGAGAAAGCCGGCATTAAGTACAAGAGCTTGGGGGCTTTGGTAGATAGTGGGATTCTTTTGGCGGTGTTGGAGCCGACGGATGAGAGGATGGGGGCTTTCTTGGAGAAGGTGGAGGGACTGGATTCTGTGAGTGGTTTTGATAGGCTGGGGGATGTGCTGGATTTTCCGGAGTTGTACAAGGCGTATCCGCAGTTGCGCAATGTGCCAGTGTTGTGGGAAAAGGAGGCGAAGAATAGGGGGCTTACGGGGATTTCGCAGGCTACGGGCGATGTGTGGATAACGGTACGAGATGGTGAGGATGCGGAGCATACGCTTTCTACGTTGTTGCACGAGACGCAGCATGTGATACAGTTTATTGAGGGGTTTGCGATTGGCGGTGCTTCTCAGTTTGCGGATATGCGTAGATGGATGGCAGACAATGGGTATTTGGATGAGGCGTTGAGACTGACGAATGCGGAACTGTACCATCGATTGGCGGGTGAGATTGAGGCACGGAATGTGCAGAAGCGAGCCGGATGGGATGCGAAGACGCGGCAGTATTATATACCGTTTAATGATACGTTGGAGTACCCGGGGCTGGCGATTGTGGTGCGAGCGGAGGATTTGGGGTATCCGGAGGTGACGTTTAGCATGGAGCGCAAGCGCGATTTGACGCTGGATGGTGCGAGCGCGAGCAAGGAGGAGGCGTGGGCGTATTTGGAGCAGCTGGAGTGGAAGCCGCTGGAGAATATGCGAAGTGGGTTTGTGGCGCTGGTGAATAAGCCGCAAAGGAAGGAGCTGACGGATTTGGATAAGGCGTTTAAGTCTGCCAGCAATGGGTTTTCAAGTGTGGTTCATTATGCAGCGGTATGCCGCTTGGATAAGTTGTTCCGATATGCTGTGCCGTGTGGGGAGTACGAGGATAAGAAGCATGGGGACAAGCAGGTGGTAATACACCGCTTTGCCTGCCCGCTCATGATTGATGGGGAGAGGGCTGTGGCGTGGTTGACGGCAAAGGAGACAAAGAATGTGCCAGGGAATGAGAGACTCTACAATTTGGAGCTTGTGGATATAGAAAAGCTCGCTGGTAACTTAGAGAACCTTGCGAGCCATAGGCTACAAGACGATCTCCCCGCAGCGAGCAAGGATATTGTAGCGCAGGTGGAGGAGGCTTTCAAGACTTATTTTGAAAGTGTACCACAAAATGTGAGCATGAGTATGAGTGAGGTGGCGCAGAATGCGCTTTTGCTGCTGGAGAGCCGCCGGGATGAGCTGGAGGCGCAGGTGATTTTGGAAGATATGCAGAAAGCTTGCGAGCGGTTGAGCATTGTGCTGGCCGGAGATGATGACCCGAAGGTGGGGAACGGCTTGCAGGTGTATGCCGAGATGCAGGCGCTTATCAGCGCGACGCGCCGGTCGCTGCCGGAGAAGTATCTGCGCCAGGGGAATCTGAATGGGTTGCTGGCGTGGGCCGGAGTGTATGCACGCATGGCGCAGACGGGGCAGATGCCGAAGCGGGGTGCCATCAAGGGAGAGATTTATGACCGCTTTGTGCGCGAGCTGAGCAAGAAAAACGAGCTGATGCAGTTGCAAGGCATGAGCGAGGCAGAGGCGCGCGAGGTGCTGATGGACCTTGGCAGCGGGAAGCTGGAGACGGCTTTCCTGAAGGTGGGGCGCGATTGTGCGCAGCGCCTGGATGCTTTCCTGAAAGACCGTGCGCTGGAGCGTATTAACTGGCTGTACAAGATGGCATACCCGAAGAGGGAGGAAGGGCAGGCCTGGACGCGAGGCAAGATGGCGAGCGATGCCTACAGGCTGGTGGAGAAGGTGATGGCCATCATTGGCCGGAGCCACGAGCAGCGCGCCAAGGTGGACGAAGAGATACGAGAGGTGCGCCGGGAGGATGGCAAAATAAAACCCCGTAAGTGTTTAACTTACGGGGTTTTAGCGCGGACAGGGAGGGATTCGAACCCTCGGTACGCTTTTGACGTACACACGATTTCCAATCGTGCTCTTTCGACCACTCAGACACCTGCCCAGGTGCTGTTCCTTTCTTCCGTGCGGAAGGGGTGCGGACGAAGTATACGCCAGATTGACGGGTTTTGCAAGCTAATTTTTCGAATTTATGTAATTTTTCCGAAATAAAAGAGCAAAAGAGGGAAAATCAGGGGGCGTAAGGAGCCGCGGGAAGCTTATGTTCGTTCACCAAGTTTGGTTCGAGGTAGGTAGCCCAAGCGTAGCGAACTCCGGCAGCTTGCTTCACCTCGGGGGCGGTGAGCTTGAGCTTATTGCCATGAATGGTCACAGAAGCCGGGTAGAATTTGCCATCTTTGCCGGCCAGCTCGAAGTGGCGGGCGGGTTTGCCGTCGGTGGTGGAGAGTTCTTTGGCGTTGGCGAAGCGTACAAAGGCCGTCTTGCCGTGGTAGCGCACCTCCGAGATGACGGGGCTGAGGGCAGGGGAGTTCTTTTGATCATACACCGTAGCGGCAGCCAGATGAGCGAGGCGCTCACCGACTTCCAGCTTGCGGGGAGGATGCACATCGCTGTTGGTGGAGCCCAAATCTGTGGTTACGATGTAGTCCACACCGGGCAAAGCCTTGGCAACGTTGTGCTGCACCTGGCGGAACTCCGGCCAATAAGCCCGCAGAGGTGAATTGTCCTTGATGCGGGGGAGCTGCACCATCAGGAAAGGCAGCGCCGGATTGGCGAACTCGGTGCGCCAGCCCTGAATCAAATCCGTGAGGAGCTTGGTATTCTGCTCTTGATTCTGGATTTCAGCATCGGACTCACCCTGGTACCAGATGACACCGGCGATGGGGAATTTCACCCACGGCTCGATACCCGTTTTGTACAGGTACGTGGGCTGGTAGGGGTGGGGAGCAGTGATATCGCCCTTGTTGTTGAACTTGGCGCGGCCACGCACCCATGCAGACATGTACTTACTTTCCAGCCACTGCGGGGTGAGGCAATCGCTGTATTTCTCCTGCGTCATGCTGGTGGGCATCCAGGCCATCATCTCAGAGCCACCCAAGGAAGAGTGGATGATACCGACGGGGACGCCGAGTGTTTCCTGCAATTTGCGGCCAAAGTAGAAGCCAACAGCTGACATGCGGGGGCAGGTCTGCGGTGTGCTGGCAGCCCAGGATCCTACAAACATCTTACCATCCATCAACTTCTGCTTTTCTGCATCGGTATAATGGCGGGGAGATGTGTGAATCTGCGGCTCGTTGTGGAAGTAACGCAGATTCGGGATGTCGGCTTCGGCCATGGCTTTGCGGTCCCCCGTCTGGTTGAGGCGCCAGAGCATATTGGACTGGCCGGAAGCCAGCCACACCTCGCCTACAAGGATGTTGTTCAGCTCAATGGCCTGTTCCCCTTGTGTTACCGTCAGAGTGCGGCCTTCTGCCGAAGCGGCGAGCGGCTGGAGCTCAGCTCTCCAGCTATCGCCCGTGATGCTTGCCGTCACGTGTTGCCCGGCAAAGCTCACGCTGATGGAATCTGTGGAGTTTCCTGTGACTTTACCTGTCACGGGAATGATTTTTCCCTGCTGCAAGACCATGTCGGACGCAAAAATCGGGTCGACAGTCACTTCTGCGGCAAGAGGGCCGGCGCTGAGAAGGAGGAGTGAAAGAAAATGCTTGATTTTCATGGTTGGAGAGGGAGCTGGCGTTGGGGTTACATACCTACGATTTCATAGCCACCGTCCACATAGAGAATCTGGCCGGTCATGCTGGCTGCGCCATCGCTGGCAAGGTAGGTGGCGGTGGCGCCCAATTCTTCCAGCGTGCAAGAGCGCTGCAGCGGGCTCTTTTCTTCGTACACCTTGAACATGCCGGTGAAACCGGATACACCACGGGCGGCCAGCGTCTGCACGGGGCCGGCAGAGATGCAGTTCACGCGGATGGGTGCTTCGCGGCGGCCCAGGTCAAAGGCGAGATACTTGCAGCAGGTTTCCAGCGCAGCCTTGGAGACAGCCATGAGGTTGTAGTTGGGGACGACCTTCTGGCTGGCATAATAGGTCAGGGCAGTAATGGAACCACCATTGGTCATGAGCGGAGCCACGGCGCGGGAAAGAGCGATGAGGGAGTAGGCAGAAACCTGCAGGGAAATGTTCCATGCATCGCGGGGAATGTCGGAGAAGTGGCCCTCCAGTGTGCCGGGAGCCTTGGGAGCAAAGGCGATGGAGTGCAGCAACATATCCACACGGTCTGTGTGCTGGGATACAAACGTGAAGAAGTCCTCGATGGACTGGTCATCCGTCACATCCAGATTGCATACAGGGGTATCTTCGCCGAAGCTTTCTTTCACCAGCTTGATGACGCCGTCTTTCATGCGCTCGCCCTGATAGTTGAAGATGAGCTTGGCACCGGCTTCGTGCCAGGCCTTGGCGATGCCGTATGCGATACTGCGCTTGTTTGCAACGCCGGTGACGATGCCAACCTTGCCTTCTAAGGGTCGTGTAATGGACATAATGTTAGTAGTTTGGGTGTTGTGAAAGGTGAAAAAATCAGATGGAGGGAAACTCCTGAGCAATGATACGGGCGTAGGTCATTGACATACGCACCCCCATGTTTTCCATGTATTCAATGCGCTTGCGGATGTCTTCGGTCGTCATATTGGGGTTATCTACCACAAATTTAAGGCGGTAGTATACCAAACCTCCTTCCATATCCAGCAGCAGCTGTCCTTCAGGAAGATTGGCGTTGAGGGTGAGTAGCAGCATGCTCAATTCCTGGCGGTCCTCTTTGGCAATGCGGGAGCCAAAGTGAACATCAAATACCAGACTGCAAGGCTCATGCAGTTCGGTGAACATAAACGTGCAGGGCATGCCTGTCGTGTCGATGGGCAGGTAGGCAAGCCCGATTTTTTCGCTATCTTGCCCCATAGTAACCCACTGGTAATCTTCTCCGCGGGAAATGAGATGCTGGCGAACTTGTGCCAATAAATTAGGTTGGTTTGACATGTCAGAAGGGGGATGTTTGATATTTGCCTGAGGGGTAGCTAAGCCCACGGGCTTGACTGCATACTAGCATGATAGCTGGAGTTAAGTCAAGCTTTAGTTTTCGCGTACTATTGGGGCTTTATGCTGTCTTTTGAGAGTAATGTGCGTTAATTAATTTATCAACAATGGTTTCCAATGTCGCTAAATCCGCAGGGGTGAGAACGGAGAGGCTCTTTTCCAGCTCCTTAGCCACGTGGGAGCGTGTGGCTTGGATGAAATCGGCCCCGTCCTCCGACAGACGGATGCATACGGCGCGCCTGTCGTAAGGGTTGGGTGTACGCTCCAGAAAACCTTTATTCACCATATTTTCCACCAGGAGCGAAGTGGCCGGCACCGTCATCTGCAATGTTTGAGCGAGCGTTTTGAGTGCGATGCCTTGCGGTTCGTTGCGTGTGAGCATTTCCACGTTCACCAATGCGGATGTCTGGCGCACGGTCAGCCCCATTACGCGTTTTTGCTGGTTGGGCGGCGTTTTGGCAAAACTTTCCCGGCGCACCTCATCCATATACTGGAACAGATTGAAGAGCGTAGAAATACCCGTATTCGCTGTAGATTCTATAGTCATCTTGATTGTATGATAAGCTAAATTGTTGTATTGTCGAGAAAATAATTCAAAAATTGTAATTATTATGGCTTTTCTGCTTGCTAGAGAGAAGATGCGGTGGTAGAGTAGGGGCATGCAGCACGAAAGCCCACCGCGAGCCTGGGTCGATGTCGATTTGGAAGCCATAGCGCATAATCTGGACATCGCCCGGCAAGCATTGCCTGATACGCAGTTGATGCCGGTTGTGAAAGCCGGAGCTTACGGGCATGGTTTGGAACAAGTGGCGCGACGTTTGGATAAAGATGGTATCACTTTTTTCGGCGTAGCCAATGCGGGTGAGGCTCGGCGCCTCAGCCAAGCTGGTATCCGTACTAAACCATTCATTCTCGGCCCCACCTTCCCGGAGGAACGGGAGGAAATTGTGCTCAATAACTGGTGTGCCACCGTTTCAACAGTGGAAGAAGCGCAGCATTTCCAATCCCTGGCAGCGCTGTATGATAAAACTTTTCTTGTACACCTGGCGCTGGATACCGGTATGGGGCGAGAAGGGGTGCTGCCCTCGGAGATGAGCGGCATGATTGCGGCGCTTAAGCAGATGCCCAATGTGGTGGTTGATGGCGCTATGTCTCACTTTCCTTGCGCGGATGAGGATGTTCCCTACACGCAGGATGAAATCACCCTGTTCTCGGATTGCGTGGCAGAGCTCAAGCAACACTTCCGCCTGCGTTTCTGCCACATCGCTGCCAGTGCAGGCGAGTTGGGATACGAAATTCCCGCTGCCAATCTGGCGCGCCCGGGTTTGCTCCTGTATGGCGTGGCTCCCATGGCCTCCATTTATGATGGGGTGCTGCGTCCCACGCTCAAACTCAGCTCCCGAGTCTCTCTGGTGCGTACGCTGCCGGCCGGCCACGGTGTATCCTATGGCCGCACCTATTGCACCACAGAGCCCACTCGCGTAGCCACCATCGGCATCGGGTATGCTGACGGCTGGAACCGCCACCTCTCGGGCAAGGGTGCGCGCGTCTACATTAACGGCCACTATTGCCCCATGCTGGGGCGCGTTACCATGGATCAAATCATGGCAGATGTGAGCCATGTCCCATTCATTGCCCCGGGGGATGAAGTGGAACTCATTGGCCCGAACATTCCAGTCACAGAAATTGCCCGGCTAGCCGAAACCATCGTCTGGGAAATTTTCACGGGATTGGGCCCGCGGCTGCCTCGCCTTTATCATTGATGCCGGGTGGGGGCAGACAAAATAGCGGTTCTTGTACGCCGCAGGAAGCTTCTTTCTTGCCAAAAACGCTGCAAGATGGTAGGTTTTCGATGTATGAAAAAGCTTACCGTTTTCTCTCTGCTGGCAGCGTTGGCAACAGCCCCGCTGATGGCACAAAGCTTGCAGCAGATTGCTGACCAGTTATCTGTGCCGACAAGAGTGGAGGGCTCTACCTTGCAGATTCCCAGCGTACCCGGCGCGGAGGTGCGCTTTCTGGGGGCTGATTATGAACAAATTATTTTGCCAGATGGCCACATTTTGAAGCCGCTGACGGATACGCGCGTAAAAGTCAGTTTTGTGGTGAACCGGGATGGAGAACAAGCCATTTCCAGGGATTACGATGTGGTGGTGCCCGGCATGGTGACGCCTGCAGCCGGTGCGAATGCCCGCCCCCTCGTCTTCCCGGAATTACTCAACTGGGTTGGGGGTGAGGGAGTGTACCAGCTGGGAGAAACTATTCGCATAGCCTGTGATATTAAAGAGCTATCTTCTATTCTGGAGACTGAGCTGACGGAGCTCCTTGGCCGGCGGGTGGAAATCGTACCGACCGATGCTCCGGCAGATCTTCGCCTCGTCATTAGTAGCAATGTGCAGCTGGGTGATGAGGGCTATACGCTTGATATTTGCAGCAAAAACGGCATCACCATCTCGGCAAATACGCAGACAGGTTTGTTCTGGGGCTCCCGTTCAGTGTGGCAGATGCTCAGCCAGGGCAAGGGGGGCATCCCCTGTGGGCACGCGCTTGATATTCCCCGCTACAAAGTGCGCGGGTTCTTGTTGGATGTGGGGCGCCTGCCTATCCCTCTCAGTTACCTGAAAGATGTGGTGAAGTATATGGCCTGGTACAAGATGAATGATTTGCACATTCACCTGAATGACAACTTCATCTTCCTGGAGGATTATGTCAAAGCCAAGAAAGATCCCCTCACCGAAGCATATTCCGCATTCCGTCTGGAATCGGATGTTGTTGGAGCCAATGGCCAACCGCTGACGGCGACGGATTTGCACTACACTAAGAAAGAATTCAGCGATTTCATTGCTTATGCCCGTTCGTACGGAGTCAACATTATCCCTGAATTTGACACTCCCGCGCACGCCTTGGCTTTCACCAAGGTGCGCCCCGACCTCATCTACAAGAGCCACAACCTGCGCGGAGCTGAAATGCTGGATGCAACCAACCCCGAAACACGTAAGTTCGTAGAAAGCGTGTTTGATGAGTACCTGTTGCCCCGAAACGGCGAGAAGCCTGTATTCGATGGCTGCTCTGTCATGCATGTCGGCGCCGATGAATTCCATGGAGACGCCGAGCATTATCGTTCATACGCAGCCTGGATTCTGGGCATGGTGCAAAGCAAGGGCTACACGCCGCGTATTTGGGGAAGCTTGAATGAGAAGAAAGGCAAGACTCCTGTTCCCGGGAAAGGCGCTCAGATGAACTTGTGGAATGGCACCTGGGCCAAAGCCTGGGATTCCATTGAGCAAGGTTTCGACGTTATCAACACCACTGACGGAGCCCTTTACATTGTACCCTTTGCCCCCTATTATCGCATGGATTTCCGCCAGGGTGGCATCTATGCGCATTGGCGTGTGAACGAGATTGCCGGCACGGTGGTGCCCTCCGGTCATCCTCAGATGCTGGGAGCAGCCTTTGGTATTTGGAATGATATGATAGACCTGCGCTACGTAGGCTACGGTTCATACGATATCTGGCACATGTTCAGCAGCTCTGTCGATGTTCTTGCAGGCAAATTGTGGGGATGCGATGTACCCGATGTCGGGTACGATGCCCATGTGAAACGCTTGCCGCAGATAGGAACGGTGCCGGGTATTAACCCGCAGTTCCTCTGGAAGGATGGTGCAGTTTATGTATGCACGCCGTCGGCTCTGCCTTGTAAAATTGCCCAGCCGTCCATGGGCCCGAACTACACTCTCACGATGGAACTGATGCTCAAGAATGCTCCCACCGACGGGGAAGAGCAAGTCTTGCTGAAATCTCCCGAAGGGGTCCTTTGCGCTGTCTTGAAAGACGGAACCATCGGTTTCAGACGCAGTGACAGCATGGAGTTTTCCTTTAATTGCAAGCTCCCTGTAGGTGAAAAAGTCACCCTGCAACTGATTGGTAAGCCCGGCAACACTCAGTTGCTCTTGAATGGCAAGCCTGCGGGACAGTGCACACTCACCCGCTTCCATCGCAATCCCGAGGGCATCATCAACACCTTTGTGCTTCCTTTGGATGAATTGGGCTCCTCCTTCAAAGGTACCATTTACCGCCTTGAAGTGAAGCATACAGCCCCAGCCGGTCCTACCCCCGACCCCAACCGCAAGTAATCTGCACCCGCATTCATCGAATACTTAAGGCTGCACGGTTGTTCAACTGTGCAGCCTTTTTTTGATGTTTTTACGCTTTGCAGGCGAAATCGCGGAGTTTGGCGGCAGCATGAGCCGGGGAGATGTGGTGAAAATGAAGGCGCAGGGAGTCTTGCTGCAACTTGGATGAGACATTGAAATGGACGCGTTTGATAAGGCGAGGTGTCCAGAAATCGGCGAAGAGGACAAATCGGGATGGCGCGAGGGTACAGGCGAGCATGGTGATGAGGCGCGCGAGCATTTCTTCTACAAGCGTGTGGTCGCTGTAATCCAGCGTGAGCCAGCTGGCGGGCAGGGGGAGGAGCCCCAGGGGGCCGCTGTGGATGTGAGACCCACCACGGCGCAACGTGCAGACCGGGTTCTGCCCCTGTTGGATGTAGAGCGTCAGCGTGTCTTCCTCATGATCTGCCAGGGCATCCGCCGTGTTGAGAATGCGCGCGGGACAATGATAGCGCGATTCAAGGTGCGTTTCCAACCCTGCCGGGAGAATATCCGGCGGTATTTCCAGAGAGATGCGGTGCAGCTTGTGGGAAATGCGGCAAGAATCCAACCAAGCGTCCAGGCTTTCCTTACCCAGGTATGCAAACTCTGCCTGGTAGGCGTGAAGACAAGTGCCATTTAAATCGCAAACTTCCAGCGATACACTGATAAGGGCGGCCCTGCGCTCTGCTTTGAAATAAGCGGTGTATGCGTGGCGGGCGTTCAGTCGATACTGCAACACGGGTCTTCCGCCTCCGGAAGGGACGATACCCATTTCCTGCGCCTCTCCCAGTCGACACAGTTCGGCCATGGCCTGATTGCAACTGACCAGACTCAACCCTGTGGCTGCAGCCAGTTGGGGGCGCGTGGCTTCTCCCAATTCCCGCAGAGCGGCGCGTACTTTGTCGATGGCTTTCATGGGTGACTTTATAAATAAGCTTTAGAAAGTCTAAAGGATTTTTTAAGAAAAAGCAAGCACAATTTTAAGTTGTTGACGTACAGATAGTTAATCTGCGGCTATGTGGTGAATTTACGGGGTGAAGAAAAATCGCTCTGACGCAAAAAACTCGACAACAGGGTGGAAAACTGCTAGACTAACGGCAACAACCAAGGAAAGCACACCTATGAAGTACATTTTTGTGACAGGCGGCGTTGTATCCTCCCTCGGCAAAGGTTTGGCTGCGGCCTCTATCGGCACCTTGCTGGAGCACTGTGGGTTGGATGTGACCATGCAGAAGTTTGACCCCTATCTGAACATTGATCCCGGCACGATGAGCCCTTACCAGCATGGTGAGGTGTATGTGCTGAATGACGGCGCAGAGACCGACCTGGACCTGGGCCACTATGAACGCTTTATTCACTGCGAGCTCTCCCGCTTGAACAACCTGACGAGCGGTAAGGTGTTTGAGCGCGTGCTGGAAAAGGAACGCCGTGGCGATTATCTGGGTAAGACGGTGCAGTACATCCCCCATGTGACGGATGAAATCAAGCAACGCCTTTATGACCTGACGGAGAAGAACAAGAACTGCGATGTGATTATCACGGAAATTGGTGGCACGGTAGGTGACATCGAAGGTTACTTGTTCCTGGAAGCCCTGCGCCAGTTTGCACTGGAGGTGGGCCGCCAGAATTGCTGCTTTATCCACGTGACGCTGCTGCCGTACATCAAGGCCGCAGGCGAAACCAAGACCAAGCCCACGCAGCAGAGTGTAGCCAAGCTGCGCGAGATCGGTATCCAGCCCGACATCATCGTCTGCCGTACGGAAATGGACAACCTGACGGATGAAGAAAAACGCAAGATTGGTATGTTCTGTAATGTGCCCCCGCGCAACGTGGTGGCCTTCTGCGACGTGAAACACTCCATCTATGAATGCCCGATTGACCTGGGCCGTGACCGAGTGGACCGTATTGTGACCGAGGTGCTTGGCATTACCGTGCCCAAGCCCAAAATGGATGATTGGCAGAAGTTTGTGGGTCGTGTGATTCATCCCGCACACAGCGTGCGCATTGCCGTGGTGGGTAAGTACATCTCCCTGCAGGACGCTTACAAGTCCATCTACGAAAGCTTCACCCACGCCGGTGCCGCCAATGACTGCCGCGTGGAAATCGTGCGCGTTGATGCAGAGGCGCTGGAGAGCAGCACCTGCGAGGCCATGATTGGCGATGTGGATGGCATTCTCGTTCCCGGTGGTTTCGGTGAGCGTGGTGTGGAAGGCAAGGTGATGGCCGTGCAGTACGCTCGCGAGAAGGGGATTCCGTTCTTCGGTATCTGCCTTGGCATGCAGGTGGCTGTCATCGAGTTCGCCCGCAACGTGCTCGGCCTGAAGGATGCCAACTCCACCGAGTTTGATAAGGACACGAAGGCTCCCGTTATCTGCCTGCAGGAGGAACAGAAGCATATCGAAAATATGGGTGCTACCATGCGTTTGGGTGCTTATCCTGCACACATCTCTGCTGGTACACTGTGCAGCAAGCTGTACGGCGGTCAGGAGGTTATCTCTGAACGCCACCGCCACCGCTATGAGTTCAACGCCGATTTCCGCGAAGCTTGCGAGAAGGCCGGCATGGTCATCTCCGCTGTGAATGATGAACATGGTCTGGTGGAAGTGGTGGAATTGCCCGGCCATCCCTACTTCATTGCTTGCCAGTATCATCCTGAGTTCCAGAGCCGCCCGACAGCGCCCCACCCGCTGTTCTCCGGCTTGGTGGCTGCCGCGCTGGAATACAAGCAGGCCTGATTTGCATACCATTTAACCGCATCGGCGGCAGGACGTTCCAACACCTGCCGCCGATGTCCTTTTATGCTGATATGATAGATATTATCGTCATTGCCGCGTATTTCTTTGCCATCTTCGGCATCGGTCTCTATGTGGGCCGCAAGCAGGAGAGCTTGGAAAGCTACGCCCTGGGCAACCGCAATTTGCCTTGGTGGGCCATTCTGGCATCCATTCTGGCGGCAGAAATCAGTGCGGCTACCTTCCTGGGGGCTCCCGGTGAGGGCTTCGCGCTACGCAATTTCACCTACGTCCAGTTGGCTATTGGTACCATTCTAGGGCGCATTATTGTGGGTAGGCTCTTCCTGAAGCCTTATTATCAATACAATGTTGTTTCCATTTACGAATATCTGGAGAAGAGATTCGGGTTAACAACCCGCCGCTGGGCAAGTGCCACATTCCTTCTCAGCCGTGTGTTGGCAAGCGGTACTCGCCTGTTCTTTGCCGGCATTCTACTGGTGATAGCATACATGATGCTCACCGGACAGGATAGTGCAGGGCAGATGGAAACGGTGGTGATTTACATAGCTGCGCTCACCTTTATCACCATAGCCACAGCCATTTATACCACATTGGGTGGGCTCAAAGCCGTGGTGTGGACGGATGTGTTGCAGGCGTCCATTCTGGCTATTTCGCTCATGACGACCATTGGCGTGTTGTTGTTCAGCATCAAAGCAGGTGGCAGCTGGGCAGCAGCGTGGGACAACATCTGTTTCCACCTTGGCAACAAAGATTATAATCCCTGTAAGATAGAGAACCTGAAACCCTGGGCGCTGTTTGATGGCGGGTTCACAGGGCAGGGGCTTATGGCCGATATCAAGAACATCCTGGGCAGCGAATACACGCTCTGGAGCGCTGTGCTGGGGTCCACATTCATCACTATGGCCACACATGGTACCGACCAGGATATGGTACAGCGCATGCTTGCCGCACCTGACAGCAAGAAGGGCGCCCGCGCCGTGATTCTTTCCGGTCTCATGGATATGCCCATCGTGCTGGTGTTTGTTTCCTGTGGTATGCTGCTGTTCGTGTACTTTGCACAGCAAGGCATTACTCCTCCTGAGAAACAGATTGAAATATTCCCTTGGTTCATTATTCATTGCTTGCCTGCGGGTGTGCGCGGGTTGCTGGTCGCCGCATTGCTGGCCACGGCCATGGGCTCGCTTTCAACGGCTCTTAATGCTTTGGCCACCACCGCCACCAAAGACTGGTACGTGGATGTATTCCGCCCCAACGCTTCTGCCAACGAACAACTCAGCGCCGTTCGTTGGCTCACGGTATTCTTTGCAGCTCTGTTGATTGTGGTGGGTGCCGGTACGGCATGGCTCACGGTGATGGATCCCACCGTGCGCATCTTGCCGATTGCCTTGGGCATTTTCGGCTACACCTATGGCTCTCTGCTCGGTGTCTTCCTGCTGGGGATGTTGACTAAGGGCAGGGGCAATGACATGGGCAATGTCATCGCCATGCTTGCAGGGTTTGCTGTGGTTATTTCGCTGGAACTGGCCGGCCGCAATGAGTTAATTCCTCATATTGCGTTTCCATGGCGTGTCACCATCGGCACAGTTGCTACCTTCTTGGTGGGCGCTTGTTTCTCCACTAAACGCTCCTGACGCTCCATTTGAAGCTTTTTATCGGGGTTTTGTGGCATAATTGCTGCGAAACCCCGATTTTTTCTTGACTTGAACTTTGTTTTGCTGTTTAATCCTCCCGAGCACTCGTGTTCATGCCAGCTTGGCGGAATTGGTAGACGCGCTCGACTCAAAATCGAGTTCGAAAGAGTGTGGGTTCGAGTCCCACAGCTGGTAGCTCAGAAGAGCGGTAGTTCCAAAACTACCGCTCTTTCTTTTTTAAGCAGCTCAAGCAATAGGTTCAACAACCCATCTACGCCTGATTAATTTAGCAAGAACCCGCCAGTCTGCTGAGGAGAGCTTGGCGGGGTCTTTTTTGCCAGGTTTTCAGATGAACAGTAGAAAGACTTTTTATCTGCGGGTAGATGGCTTTAAGTTATTGAAATAGCTATGTATGCGTTTCTTTGCATTCTCGCGGATATTGTAATAATACAGGCGGAAATCACAGCTGTGTAGGGCAAGTTCTCCGATTCCTTTGTCACATGCCGGCTGGTCTGAAGTGCCGACCACCAGCACTTCGTATTGGCGAGCCGGGTCGTACTTAACCTGTGCAGAGAAGCGTTCACGCGTATCTAAAGCTCCCAGATTGCGGGGGTCTCCGGCCTCTGTCTTTTCGTTGTTGCGGCTCCATGACACGGGGTTGATGGATAATGCTCCCTTGTGACACACCAGATTGCGGGAGCCAAACTTGCCGTCCTTCATGAACTCGCAGTTCCATGATATGATGACTCGGGTATCGGTCTCTCCTTCAGCGAATTTCAGATGAGGATTTACCTGGAAGTATTGATGAGAGTATGAGTAACCCAGTGCGTAGGCTGCCACCATGCGGCTATAAACTTCTGGGTGTTTCGCCATGTACTCTGACAAGAGGAACTTAAGTACATTGGAGCCTTGGGAATGACCGGCCAGAATGAACGGGCGACCGTTGTTGAAATGGGTCAGGTAGTATTCAAACGCCGCCAGGGCATCGTGATACGGTACACCAGCCACCAGCTTTTCTTGCTCATCAAGTGAGCAGCTGAGCGATTTCATGGCATTAAGTTGTCGGTAGTAAGGGACATAGATATTCGCCACACCCTCAAAGCATGATGCCTGCTCGGCATACACTCCGGAGGCTTGCTCTCGCATGGACTTGTTCTTTATCGTGTTCACCATCCCATCCGCTTCTGTCGGTATCCAGCAGGTGGGGTAAAGGTAAAACACATCCACTTTCTTGCCAGTATCAGAAACCTTCAGCCAGTTGTCAGCGTCAGCATAGTCGATTGCGTACGAATGAAACGCCGATGCTTCATTATCTGCAAGTCCCATGCCGCCCATACCCATCACCGCAATGATAAGCAACTTTGCGAATATTTTCATTGTCTTCATTTTGACGCTTAACATCCTGGTGTATCTCTTTACGCAACTTATCCTATCATCTTAATTCTGCTAATTCAAGTAACAAGAAGAATACGCGTGATTTTTATTTCATGTGTGACACTCGCGCGCGTGTGTGCATTTATATCGTCTACAATGTGTGCTGCTGGTTGGGGTTCTACATCCTGCAAGAATCTCAAATTTGCGCGCGTGTGTATTTCTGTATGGCTGGAAAGCATTCTCGGCTCCTTTTATGTATAGTTTTAATTTTGCATTACATGTATTATGCGAAGTTGTAAATTTATCTTTTCTGGCGTAGCCTGCACTTTCTCGCTTGACGGGTGAAGCATGATAGCGTAATATGCTGCTGATATGGTGAAATGTACAGTGAAATATCTGGGTGGATTGCATTGTGAATTGGCTCATGGTCCTTCCGGCGCGAAGGTGTGTAGTGATGCTCCCGTAGACAATCGCGGCAAAGGAGAATCCTTTTCACCGACTGATTTAATGTGTTCTGCTATGGCGGCTTGTATGGCCACGATTATGGGCATCTACGCCGAAGATAATGGCCTTGATTTGAATGGAGCTGAAATCAGCGTAGAAAAAGAGATGAGTGCCAATCCCCGCCGTATTGCCCGCATTACTACTGTGATTACATTGCCCCTGCCCGCCGATACTCCGCACAAGGCCGCTTTGGCAGACTGCGTGTTGGGTAGCCCAGCTATGCGAAGTCTGCATCCCGATATCGAGGTGCCTATTACTTGGAATTGGGTGGGCTAAGTTCTAAAAAACACTCACATGCAACGTGTTGCTTACATATATCGCATCGTGCCACTGATGGTGGCATTAAGTTGCGGTAAGCTGTTGGAAGGCTTGCTGGGCGGCACGGGTGCGTTAATTGTCGGCATGGCCATCGTGTTGGCAGCATGGGGGGTCGTATGGTTCCGCCTGTATGGAATGCGTCGTTTGCGCCCTGAGTTTGCCGTATTAACTATACTGCCGCATGCTGTGTATTTTATACTGAAAGCATGTAGTGCAGATGTGTTGGCCGCTTTTTCAACGCCTGCTTGGCAAAACATGTACTTTGTGGCTTGGTTGGTTGCCATGGGTACTCTTATTTTTTCCCTTCGCCCCGGATATCATGATGACCGCCGCCGCGTCAAACAAGATTCGATGTTCATTATGATGACCATCCTTACAATTGTCTATGGCGTAACAACTTGGGCAAACTATGCCGGAGATCTCTTCAGGATATAATTTCTTTAATCATTAACCCTCAATACTCTACAATATGAAAGCAAATCGTTTCGCCCTCCTCCTTCTGGGTGCTGTTGTGATGAGCTCCTGCTCTGAACCTACCGATGTGGTCACCGGTCGTGCCATGGTCATGAGCAAGACGCCGACTCCGGTAACGAGCGCCACGCCAGCTTCCACCGTTGCACCTGTATCCACCCCCACCCCGGCGCCCCAACCCAAGGCCACTCCTGTAGCCCAGCAACAGCCCCAGTTCCTGGAACCTCCCACCCCCGCTTCTGAGCCGGTGGTAGCAGCACCTGCGCCCGCTCCTGTTGTGGTGGCTCCCCCCCCTGCACCGGCTCCCGCACCTCAACCGAAGGCCACACCGGTAGCCCAACAGCAACCGCAGTTTACAGCTCCTCCTGCCCCCGCGCCGGCACCTCAGCCCAAAGCAACGCCCGTGGCTCAGCAGCAACCTCAGTTTACGGCCCCTCCTGCAGCACGTCCCGTGCAGCAGGTACAGCAGCCCACCTGCCCCACCACCGGTCGACGAGTATTCCCCGTCATGCCCGGTCAGAACCGCGGGCTGCGCGTGCGCTAAAGCATCTTCATTCTGCTTGTAGCTCCATGCCTAAGCAGCGTTTAGACGTACTGGTAACGACGCTGGGTCTGTGCGATTCTCGCGAACAGGCCCAGCGCCTTATTTTAGCTGGTGAAGTATCGGTTAAGGGTCAGGTGATTACGAAACCCGGCACCAAAGTGGATGATGCTCTGCCTGTTACTGTCAAAAATAAGCCTAAATATGTGAGTCGAGGCGGGTTGAAGCTTGAAGGCGCTCTGAAGGCATTCCCCGTGCCGGCCACAGACAAGATTTGCCTGGATATCGGCTCCTCAACCGGCGGGTTTACGGATTGCTTGTTGCAGAATGGTGCCAAGCGTGTACATGCGGTAGATGTGGGCACGAACCAGCTCGTCTGGAAGCTGCGAAATGACCCCCGTGTGATTGTGAAGGAGCAATTCAATGCCCGCTACATGACCCCGGAGGATTTAGGTGAAAAAGTGCAGCTTATTGTCAGCGATGTATCCTTTATTTCCCTGACCAAGATTTTGCCTGCTGCCTATGATTGTCTGGAAGACGGCGGCGACATGCTGGTGCTCATCAAGCCTCAGTTTGAATTGCAGCCGGAAGATATAGGTCCCGGTGGCATCGTGCGCGATTCTCAGTTGCATCAACGTGCAGTAGATAAGATTCGTGACTTCGTCACGCAGGAATTGCACCGTGAATGGATGGGCGTGGCAGACTCACCCATCACAGGGATGGAGGGGAACAAAGAGTTTCTGGCCTGGCTGAGATAAAGCTGATTAATAACCCAGGATAGCTTCTGCATCCAAATCCTCTTGCCCGTGGATGAGCGTAGCCACCACGGGCACGCCTGTGCAGTCTTCAATCACTTGGCTGTTGGTCACTGCCGCCGTATCCCATTCTTCGCCAATGTGATTAAGCACAATGGCGCGGCATTCTAACCCTCGGGCCTGAATGGCGCGTACGGTCATGAGGGCCAGACTGGCGGCACCGCGCTGATTCTTTACCACAAGAATGACCGGCAGCCTGAGCTGCTCCGCCAAATCTGCCATGGTTTTGTCTTGAGACAAAGGCGTTTCCCACCCGCTGATAGAATCCACCAGCACCGGTGAATACTGAGCATTAATTTCGCGATATGCTGCAACAAGCTGGGAAAGGTCTATGCTTTTATGCTCCAACGAAGCTGCCATGCAGGGCTCTGCAAAAGCACGGAGATAAACCGGGTTTATTTGCTCCAGTGAGTTGGATACCTGCGCAGCCTCTCTCAGTTTGCGGGCATCTGCCCTGTCGCCGCAGCATACCGGTTTGAATACGCCGGCGTTGATACCGCGGCGCTTCATATCGCGCAACAATGCGCACGCCACATAGGTTTTGCCACAGCCTGAGTCTGTGCCGACAATAAGAAAATTTGACATAAGAATTTTGAAGTTAAAAGATTATTCCGGGATTGAGAGCCGGATTTCATCCATATCCCACTCTGTATTCTCATCCCGCACGTAGAAGCACTCCACCCAAATCCATACAATGATGGCCAGGAGAAGGCAAATCAGCTTTGGCCCGCGGTTAAGCGTTATCAGTTCCTTGATGCGTTCCTGCATTTTCATGAGTGTACAAAAGTTGGGTGAGACGGTCTTTGAGAAGGTCGAGGTTGATATCACGCTGAATCATATTGCCAACAACCAGAGACACGGTACCGGTTTCCTCGGAAACGATGATGATAATGGCATCAGAGTTTTCAGCCAGTCCGATACCGGCGCGGTGGCGAAGTCCCATGGACAAATCTTTCAGCTCCCTGTTGGACACGGGGAGAATAGATGCAGCGGTGATGATGCGTTCATTATCCACGATAACAGCGCCATCGTGCAGCAGCGTCTTGGGCATGAAAATCGTACCTATCAGTTCACGGGAATAGGTGGCATCCAGCTGTGTGCCGGTTTTCGTGTATTCGGAAAGCTTATCCTTGCGACAAATAGCGATGAGGGCTCCGTAACGCTTGCTCACAAGGTAGGAGACAGAATCTCGCACCTCGCTGATGAAGTCACGGTTTTCGGCACTGTTAAGAAAGCGGCCCATAATGCGACCAATAAGTGGATGCGAACCCAGCTTGGCCAGAGCACTGCGAAGCTCCGGCTGGAAAAGAACAATCAGAATCGTACCGGGTCCCACGATGGCACCGGCTATCTCTTTGAGCACGACTGCGTGAACCATCTCCAACAGGAACCCACCCAAGACAACCACGGCCAACAGGCCACCAAGAATAGCAGCACCGCGGGAATCTTTGAAAGCGCGGTACAACTGGTAAAAGAGCACCCAGAGAACGATAATCTCAAACGTCGCTCTGATGTAGTAAACCAACTGCATGCGTGCATGTTACCCTTTCCTGCTCATCTTGGCAAGCTGAAAGATAGACTGAAAGAGATGAATCAGGCTCCTATGACGCAGCCGGATGTTTTCCTTGCCTATATATATATATATAATGGGGGCATGAGTGAAAATCCTGCTATCTCATTTCAAATTGACCGAGATGAACTCACGGCCGCCATCATCGAACTCAATTCCATGTCTCCCTGCGATGGAGTGATTATGAAGCGAGACGGCCATGTGGGGGTAGGATATGCACAGGATGAGGAAACGCTTTGTGTGTTGATTCCTGCTCCCAAGTTGGCGCGCCAACTTACGGCGGATGGCCTGGCGTCATACAGTGGCAAGGAATTGAAGAAATGGGCAGATGACTATGACATCGAGCCCTTGCAGCAGATTGTTGCCGAAGCTACATCATAAAAAGAGATTGCCAAAAGCAGAGTTAAAGCGTAAAATGCCATTGGACTCGTGAGATTATCCCCCCTCAAAATCTACACTCTGAAGCTGACATTGTTTTCAACAGTGCTGGCTTATTTGGCTGTGGATATGTGGTGGTGGCACGGCCCGCTGTGGCATGCGATGCACCCGCAGGGAGATAATACGCCGGCCTCGAAGCTGAACGTGGTAGCGGAAGTGCTGGGTGAACAATTGACCGCTGAGCAATGGGAACGCCACGTGATGGAGAAGAATTTTATGGCAGGACGCGTATCTGCCGATCATCTGCGCCGCACTTCCATGCTGATGGATATGGTGCGTGCCGCTACGCTGCGCATCCGCACCCGATACAATGACAAGAACTTGCCGGATTGCCGCGGCGAGGCCGAGGCAGAAGTGCGCCGCATGGCGTCGCGCGCCCGCAGCCCCGAGCAATTTGAAGGATGGGTTCGTTCGCAGGGGTACAAGAGCGTGGAGGAACTTGCCAACCGAGTGGAAGTACGCTTGCGCAGTTTGAGCCAGTTGGAGCGAGCTATTGCCCCGCATTGTGAAGTGACGGATGAAGACGTGGCCAAACACTATGAGCTGATAAAAGACCAGCTGACAGAGCCTGAACGCCGCTCTGTAAAGCATATTTTTCTGGAAACACTGGGGAAAGATGAACGGCTGGTGCAACAAAAGGCCCAAGAGATTTATACCCGATTACAGCAGGGAGAAGAATTTCAGAAACTGGCTCGCGAATGCAGCGAAGATTTGCACTCCGCACCCAAGGGAGGTGAACTGGGCATCATCTGCAACGATGAGCGGCGCCCCCTGCCCGAATTACCGCTCTTTGGAGAACAAGCGATGCCTGCCACGATGCCGCAACTGGCAAGAAGTCGTTGGGGGTGGCACATCGTTGTGGCCGGAGAGATGATGCCAGCCCGCACGCTGACACTGCAAGAATGCCAGGATAGTCTCCGTAGTGCGCTCATCAGTGCACAGCGAGAAATCGCTATTGATACTTATTTTTCCACAGGCGTGCGTGAAGCGATTCGCCGACAATCTATCAAAATCAATCATGTCAAGTGACACCATTAGTGTAACAGCAGCTCGCAACGGACTTCGCGGAACGATTTGTGTGCCGGGCGATAAGAGCATATCCCACCGTGTAGCCATCCTGGGCACCATGGCACATGGCAGCATGCGTGTGCGCAATTACCTGTGTAGTGAAGACTGCATAAATACCTTGCGAGCCATGCAACAGTTGGGTGCAAAGGTGACGCCCGGCGATGCACCGCAGGATTTTACCCTCACCGGTACGGGCATGAAGCCGCAAGCTCCGCAACATGATATTGACTGCGGTAACTCCGGAACAGGCATGCGACTGATGGCCGGCATGCTGGCAGCGTTGCCTTTCGATAGCCGCATGTATGGTGATGCGTCTCTGTGCAGTCGCCCCATGAAGCGTATCATCGACCCGCTGGCACGCATGGGCGCTGATATCCGGGCATGTGGAGCCAAACCCGGTTGCGCGCCTCTGCAAATTCTGGGCAAGCAGCTCATCCCCATTCATTACGATTTACCCATGGCCAGTGCGCAGGTGAAAAGCGCCATTCTGCTGGCAGGTATGATGCTGGATGGCACCACGTCCGTCCACCAGCCCGCCATCACCCGCGACCATACAGAGAGGCTCTTCGAACACTTTGGCATCCCCTGCACAACCTCAGCAGATGGTTTGGATGTGAGTGTAATCGGGCCGGTATCGCCAGTGGCAAAGGATATCATCATTCCCAGCGACATTTCCTCCGCTGCTTTCTGGATGGTTGCCGGCAGTGTGGTGCCCGGGAGCGAAATTTGCCTGCAAAATGTGGGGCTGAATCCCACCCGCGATGCCATCATTCACGTACTTCGCCGCATGGGTGCAGATATTGACATCAGCAACCGAGTAGATGTCGGCGAGCCCTATGGTGATATTGTGGTGCGCTACAGCAGCGAACTGCATGGCACCACCGTAGAACAGCATGAAATCCCCAACCTGATTGATGAAATCCCCGTGCTGGCCGTAGCAGCAGCCTTTGCCAAGGGGGAGACTCACATCCGCAATGCGGCAGAACTTCGCGTGAAAGAGAGTGACCGCATTGCAACAACGGTGAACAATCTGCGCGCTATGGGCGCCCAGGTGCAGGAGTTTGAGGATGGAATGGTCATCACCGGTGGTGCTCCATTACACGGGGCTACCATGGATAGTTTTGGCGACCACCGCATCGCTATGGGCTTCCTTGTGGCAGGTTTGCATGCTGAGGGTGAAACAACTCTGCTTCATTGCGCCAGCATCAACACATCATACCCCGGCTTCGAGGAGCAAATGCGCTCTCTTATCGTTTAATTCCCTTTTTCCATGGCTCGCATTACAGAGGAATGTATCTCGCGCATCAAAGATTCCACAGATATTGTGGACTTGCTCGGGCGTTATCTGCAATTGCGGCGTTCCGGTAATGGGTGGACGGCCTGCTGCCCTTTTCACAATGAAAAGACCCCCTCATTTCATGTGAATCCTGCACGCCAAATCTTCAAATGTTTTGGCTGTGGTGTGGGTGGCGATGCTGTCAAGTTCCTGATGATGTTCGAGAATCTGGATTATCCTACGGCCCTGCGACGCATTGCTGATATGAATGGCATTGCCGTGGTGGAGGAAGAGGAAAATCCGGAAGTGGCACGCCAGCGTCGCTTGCGCAGCCGCGTGATAGAAGCCAATCAACTGGCTGCGGACTATTATCACCGCATGCTTTGCCGCAATCACGATGCCGGGCACGTGCGCGCGTACCTGAAAAAGCGTGGCTTTAACATCGATGCGGCCAAATCCTGGCAGTTGGGATGGGCTCCACCGTCTTTTGGGGAGCTGCAACAGCTGGCCGCAGCCAAAAATATAGACACACGATTGTTGACGGAGGCCTACTTGCTGGGCAAGGGGCGCAACGGCCAATACCCCGTATTCAGAGACCGCCTCATGTTCCCCATCCACAATGTGCGTGGGGAAGTAGTCGGGTTCTCCGGGCGCGTGATGCAGGAGGAACAAGACCCGCGCAAATATGTCAACACGGCTGAGACCGTGGCGTTCCGCAAGGGTGAACAGCTCTTTGGCCTCCATAAGGCAACGGGCCCCATCGCTAAGGCTGATATGACCGTCATCGTTTGCGAAGGCCAGCTGGATGTCATCGCCTGCCATGAAAAAGCCGATATACGCAATACTGTAGCCGGGTTGGGAACCGCTTTCACAGATGAGCATGCTCTCATCCTGCGTAAATATGCCAAGAAGGCCATTCTGTGCTACGATAGCGATAATGCCGGCATCAAAGCCAGCGAGAAAACGTATCGGAAGCTGGCCCAAGCCGGGTTAGATGTATACATGGCCGGTCTGCCAGCCGGTGAAGACCCGGACTCTCTCATCAGCACCCAGGGCCCGGAAGCCTTGCGACAAGCCATTACTGAGGCGCGCCCTTATTTGGAAGCGCGACTCAGCCGAGAACTTCAAATAGGCTCTGGCCGCACCGAAAACCGGGCCGGACTCATCACACGCATGGCGGATTTGGTCGCGGAAATCAAGGATAGTAACCGCCGTGACGTTGCTGTTGTGGATTTGGCCACCCGCCTCAATACCGGGATGGAGGATTTGCGCGGAACAGTAGCAGAGATTATTAAAGCGCGAAAAAATGCGCCGCCCTCGTATGACTCGCGAGAGTCCACACCTGCGCACCAGGGGTGGGATGAGGCGCAGGCCGATGGCATTGTTGACGCATCCGATGAACCGATACGCCCTGTGGTAGCCGTGCGTCTGCATCCCACCATGCGCGGCCTCATCTCCATGGCCGCCGGCAGCACAGAAGTGCAGCACCTGTTGGTTGATAAAATTGAGGAATTGCAAGAACCTATTCGCATGCTCTCCGGTGGAGAAATATTGCAGCGTTTGCTGGAGTTGCTTCCGGCTCCGGCCTCACCGGAAGCCTGGCAGCAATTTCTCGCTCGAATTTCCCCGGAACAAGCTGCTGCTCTCAGAGACATCAACAACGCCGCTTTGGAACTTTCCGATACGGCGGCAGTGGTAGAACAAGCCTGTGCCCGTGCGGCTCGCGACAGCGTTTCTGCTCGCATTGATATCCTGCGTGCCCGCATTCGTGGAAACGATGTCAGTGAGCAGGAAGCTCTCAAAATCCTCGCAGAAACAACCGCCCTGCAACAACTTCTCAATAGCTAACGCTAACCAGACTTAACCTTATGAACTCTGACCTTCCCTTTTATGTTGAGTTGAACGTGATGATACTCGCGATCAGCGTGATGCTTTGCTACTTCACTTGGCTGACAGGTTTGTGCGCCGCTCCTTTTGCGCCCAAAGATAAGCGCAACTTGCCGCCCATTACTCTTTATTCGGGCTCCCGCTTTCCTCAGTGGTTTGACCAGGTGTATACCATGGCTTTTATCGCCTTTTTTGCATGGAACGGTGGGCAGAATCACTACATATCGGGCGGTCAGGAGCTGGACCCTGCCACAATGCAGTATGACATCACATTAGTGTTAAGCAATCTGCTCATCTATGTGCCCATGTTGGTTCGTTATGTGACTCTGCCACATTGGCAAAAGCCCAAAATGGGTGCCGGGATGATTACTCTGACAATTATCGGCGCTTTGTTTTTCATTTACATGGTGTCCGCTGTCATGATGGTTTCGGGGCTTGATAAGCTCATCACGGAGAAAACAGGTGCTCCGGAATTACAGCCCGTCCTGGAAGTGCTGCGTAGCGGCGATTTATCAACGCGCATCAATCTTATTATCTCCGCAGTGATTGTGGCTCCTATTTGCGAAGAATGTTGCTTCCGCGGTTTCCTGTACAACGTGCTCAAACGCTATTCAGGTATTTTTGCCGCCACCATTGTCACAGGTCTGGTGTTCTCTGCGGTTCATACCGCTTTGTTACAGTTTATACCGCTGGCTGTGTTCGGCTGTGTGATGTGTTATGTTTATGAACGCACCCGCCGATTGTGGGTTCCCATCCTCATTCACATGATATTCAATGCTGTCTCCACGGCTGTTGTGCTGCTGGTGGATTTGCCTGTATGAGTCAAACTCTCTCCCAACTGGGAGAAAACGCCGTACTGAGTCGGTTGCTCCCCTTATTGCCAGCCAATGACGCTCTGCTTGTTGGCCCCGGGGATGATTGTGCCGTTGTGGCGCGAAACAAGGAGTGGGATTCCTTGCTTAAAACGGATGTGGTGGTGGAGGGGGTGCACTTTACCCCGGAAACGCCGCCTCCCCTTATTGGCAGAAAGGCGCTGGCCAGAGCTTTGTCTGACATTGCCGCCATGGGCGGTATACCAGAACATGCGCTCATTACCATCTTGGTGCATCCTTCTCGCAGTATTGAGCTGCTGGAGGGCGTTTATACGGGCATCAATGAACTCGCTGCTCAGTTTGGTGTATCCATTGCCGGAGGGGAGACCTCTTCTCTCCCGTATGATGGCTTAGTCATCAATGTGGCGCTGACCGGCAAGGTTGAAACAAACAGAGCCTTTTTGCGCAGCAGGGGAGAGCCGGGGGATATCCTGTGCGTCTCCGGCCCTCTGGGAGGCTCTTTCCCCTCCGAGCGCCATCTTACCTTTACCCCGCGCATTGAGCTCGCCAGAGCCCTTGTACAAGCCCATGTCCCTGTCAAAGCAATGATGGATCTTTCAGATGGCTTGGGGACTGATCTCCCCAGACTGGCGCAAGCCTCACATTGCAGCTTTGAAATAGACTTCTCCAGCATCCCTTGCCATGAGGGCTGCAATGTCCGACAAGCCATCTGCGATGGCGAGGATTACGAATTGCTCATGGCCATCGACCCGACTTCTTGTGATGCAGCACTTTGTGCTCAATTTGGCATCACCCCCATTGGAAAATTGGTCTCCGGCCGTGGAACGACACTGCCTGGTGGATGGGTCCACTTCTGCGCTTAAGTGCTCTTTTTTCAAGGCTCTATCGTGTTACACTTACTCCTGTTCAGACTCTTGTTTAAGCTCTAACAAAAATAGTTAGATTGCTAATAATAAGTCGTTTATGAATATATAACAAATGTTCCACGGAGACATTTAAGCAAAGCTGAACATCTAAAATAAATATCAAGAATACTTAACTTTCGCAAAAATAAAGACACAAAAAAAATAAAGACGTGGAACGCCCATGGAACATGAGAGAACGCGGGGTGGCAGATAAGGTCATTCAAAAAAAATCCTTTCATGAGTGAGGAGAACGTGGCATATTTCCCCCCGCAACGCCAACGGTCCCCTGCCCCCGGACGAAAGAGGAAGAGAGACGAAAAGAAGCGAGGCGATGCAGAAAAATCTGACACGAGAAATCAAGCAAATGAACCAACAGGAAAAGAACAGCAAACTCTGGGCCACCATCATGGATGATATGGGGAGCCAGGGTGGCGTGGGTGAGTATGGGTTCGACGCTTACATCTCGAAACTTACTCTGAAACAGGATACGGGTACCAAGCTCATTCTTGAGTACCCTGCGGATTTGCCCATTGCATGGGTCGAAGTGAATTACCTGCCCTACATGAAGAATTCAGCGGCACGAGTGCTGGACGGTGCACGAGACATCGAACTGGTTGCCGAGGGTGCCGTGGTGTGCGAACAGGCAGAAGAGGCGCACACCAAGGTCAGAAATGACATGCCGGGCGCAGCTCCGCGCAAAGACCGCAGCAGAAAAGCAGTCAATAAGAAGATTCTTAACAACAGCGGACTGAACGGGGATTTCACTTTTGATAACTTCATCGAAGGCTCCAACAGCGAGTTTGCCTATGCCGCCGCAAAGGCCGCAGCCACGGCTCAGGATGGTTTTTACAACCCTCTCTTCATCTATGGAGAATCCGGGTTGGGCAAGACCCACCTGCTCCATGCCATCGGCAATGCTATCCGCGAACAGCGAGAGAACGCACAGGTGATATACGTCACGAGTGAGGACTTCACCAATTCGTACATTGAAGCCATTTCCCGCAAGGGCGAAGCTCTCAACAATTTCCGCCGCAAGTACCGCAAAGCTGATGTGCTGCTGATTGACGATGTGCAGTTCCTTGCCTCCAAGGGCAAGACGCAGGAAGAATTCTTCCACACGTTCAACGCTCTTTTTGCCAGCGGGAAGCAAATTGTGCTTTCCTCCGATTGCCCCTCCAGTGAAATCACCATGCTCGATAAGCGCCTCCAGTCGCGCTTCGAACAGGGGCTTTCCGTGGAACTGCTTCCCCCCAGCTACGAAACCCGCATGGCTATCCTTCGCCATAAGGTGCGCCAGTGGAGGTGCAATGTAGCCAGCAGCGAGTTGCTGGAGTTTCTTGCACGCAACATTACCCGCTCTGTGCGCAGCCTGGAAGGCGCCCTTATCCGCATTGCCACGTTCGCTTCATTCTCCAACCACAAGCCCTCTGTGGCCGATGCCAAGCGCCTGCTCAAGGACCTTCTCACTACCGAAAAAGAGAGCACCATTACAGTGGACGAAATTCAGCGCCGCGTTGCAGAGGAGTTCAACATCCGTCAGGCAGACCTGAATGGTCGCCGCCGCACGGCTGATATTGCCCATCCCCGACAGATTGCCATGTACCTGGCCCGTCGATACACACAGCTGCCCTTGCAAGATATTGGCGCAGCTTTTGGTGGTCGCGATCACGGTACGGTTATTCACGCCACCAAAACTATCGAGCAGAAGATGAGCGCAGACCCCGATTTGCGTGCCGTCATCAATCGGATGGCTGCTGATGTGGCCGGTTGAGGTCTGCTTTATCAGGATTTCTTGCCAGATATCACCTTCTCTTTCACGGAGAAGGTGATTTTTTTACAAGAAAGCTTGACAAATCCTACCGTTTAAGTGTACTCTTACTCAGACGCCTATGATGAGAGTATCGACAAAAGGACGCTATGCGCTGCGCATGATGATAGATTTGGCCAGGATGGGAGAGGAACACCCCATTGCGCTTCGTGATATTGCTAAGCGACAGCAGATACCCATCAAGTACACAGAAAACATCATGGCACTGCTACTGCGTGCCGGTATGGTGCAAAGCACGCGTGGTAAGTCCGGCGGTTATCGCCTGAATAAAGCGCCTCAGGAATATCTGGTGTACGACATCATCGCCGCAGCAGAAGGCAATTTGACGCCGGTACAATGCCTGGACGATGGGGCTGAAGAATGCCCGATGCGCCACAACTGCGCCACCCTGCCCATCTGGATTGGCTTGGACGAAGCTGTACGCAGTTATCTGAGCAGCTTCACCCTGGCAGATGTGTGCATGGGAGGCAAGGCTTCAGGTCCTTGCCAAGGGGAGAAAAAATAAGCGACTCACTTATTCAGGGAGTCGCCAGCGTTTTGGTCTGTTGCAGCTTTTTCATCCGGCTTATTGGCGGGATTTTGCTCGGTATGGATGAGCTCCTGCTCGAAGTCCTGTTTTGCCTTTTTGAAAGCAGCTAAGCTGCGTCCCAGGCTGCGAGCCACCTCCGGCAGGCGCTTTGCTCCAAAGATGACAAGGCAAATGATGATGAGGATAAACCACTGAGCCGGGGAGCCGATTTGAGCAATAATTTGCATGGCTGTATATTAGCCTGCAAATACGCAGGATGCAAGCAAAAAGCGCAAGAGAGTTCTGCTTGACGCGAAGTGATTTTTTGTGTAATCTGATACGCATGAACAGCTGGTCGTCATCCTTGATTTTGCTTTCTATGTTGCTGGTGGTATCCTGCCAACAACAGCAGCAACAACACCATCCTGTGGAAGAGGAGGAAAAAGAAGAACAGACAATACTCCCTCCTTTGCACCTGGGGGCTGTTCATCAAGTGTACCCGGAGCAACATTTTGCCTTGCTGCGTATCATTGGGCCCATGCCGGGTCCGGGTGTCACACTCATTACGCACCCTGCAGATGGTTCTACTTCTCGCATCGGTAATTTGGTGATTTCGACAGGCCAACCTGCACGCAACAATATCATTGCAGCTGATATTCGCTCCGGTACCGTGATGAAGGGAGACCGCGTGTTCCGGTATCGCAACATCGCTGCTCAAGAGAGCCGGGAAACGGCAGTGGAGGCCGATACACCAGAAGAAATACAGCCGGCACACACGGAAACGCAACAGGAAGCAGGGCCTTCCTCTCCTGCTCCTGACGAAACGCCGAACATCAACAAGATGAGCGATGAGAACTTCCCGACTCCTGCACCTGTTCAGGAAGAAGAACCGGAGACCGCCGATGGAGACACCATTTTGGAGAGCCACCCCGCACCGTCTGTTGACATAGAACCTACCGGAGCCCCTGTGCATGCGTCTCCCTCTTACCTGAATGACATTCCGGATGATATTAACCAGTGGGATTAACTTTTCAATTCACATATCATGAGGCTGCAATACTATGTAGATGAAGAAGGCGAAAGCGTTATCGGACTCTGGGTGCCGAAACGAGGCGAATTTATTGATGTGACCGCACAAGACGAGCAGCTCTGGGCGGCCATGCTCCCGGATGGTAAAAAAATGCGCAAAGAGATTGAAACCTGGATTTCTAAAGGAGCCCCGGATGGCGTGGCCGTGGATATGAAGGGGCTGGTTCTGTCCAGTGCTCTGCACGTACAACCCAATACGATAGCGTGTTTGGGCAAATGCTATGCGGCGCATGCGCGAGAGTTCAGTGGTGAAGCTGAAGTAAACGAACCTTCCCTCTTTCTCAAGGCTACATCGGCCATCAGCTCAGATTTAAGCATGGTGCTCAATCCTGAAGGAGCAATGAAGCTGGACTATGAAGTCGAATTGGCTGTCATCATCGGTGATACGCTTCATCGTGCGACGGAAGCGGAAGCTCGCAAGGCCATTATAGGATATACGCTGATGTGCGACTATTCGGAACGCAGTTATCAGCTTGAGCATGGTGGTCAATGGACCAAGGGCAAGAGCTGCGATACGTTTGCCCCCTTTGGCCCGATTTTGGTAACAAAGGATGAAATTCACGACCCCGACCACCTGCACCTGCAACTCAAGGTCAATGGTGAGGTGCGACAGGACGCATCGACCGCAGAGCTTATCATGCCTGTGGCTGCGCTTGTAGCATACGTTTCTCAATTTATGACGCTGAATCCCGGGGATGTTGTATCGACCGGCACACCCGGTGGTGTGGGTATAGGGATGACTCCTCCCTGCTATCTCAAACCGGGAGATGAGGTAGAGTTCAGTTGCGATAGCATCGGCAGCGTTCGACAGACAGTTGTGCAGGAATGAAGTCTAGGCTTGCATTTTCCTGAAAAAGGGATAGGATTGTCTGGCCCTCTGATATAGCACAGGGTACCTATTAACAACAAACAACCCATGGCCCGGCGCCTTTCGTGGTGCTCTGGCTCCCTCAAAAGTGTCACCCATTCTCTACCAAATCGCTAAAAAGTTTCTTTTCTGCATGAATCCTGAGACAGCTCATGAGCTGACCTTGGCAGGTCTGCGCATGGCTGATCGCATGAACTTGATTCCTTGTTTTGCCAAGTCCCGTGTAGAAGACCCCGTCACGGTGATGGGAATTCGCTTTCCCAATCGTGTTGGCCTGGCCGCAGGTATGGATAAAGAAGCTAACACTTTTGCCGCATTTGGTCATTTGGGCTTTGGCTCTGTAGAGGTGGGCACCCTGACACCCCGTCCCCAACCGGGTAATCCCAAACCTCGTTTATTCCGTTGTATTCCCCAGCAAGCCATCATCAACCACATGGGCATTAATAACCCCGGAGTGGAGGAAGGGGTGGAAAATATCTCAGCTGTCAGCAATTTCAACGGTGTGCTTGGTGTCAATATCAGCAAGAACAAAACCACCCCCAATGATGAAGCTCGCATGGATTACCTGGAATGCTTGCGTGCCGTTTGGAATGTGGCTGATTATGTGACCATCAACTTCTCCTGCCCCAATGTGCCCAATCTGTGCGATTTGGCCAAAGCTGCTTCTGCGGCGGATTTGCTCGCCTCCCTCAAGAGTGAGCAAGCCAATCTTTCCAATGAAACCGGGCGATATGTACCCATCGCCATGAAGGTATCTCCGGATATGAACGAGGGACAGATTCACGAACTTGCCAACGTGTTCCTGGATTGTCAGCTGGATGGGCTCATCTGCAGCAACACCACCACCACACGCCAGGGTGTGGAAGGTCACCCGGCAGCCGCCCAGAGTGGCGGCATGTCCGGTAAGCCCTTGTACAATCGAGCCAATGAAACATTGGAAGCCTTTGCCAAGGAACTGCAAGGTAATATCCCCATCATAGGCGTGGGTGGCATCATGTCGGCAGAAGATGCTGTAACCAAGGTTAAACTCGGAGCATCCCTTGTGCAGCTATACAGCGGGTTTATCTATCATGGGCCGGATTTAGTGTATCGCGCGGCCAAAGCCATCAAAGAGCAGTGCCCGGTTGAGCGTGTATCATGAGTAAAATCATTGCTGCCAGCGAATCTGAAACTCTTATCATCGAAAAGCTGGGGGAGCACATTACCATTACCTTGAATGGTGAGGCTCGGGAGGATTTACTTCCTTACCTGGACTCATTAGTGGCTCAACATGCACCCTATGGGGGTACTTTTTATCCCCGCAAAGGTTCCATGACGGGGTACCTACTCGCGTTGCAAGCTGGAGCCCACTTTCAAGAGCAACCTATTATCCGAACAGAAGGCAGAATCAGCAAGATTCCCATGAAGTCCGGTGCTGTATACTGAAGGAAATATGCGAGCTTTTTCATAAGCGGCTTGCACTTTAGCGCCCAAACTGCTAGAATAAATCCCAGCTAAGCATTTTCTATTATTATGGCTACACAATTAGACCAGCTCAAGCAGTATACTACCGTCGTTGCAGATACAGGTGATTTCCGCCAGATGGAAGAATTCACGCCCCAGGATGCCACGACCAATCCCTCCCTTATTCTCGCAGCTGCCGCCAAGCCTGAATACCGCCCCATCATCGAAAACGTGGTTGCCTCTTTCCGCAACAGCGAATTGAAGGGCGAAGAGCTTATGGCCGCATTGATGAACAAGGTTATCGTGGCTTTCGGTTTGGAAATCCTGAAGCGCGTACCCGGGCGTGTCTCCAGTGAGGTTGATGCTCGTCTTTCTTTCGATACGGAAGGCACCGTGCAGAAAGCTCGCGAGATTATGGCTCTGTACGAAGAAGCAGGTGTAAGCCGCGACCGCGTGCTGATTAAGATTGCATCCACTTGGGAAGGTATTCAAGCAGCCCGCATCCTTGAACAGGAAGGCATCCACTGCAACCTTACCCTTCTGTTCAGTTTGGTACAGGCCGTTGCTTGTGCTGAAGCCGGTGTGCGCCTGATTTCTCCTTTCGTGGGTCGTATTCTTGACTGGTACACCCAGAGCACGGGTGAAACATACACCGCCGAAACAGATCCTGGTGTGCTTTCCGTGCGTACCATTTACAACTACTACAAGAAGTTTGGCTACCCGGTTCAGATTATGGGTGCCTCCTTCCGCAATAAGGGCGAGGTGCTGGCCCTTGCAGGTTGCGACCTGTTGACCATTTCCCCCAACCTGCTGGCTGAACTCGCTGCAAGCGAAGATAGCGTAACGCCCCTGCTCTCTCCCGAGGCTGCCAAGGCAAGCGATATCGAACGCATCCCGGCCGACGAAAAGTCGTTCCGCTTCCTCTTCAACGAAGATGCCATGGCAACGGAAAAGACGGCCGATGGCATCCGCCGATTCTCCGCTGACATCCGCAAGCTCGAAGCTCTTCTGGCTTCCATGCTGTAATATCACATTACCACTCACATTACACACATCATGAAAGTACTCGTTACAGGTGGCGCCGGTTACATCGGCTCCCATACAGTAAGACAGCTCGTACAGAGCGGTGCCGAAGTGACCGTGCTTGACAGCATGGTCTATGGGCACCCCGCCGCTATCGTGGACAAGGAAGTGACCCTTGTGAAAGGCGATCTGGGGGATCCTTCCGTTGTTTATCCCTTGCTCATCAATGGTAAGTTCGATGCAGTTGTACACTTTGCTGCCTATATACAGGTGGGCGAATCTGTGACAGACCCGCTCAAGTATTATGAAAACAACATTGCCAAGCCGCTCGTTCTTCTGCGTGCGATGATGCTGGCCGGTTGCAAGCGTTTTGTTTTCTCTTCCACCTGCGCCACTTACGGTGTCCCCACCCAGATTCCCATCCCTGAAACAGAGAAGCAGGACCCCATTAACCCCTACGGGGGCTCCAAGTACATGCTTGAAAAAGTATGCCGCGATTGTGAGCGAGCCTATGGTCTCAAGAGTGTATTCCTGCGTTACTTCAACGCTTCCGGCTCCTCCGAAGACGGCCTTATCGGCGAAGATCACGAGCCTGAATCTCACCTGATTCCTGTCATTTTGCAGGCCATCAAGGGCGAGCGTCCCGGCATTACCGTGTTCGGCACAGACTACGACACCCCCGATGGTACTTGCATTCGCGATTATATTCATGTGGATGACCTGGCCGATGCTCACCTGCGTGCGCTCGATTACCTGATGAAAGGCGGCGATACCAACTGGTTCAACCTTGGTACAGGTAAAGGCCTTTCCGTAAAGGAAATCATTGATGCTGCGGAAAAGGTAACGGGCATGAAGGCTCCTGTGGAATATGGCCCCCGCCGTGAAGGCGACCCGCCCCGACTCATTGCCGATGCCCGTAAGGCTGCGGAAGTGCTTGGTTGGATTCCCAAGTATCAGGACGCAACAAAGATTGTTGAAACCGCATGGAAGTGGTTCAACGGTCCTCGTGGCGGCCATTATTGATATCTCCATGAACTTACCTCTGCGGCGGGTGCTGTTTCATGCAGCACCCGCCTTTGTGTTTGCCACGCTGAGAGCTTGACAGACACAGGAGTAAAGCGTATGCTTTGTGTGCAATGATACTCAAGCGTCTGTTGTTACCTTTACTGGCATTAAGTGTGTGTTCACAGTCTGCCCAAGCGGTAGACGTTGTTCTTTCCGGTGGCGTGGCGCTTAAGTCATGGGAAAAGTTGCGAGGCCCCGTGGCACATGATAATTGGTGGGCCAACTTCATTCGTGCAGCCACCGTGCATATCGATTTAACGCGCAGCAAACGCCCAGATGCCAAAATTACATGGATTGTGTACCGCCCTGCCTACATTACTCGCGGCAAGGAAGAAGACAAGGATTATGTATCCATGATTAAAGAGCAGGCAGAAAAACGCAAAGTTAAATTGGTGTTTGTGGATACAGCGGCACAAACGTATGCCGCGATTAATAATGCCCCCCGTGGAGGAGAAAAAATCACAAGTTTCTATTATTTCGGGCACTCCAATGCGCATGCGTTCATGCTGGATTACAGTAATACCATCATCGGCTCATCCAAGCACTGGATTCATGAAAAAGACCTTGAGGCAAAACTGAAAGTTTCATCTTTTGCGCCCGATGCGGATTGCCACAGCTATGGATGCTATACTGGCTTATCTATGAGTCAGAAGTGGCAAAAGGCTTTGGGCTTCCCCTTGTGGGGTAACACCGAATCAACACGTTATCAGCCTGTCGGTTATGGGTGCATGCCCATGGGAAATGGCCGCTGGGTGAAGTAAATGCGTGTCCGGATGGTGGCTTGACACCAAGCTGCATCTGGCTTATGATGAGAGAAAGGAAACGATATGCAAGAGCTCATAGAATCCATCGGCAAGTATCTGTTGGCAGTCACTTCACCCCTGATTCGCCATTCTGATAAAGCAGAACTCCGCGTAGCCAGTTCCCCAGCGGGAGACATGGTGCGTTTTCGCCTGGTGTTGGAACAAGCCGATGTTGCTCGTGTGATTGGCCGCAATGGTATGACGGCTTCAGCTATTCGCTCCATGGCAAAATCTGCCGGCGAGAAACGTGGTGTAAAAGTTGTTGTTCACATTCTTTCCCGAGAGGAAGCTGACGCTGCGGTCTGATGACTGCCCTACCCTATCTGCTCAATGCAGGATTTGTTTCCAGTCGCCACGCAAGAACGCATTGTGCGCGTTCTGCTGGATGGCATGGATGATATGGTCTTTGATTATGCCGTCCCGGCACCACTGGCTTCGGTGGTTTTGAAAGGCAGCCGAGTGGAAGTGCCACTGCGCCATCGCACGGCTACAGGTACGGTTATGGTGTTGAATCCGCCTTCCCAAGGGGGATGGAAGGGAAAATTGAAGCCCATCTTGCGTGCAGTTGGTCAAGGCCCGATTATTTCCGAACAACTGATGGAACTGGCAGAATGGGCTGCGCGATATTACGCCGTACCCATGGAGCAAATGGTGCGTTGTATTGTCCCCGAATCCGTGCGGGCCGAAAAGCACGAAGAGAAGACCCGCAAGATGATTGTGCTCCAGAACTGGCTGGATGATGACGAATTGAATAAGCTCAACGCAAAAGCACCCAGGCAGGCCTCCATCTTGAGGTATCTGCATGCAGATGAGGAGAAAAGGGCCCCAATCAACGATTTGGGCGGGAGCGCCGCGCTTGCCCCGTGCCGAGCGTTGGAGAAGCGAGGCTTGGTGCGCATTGAAGAAGAAAGAGTGCATCGAGACCCTGCCGGCAGTGAAACCTTTGCTCTCACACAGCCTCTTGCGCTCAATGAGGAACAAGAGAAAGCGTTGGAGGTCATCATATCAACTTTTGACCGGGGAGATAGCCAGCCGATGTTGCTACAAGGAGTGACCGGTTCCGGCAAGACAGAGGTGTATTTACAAGCCGCAGCACACGCCCTGAAGCAAGGAAAGGGTGTGCTTATTCTGGTGCCGGAAATATCTTTGACCCCGCAAACAATGGCTCGTTTCAAAAGCCGATTTGCCGATATGCCAGGTGCCGTAGCCATTTTGCATAGTGCCATGAGCGATGGGGAGCGCTTTGATGAGTGGCATGCCATCCATCGCGGACAAGCGCGCATTGCGATTGGACCGCGGTCGGCAGTCTTCGCCCCTGTGCAAAATTTAGGGCTTATCATTGTGGATGAAGAGCATGATTCTTCTTACAAACAAGAGAGTGCTCCCCGCTATCACGGTCGCGATTTGGCCGTATTGCGAGCAAAACTGGAGGGTGCAGCTATTCTTTTGGGCTCCGCCACGCCATCTCTGGAATCGCTGCATAATGTCGAGCTGGGAAAATACACCATGCTGCGCATGGATAAGCGGGCAGACGGCCAGCGCTTGCCTCTCACGCGCGTCCTGGACATGCGCAGCGAACCGAAAGATAAACGCTACCTGGGTATCATCTCAGAAAAATTGAGACTTGCCATTGATGAACGCATGCACAAGGGTGAGCAAGTAATTTTGCTCCTGAACCGCCGCGGTTTTGCCCGTTCCCTGCAATGCCCCGATTGTGGACTTGTCATCAACTGTGTGCATTGCGCCCTGCCCCTCACTTACCATTTGCCGGAAAATCGGCTGGTGTGCCACATTTGCGGATACCGAGCCATGGTACCGAAGGCATGCCCGGAATGCCACTCAGATAAGATACTGCTGGAAGGATACGGCACCCAGAAAGTAGAAGCCGTCTTGCGCAGATGTTTCCCGAAAGCACGATTGCAACGCGTAGATGCCGATGTGACGACCCGAAAAAATGCACTTCGCGATATTTTAGATGATTTTCGCGCGCGCCGTATCGATATTTTGTTGGGCACACAGATGATTTCCAAGGGGTTGGACTTCCCTGGTGTTACTCTGGTGGGTGTATTGAATGCGGATTTAGGTTTGTGCATACCCGATCCTCGAGCCGCAGAGCGTACCTTCCAGTTGCTGACACAAGTAGCAGGCCGCGCGGGTCGTGGCGACATTGACGGAGAAGTTATCATTCAAACCTATACCCCGCAGGCTGCTGCCATCCAATTTGCTCGAAGGCATGATACAGATGGTTTCGCAGAAAAGGAATTGGCTTTGCGCCAACAATTTGCGTTCCCGCCGTTCAGCCACATGGCCGTTCTGACTGTTCGTTCTCCCAAAGAAGAATTGGCGGATTTTACCATCCAAACCCTGTGCAAAAAACTGCGAAAAGAGCTGCCACCTTCCATCGAGGTGTGCGACCCCATGCCTGCCCCCATAGCAAAAGCACACGGGCAATTCCGCTTTATGTGCACATTGAAAGGCCCTGCCGCGCGCCCCATTGCCGATACCTGCGCGAGAGTATTAGCGCCATATAAAGCAGCAGCAGATATCGTTTGCACACTCGATATTGATGCCTACTCTTTCATGTGATACCCATTCTGTTTCGTCAGCACGAAGATTCAACTTGAAAGCAGGACGGAAGATGGTAGAATAGACGTGCATTATGAGTATGGTGACAGCAGAGCATTTGCACAAGGCGTTTGGTCGCTTTGTTGCAGTGAGAGACGCAAGTTTTTCGATTGATAAGGGGGAAATCGTTGGCTTCCTTGGCCCCAACGGTGCCGGGAAGACAACCACGATGAAGATGATAACAGGTTATCTCCCCCCCACGGCAGGTACCGCCAGTATTGCCGGTTATGACATCTTGACCAATCCGTTGGAAGCGCGCAGGCACATGGGATACATGCCTGAAAATGTTCCCCTGTACGAAGATATGCGCGTGTATGAATACCTGCAATACAGAGCTAAGCTGAAGGGGATTTGCGGTTCTTCCGTTCGCCAGCAGATTGCATACGCCATCGACCGCTGTGGCCTTGAGCCTAAGCGCAAAAACATGATTAGCACGCTGTCCAAGGGATTCCGCCAACGCGTGGGACTGGCAGATGCCCTGTTGGGAGATCCGGATTTGTTGATTCTTGACGAACCAACAAACGGCCTTGACCCTAATCAGATTCGCCAAATTCGCGAGCTGGTCCGCTCTCTCGCGGAGGATCACACAGTCATCCTTTCCACCCATATCCTCAGTGAAGTCGAACAGATTTGCAATAAAGTCATCATCATCGACCAAGGGGACATTAAGGCCGCAGACACTCCCGCAAACCTGACGCAAGGCCTGCGTGCTGCCGGGCGTGTTTCCATTGAGTTTAAGGGCGATTTGGACTGCGTGGTGCAAGAATTGCAAGCATTTGAACCCGTCAAGAAAGTGATACATGAGGGGACGCTTCCCGGTGGCTGGCACAGGCTGATTGTGCGAGCAGAACCCGGGACTGATACGCGAGAAAAAGCAGCCGCCATCATTGCTGCGCACTCCTTCCCTATGCGCCATATTTATCGACACATCCCCAATCTGGAAGACGTGTTTGTTGAAATGACCCGTCGCGATTAACGATACAACAATAGATTTAGCACAGAGATATGGAAGATACATCGACCAACACCGTAAAACGTACACGTAGCTATTTTGCTGCGTTGCGCACCATCTACGGTAAGGAACTTAAAGCATTTCTTGGCACTCCCTTCGGATGGGTGCTGCTCGCTTGCACAATGGGCTTGCAAGGGTTCAGCCTTCAAGCTGTTTTGCAAGCCATGAGCAAAGCCACGGGCGAGGGTGTCATGTACCACATGCTCAACAACATCAACTTCTGGTTCTTTTTCATCTTTATCTTCCCGCTCATTACCATGAGAAGTTTGGCTGAAGAAGAACGCCAGGGAACCTTGGAAGGTCTGCTGACCGCGCCCATTACCACGGCCCAGATTGTACTTGGTAAATATTTTGCCGCCTACACGTTCTATTTGATTTTGTGGCTTCCCATGCTGCTTTATCCCTGGATGAGTGATTTGGGCAATTTGTATACAAGTCTGCGTTATGGTATTGACCCCGAAGGCAGAATTACGTATCGCCTTGCGGATTGGGTGGGCCCGTACAGCATCCTGGCTCTGAGTGGCACTTTCTTCATTGCCTTGGGCATCTTCTGCTCAGCATTGACCCGCAGCCAAATCATTGCCGGCATTTTGTCCACCTGCCTCATGATATCGTACTATTTCATGGGACGAGTTACGGAACTGTGGGGCGAGTTCCCTGCGGCTCCGGCGTTCCACTACATGTCCATTACAGAACAAATCAGCTCCTTTTCCCGTGGCTTGATTGACACGAGACCGCTTGTTCTATACACAACGCTTACCATACTTACATTGGCACTCACCAAACGAGTCGTGGATTACCGCCGATGGAGACGCTGACCTGTTTATTCATTCTTTAAGATAGATTTTTCATTACCTATGAGCAAGAAAGAATTTAGTGGACATCCGGACGCAAAACGTCCCAAGGGGAATCCTTTGGTCTGGATTAACATCATATTGTTGGTTATCGTCATCATTGCATGCAATTATATCGGATTCAATGAGTACGCCCGCAAAGATCTGACAGAAGAACAACGATATACCATCTCAGAGCGCACCATTAATGTGCTCACCAGTGAGCGCATTCAAAAACGCGAAACACCGATTCATATCATCTTTGCATTCAAGCGCTCCACGCCCAATTATGCACGAATGTACTCCCTCTTGGAGGAATACATCCGATATGGCAATGGCAAGATTCAAGTTGAATGCTTTGACCCGATGCGTCAACCCAACAGAGCTCGCGAAATATCACAAATTTACGGCGTGGATTTCAATCAGAATCTCTGTGTGATTGATGCCCGCAAAGACCACACCATTTCTCTCAAAACATTCGAGGCCGAAAAAAGCGATCGAAAGCATGTGCGTATTCGCCCGGGCGCCACGTTCATCAAGTATGAAACAATGCCTGATGAAACCAAGCGAGCCGTAGCCTTGATGATGGATGAAGTGGTGTGCTCAGCCATCACCGAAGCTGTGGAGGGTGATATGCGCCACATGTATGTTGTAGAAGGCAAAGGTGGTGTATCCCGCGATGACCAGGAACTGCTTGAAAGCATTGGCGAAATCACCAGTTCTCTTAATATTCAGCTTTCATGGGTCAATATCGCCAATGTGGAAATGCTGCCGGCCAATGCCGAAGGTCTGTTGATTGTATCGCCCCAGACTGATTTTACGGATGATGAAATGCGCGTTGTGCGTGAATTCTGGGAGCGAGATGGCCGCAACACTCTCTTCGTGGCACTCGACCCCACCAATACAAAGTTGCCTCGCTTGTATCGATTCCTGCGAGAACAAGGCATTCGCCCAAATGCCGACCGAGTTCTTCTTCGCGACCGCAAACGAGCATACTATGACATCTCTGCCGTATTCCCCAAGGGACTGAACTGCACCCGCAGCTTCTGGAATGGTTCTACCCATGTGGAAGGACAATCCATGTCTCTCACTTTGGAGCATGGCGATGAAAACATGGCCGCCATCCGCAAGCTTACCACTTATCCCCTACTCAACACAACAGCTGAGTACTACGGTGAAACAAGAAACAACCTGGAGCCGTCTTTTACTCCCGAGGAAGACCGCGAAGGCCCCCTTTGCCTTGAAGCAGCTGTGACTCGAGGCAATCCGCGTGACCCCAACAATCTTTCCACAATGGTTGTTTTGGGTAACACAGAGATGCTCTCTAAAGAAAATGCCCGCACGGAGCAACGCGATTACATGCGCACGCTCTGGGCATGGATGAGCCACCGTCCTGAATACTCCGGTAAGAGTGCCAATCAGGATTTAACGATGAAAATCGACCTCAACAGACATTCCCGCAATGCCGTGGAATATCTGACCCTGATTTTCATGCCCCTGTTTGCCTTGCTGGTGGCACTGATTATTTTGAATATCCGCCGGCATTGAGCCTAAGCCTGTACGAAGATGAGAATTATCTCCACCATTATTCTGGTCTTACTTGCTGCACTTTGCGTGACAGCCGCGACATTTTTGGCCATTGATGGCAACATTGCACGCTTGACCGGTTGGTACCATTTCAAACCGGGCATGCCGTTGTTTTCCAAAGAAAACACAAACAAGCTACAAGATGTATCCTGGATGCGCATTGAATCATTGCATGATTGCATAGAGTGCAGCAAGCAAGCGGATGGCTCGTGGTGGATTACCAAGCCTTTTCATGACAGGATGCAGGCAGACGCGGCCCAAAAAATTTTACTCTTCACAGAGAAGGCTAAGGTTGTTGACACATTGCCGATGAACAAAACAACCCGTGGCAGCATGCGCGAGTTTGGCGTGGAAACGACCCCGCATAAAATTACACTTAAGGTACCGACCCGTGATGGTGGACATACGACCGTAGCGCGCTACACACTGGGAAGTGCATCTCCCTGGTTTGAGGATGCTGAAGACGGCAAAAATTTATTGCCAACAACTTATTTGCGCACTGATTATTATGGCCGCGATAAGCGCGTGCATGTTGTGTCCGGCAACATATTGAGCTTGTTCAGCAATGGTCTGGAAGCTCTTCGAGACCCTCACCCTCTGCTCTTTGCACCCGCCGAAGTTCGCAAAGTAACCATTAAGACAGCGGAAGATACTACCAAACCTCTCACGCTCATTCGAGCCAGTGCTGAATCTCCCTGGAATATTATCTCGCCAAATCTCACCGGCGCTGGCCAAGACCGAGTGAATAATCTGGTCGCAAACTTTTCTGCTTTGAAAGCGCTGCGTGTCAATGATGCAGCAGAAATTGAGCTGCCGGAAAAGCCAATGTTTACCATTGAATTTGAACTGGAGGGAAAGAATCAACCTCTTGTCATGAAATTGTATGCGCCTTTTGTCTCCGATTCCGGCAACCAGATGCTCAGCTACGCCACGGTCAATGACAGGCCGGTCGTTTTCACACTGCAAGCAGAACCCAAGGTGCGCCGTAGTGGTAGTTACTCCACCATCACCAACACCATTTTGCAATTACCAGTATTGCAGGAAAAAGTCATGGCCCAATACCTGCTCGGCGGTAATACGGTGTATACCTCCGAACTTCCGCTGAGCTTGGATAAACTGCGCACAATGCAGTTTACTGACATTAGTGTTGATGATGTGGAGCGAGTCTCCCTGCGCTCCAGATTTGCACCCTGGCCTCTGCGCTTGCTGCGTATACCCGGAGATGCCGAAAGCGAAGTCTCTGATACGTGGATGTATTCTGCGGCCGGTCATGGCTATCGGGAAGCAGAGAAAGCCGTTGTAGAGCGTTTCCTGAAGAGTCTCGGCAATGTGCCCGTGGCCGGTTTTATCGAAGATGTGCCTCCGGGTGAAAATGTGCAGGATGCCATGAAACGGCATGGCTTAACTACGCCTGATTACATCCTTTCAGTCTTGCCTCGCCCCTGTGCGGTGCGCGCCAATGTGTTTGGCCTGGATATGCCCATTGTAAGAGACCGAGCACCTCGAATCTTCTATATCAAGCGCAATATCGATCCCTCGTCCGGGCGGAGTCAGTGGCTGGGCATGGAACTTGGTACCAGCTCTATCTACCAGCTCAGCACCAAATTGACACGCAACTTTTCCATGACCTCAGAAACATGGAAACAAAGGGATATTGTACACTTCCCCATTTCAGCTCTTCGTAAACTCACCCTGGGCTTTGCATATGCCCCCCTGGAGCTGGAATACGATTACATCGGAGAAACGTGGAATGGCACAATGAATGGTGAGGATGTTACACCTCGCATCAATCCGCACCGAGCAGAAAACTATGTTCGCCAGCTGCAAAAGCTCAAAGCGTTCCATTGGCTGTATGATGGTGAGCCTCATGCAACAGAAGCCCTGCAAAAGCCGGTATTCTATGTAAAATTGGACTTGGAGATGACCGATTACTCCGATGCAGAAGCCGTTGTCATCGATGCGCCAACAGAGATCGACAGCACCCAGTTGGATGAGGTTGATGGCTCGCGCCGCAAATTGGCAGAAAAGATGCTTTCACAAGATGATGAAACTGCAACAAAGCTGCGGGATGTGGCCATGGCTGAGCGCAAAACACAAAAGCAAACGATTACGATTGAAATTGCACCTGCGGACAACACATCTGACAAGCCTGTGTTCTATGGGAGAATTAAAGAAACAGGTGCATTATTCACGCTACAGTTTGATGATGCTCAATCCCTGGCCGGCAGCATACTGGATATGTAAACGCCCTTTTTTTGCCCTGTCAGCACATGAAAAAACACCTTACAAGCCTGATACTTGCCTCTCTGGCACTTCCCTCATTATCAGCAGAAGCCCCCAAACCTTGCGGTGCTGTCCCAACTCCGCAACAGGTGGATTGGCTGCGCATGGAATGGTATGCCTTCGTTCACTTCAGCCTCAATACTTATACTGGGAAAGAATGGGGATATGGCGATGAAAGCCCCGAGCTCTTCAACCCCACTGATTTTAACGCATCAGCCATTGTGAGCGAATTTCAGAAAGCCGGCATGACCGGCATGATTTACACCGCAAAGCACCATGATGGTTGGTGTTCCTGGCCCACAGCCTCTACGAAGCACAGCATCAAAAAATCGCCATGGAAACAAGGCAAGGGTGATGTTGTAAAAGCCTTTGCCAAAGCTTGCAAAAAACACAACATCAAATTCGGTGTCTACATTTCACCTTGGGACCGCAATTGCGCAGAATATGGCAAAAAAGGATACTTGCGTGTCTACTACAAGCAGATTCAGGAATTGCTTACCAAGTATGGCCCCATCTTTGAAATCTGGTTTGATGGTGCGAATGGTGGTGATGGCTACTATGGTGGAGCAAAAGAACGCCGCAACATCGGCAATGACGCCAGCGCCTACTATAACTTCCCCAAGATTGTAAAGAACATTCGCAAAATGCAGCCTGATTGCATTATATGGGGCGCAGGACAGCACGGCGATGTGGTGTGGGGAGGCTCAGAAAAAGGCCATGTCAAATATCCCTGCTGGAATGTCATCAACAAGGACTCCGACCAGGAACGTTGGATTTCACTGGAAGGCGATACACCCATCAACCACGCCGGTTGGTTCTGGCACGCCGGACAAAAAGATAAGGTCAAGTCTCCGGAACACCTCATGCAGGTGTATCTTGACAGCGTGGGACGCGGCGCCAACCTCATCTTGAATCTGGCTCCGGACAAAACCGGCCGTCTCGATGCTGCCGATGTTGAGTCGCTGCAAACCTTTGGACGCATGCGCCGCAGTCTTCTGGCAAGCGATTTCGCGCGAGGGGCGTCTGCTTCTGCCTCCGTAGTGCGCGGCGATGACGACACCTTCGGTGGAGATAAACTGACGGATGGAGATATTGAAAGCTACTGGTGCACCAACGATGGTGAAACAACCGGTTCAGTGGAACTCAAGCTCAAGAAACCGGCAACATTTGACGTTGTGCGCTTGCGCGAGCAGATTCGCCTGGGCCAGCGAGTTTCCGGATTCACCATCGAGGCCTATATCGACGGTGCTTGGCAAGTGATTGACGCCGAGGGCAAAACGATAGGCAATCAGGTACTCCGCAAGCTCGCACAGCCTGTAACGACGGATCGCGTGCGCCTTAACATTACGGAATCGCGAGCATGTCCCTGTATATCAGAGCTTTCCTTGCTGCGTATGCCTGATGCCCAGGATGCAGGTACGCAGCAAGAATATGTCTTTGCGTTCAACGCAGATAAGCAGCAATGGAGTGTTACCCCCGCAACAGCTGCTGCTGCCTTTGACAACAACCCCGACACCTTCTGGCAAGGCGGCAACAATGATTCTATCGTTGTGGATATGAAGAAAGTGAGCAAAATTTCTTCTTTCTCCTACCTGCCCCGCCAGGATGGCAATCTCCAGGATATGACGGATGCATACGAGTTCAGCACGAGCGTGGATGGCGAACACTGGACAACAGTGAAAGGTGAATTCTCTAACCTGAGAGCTAACCCCATTGAGCTGACCATTGATTTGGAATCCGCCCAAAACGCACGATATTTCCGTTTTACTCCGACCCGTGCGTTGGAAGGCCATGGCGCATCCGCAGCAGAAATTAACGTAAAATAAAGAACCTATGTGGCTTTGGTCAAAAGTAGCACCCCGACAGGACGAAGCAAAATGGCAGGATATCACGGCTGAGATGCCGGGTGCCGTCATTTCTGCCGAATTTAATGCACAAAAAATCCGAGTGGAAGTATACACAGAAACAGCTGAAGAAGCACTGGTGCTTCAGGCTTGCTATGGCGGCTCCACCCAGGAATTGAAAGATGTAGACTGGGTTGCCGCAACGGCACCCGAGAACACCCCTCCTTTGCTGATTCGTGACAAGATTGTCATCTCTGCCAGCGATGATGCAGCGGTGTTGGAAGAGTTGCGCCGAAAATACCCCAAGCGCATTATCCTGACGTTCCCGGCTGAAATGGCGTTTGGCACAGGCAACCACGCTACAACCTCCACGTGTTTGCGGATGCTGTGTGATGAAGTGAAAGCTCGTAAGTCTCCCTGGACTCTTACAGACATCGGCTGTGGCACGGGGGTACTGGCTCTTGCCGGCCTTCGTTTGGGGGCGGCTTCCGCCATCAGCTTTGACTTTGACCCCAAGGCTGTGGAAGTTGCAGAGCGCAACATCATTCGCAATGGAGGAGTCGAGAATTTGACGCTTTTTCAGGCAGATGTCTTTGAGTGGGCCCCTGCTCCGGGTGAACAATCCGACATTGTGCTGGCCAACCTTTTCTCAACCGTGCTGCAAAAGGCTTTCCCCCGCATCACACCGGCCATGAAGCCTGGTGCCATTCTGATTATTTCCGGCATTCTCAACTCCCAGGCAGAAGAAACCTTGGCAGCGGCCGAAGCGGCGGGATTACGCACGCTCAAAGTTGTTTCTCGAGGTAAATGGACTACGGCAAAACTTACCAACGCATGATGATTCTAGCCATAGAGACCTCTACGCCGCAAGCCTCACTCTGCCTGGCCGAGGGGCATGACGTGCTTTTCTCCACGAGTTGGACGGCAGAACGGAACCACGATGCTTTCTTATTCCCCGCATTACAGCAAGCCATGGACTTGTTGGGAGAGCGCAAGTTGGATTGGATTTTGGTTGGCAGCGGGCCGGGGAGCTATGGTGGAGTGCGTGTTGCCCTGGCTGCAGCGGTTGGCGTATCAACGGTAACAGAAGCCCGTACGGTAGCCATCTGTTCATGGGAGGCTCTGGCTCAGGGAGGAGCCAGCATTGTGTCTGATGCTCGCCGTGGGGGATGGACCCTGCGGCAGCCGGATGGCAACATCTCCGTCATCTCCGCGGATGAACTCCATCAATTGGCACAAAACGCGGATGCTCCCATATACACCATAGAAAGCGAAGAACGCATCCAACAGGAAGGTATTAGCCTTACGGCTTGTGGATTAGTCCCGCAAGCAACAGGGCTTGCCGCAATCTGGAACAACCTCAGTGCCGAGGAACAAGAAAACAGAGCCCAACTCCCGGCGGAACCCATTTATGTGCGCCCCCCGCACATTACCGAAGCCAAACGAAAGCCTTGGGAGATTTGACCTATGAGCGAACCGGAACAAATGATTGAGCATGAATGCCAACGATGCGGTGCCTGTTGTCGTTGGGAGGGCGACGTATGCCTGACGGATGCCGATATTGCCGCCATTGCCGATTTTCTGGGAATGAAAGAGGTGGATTTTATCAACGAATACTGCCACTTGCAACGCAACAGAAGAGGACTCTCTCTGATTGATGCCCCCAATGGAGCCTGCATTATGCTCAACGATGATAACACCTGCCGCATTCAATCTGTAAAACCACAGCAATGCAAGGATTTTCCTTACAAATGGAATTTCCCCGGTTGGGAACACCGTTGTCCCGGGGCAAAGTGTAAGGCCTCCCCCTTATCATGAAGCGAGTCCGCACCACAACGCCGCACCTGTCTACGCTGCTTCTTTCGTGGAAACGAAAGGCGCTGCATTTGCGTAGTTTCCTGGTTTCGTTCTTTTCAAAGGTGCCTCATCGCCTTGCACCCAAGGATGAATCCCGCCGTGCACACGCAGGTATCATCGTGGACATGTTTGCTGCCATCATGGCGCGAGTCAAAGGCGCGAGCATTGATGATGATTTGGACACGGTGATGAACATTCTGCGCTATGACTTCCCCAACGTAGAGCATGAATGGCTTGCAGAACGTTTCAAGACGGCATTTGAAGCCCGATATCCATTGGAGGCCACGCTTACACTCGCTTCTGCACAGCGCACAGAAGCAGAGCGTTGTGCCCTCGCCATGGAAATTCTGACGCTTCTCCACCGTGTGGGTGGGGATTTAACCAACCCGGAGTTGTTTGCCCGTGTGACGTTGGGCTTAAATCTTCCCTGGGCCAGCACAAGTCTGGAGCGTCTTTTCAGCACTCCCGGTGCCGTCTCTAAACATCCGATTATTGAAACCATCAGTTTTTCAGATCATATAGGAAAAGATAATGTCACACTAGCCACGGAAGATGCAGGCGTTACATTCCGAGCTCTCCGTTGTGTGAACCTCCTTCTCATTGTCAATGACGGGGATAAGCCCATTTCTCTGCGTGGTCAAACTTTGAACCGCGGGGATGTGTTGCCCATGACCCCGGGGCAATCCGTAAAACTTACCAACATAACCATTAGCTACAAAGCCATACAAGGCTTCCTGCAATCTCATTATTCGGGCCTGCGCTATGCGTATTATGTTCATTTCTCGGATGATACCGTCACCATCTCACGGCAACGCCAACGCAATTGCATTGCCAGTATTCATTTCGGCTTGCATGTGGAGTTAGAACTCCTGAACCCGGAATCTGAATTCGTACTTGATGGAGTAGAATTACAAGAGGGCGCTTTTGTTAACACTTCATATTATACTCCGTTTACAGTTAATGGGTGTGGTCCCTTCATCTTTGGTGATTTGCAACCGGAAGACGAGTCGGGGCACAGTTTCCAGCTGGCGCCGGGAAACAAGAAGGTCATCGTCTCGAATTTGCCCTACATGAATAATCCCGGTGTGTTGATGCTCACACCGGGCCTCGCCCCCGGTGCTATTTTTGAGGTGCGGTATTCTCGCAGCAGCAATACGGGTGAGCTGCATGTTCTGGAAGGCGCATCTCACTCATTGACGGTTCAAGGAGAGCCGGTTCGTGGTGATATGCCACTCAAGGATGGTGACCTGATTGGGTTGAGCACCGTGCAATATCTGCGCTGTCGTTTCTCAGCCGGTGTATTGGATGAAGAATCAAGCGTTATTTCCTCACTCAAGGTCAAGAGCTTGACCCGAGATTTCAGCCGAGCCGGGCGAGTGTTGGACAACATCGGTTTCTCTCTCAAGCGCGGCGAGATGGCTTGCATCCTGGGGCCAAGCGGCTCAGGTAAGAGTACGCTGTTGAGCATGTTGGCCGGACATTTATCACCTACGTTTGGAGAAATCCTGTACAACGAGGAAAAAATGTCACCCGGGGCCGAGGAACTTCGTCGTCATGTTGCCTACATCCCGCGCGAAGACATACTGGATGAGGCCATGACTGTTGGTGAGCATGTATATCAAGCCTCCATTGCTCGACGTCCCCGCCTCAGCCATTCCGACCGCATGCGCCGCGTCTTGGCCATTTTGAACTTTGTCGGTATTTCTCACCTTACCAAACGCAACGTGGGCCGCGCAGGCGAACGCACCATTTCTGATGGTGAGCGTACGCGCCTGAATCTTGGTCTTGATTTGACGGGTACAGCAGAAGTGTTCCTGATAGACGAACCCATCAGCGGGCTTTCCTCAGGCGATGCCGACAAAGTGATCCAAACCTTGGAGAATATGGCATCCGGTCGCATTGTGCTGTGCACCTTGCATCGCCCTGCGCAAAGCATCCTGAACCGATTCAAAAAGGTGATGGTGCTCACATCCAAGGGGCAAATGGCATTTTGGGGAACACCTGCGGAAATGATGGCTTATTTCCGAAAAGCGGCAGCAGAGATGAACTTGATGGTTCCACCGGAAGCTATAGCCGCCGGCGGCGCAGACTATGTTTTCGATGTGCTGGAAGCCTCTTTCAACAGTCTCAAAACCTCTGAACAAACAGTATCCGAATTGTGGCAGGCGCGTTTCGAAAAAGAAACTCTCCGCAATGATAAACAAACAGAGGTTCATGAACAAGGCACAAGAAGAATACCACGCATACCGGCACGCAACCCCTTGGAGTTGTGGCGTCTGTTCCGTTTGTGGGTATCCCGTACATACCTGGGCCGTATACGAAGTCGATTAGGCCTCTATGCCGTATTGCTGGAGGGGCCGGTGTTGGCCCTGCTCATCGCAGGCACATTGCGTGCAGCATCGGAAACGACTTACACTTATTACAAGGCTCTGCACATCAATGAATATCTCTTTTTGTCGCTTGTCTTGGCCATGTTCTTCGGACTTACTGACTCAGCTTGTGAGATTTTGAGAGACAGAGCCTTGATTAAACGAGAAAGTAATTACAAACTGTTCATCCCCGGCTATTTGCTGGCGAAGACATTGGTTCTGACAGCCATTGCAGGAACACAATGTGCTCTGTATTTGTTGGTTGGTAACTTCATCCTGGAGATTCGCGGCATGTTCTGGTCTCATCTGGGGATTATGGCGTTGACCGCTTTCGTCGGCATTGCTCTCTCCATGATGGTGTCTGCCTTTGTGCGCTCTGACCGTACAGCACTTAACATTGTACCGCTGTTGCTGGTGCCACAGATATTGTTGGCAGGGGCCTTAGTGCGTTTTGAGGAGATGAATGAATACAGTCCCACCATACCGGAATATCTTATCCCGGATAAAGTGGAAAATGCTCTTTCGAATCTACGTCACCGCGTGGCTTATCAGGATGAAACAACACATAACATCCTCACCAAATCTGTTCCGTTGATTGCTGAGTTCTGTCCCTTGCGTTATGCGTTTGAAATGATGTTTGTGATGCAAACGTCCTTTAACCCATGGGAAATTGAAAGTGCCCGTATCAATGATTATCGAGATTATGTAAAGGAGCATGGTGATAGCGAGGAAATCCGTTTCGTCCAAAGAGCAGCCCTGCTCCTCAATACAACAGCCCCCGACCCGAAAGAAGCCCGTGTGCTGCTTCATCGTGTTCGCAAGGCTGCAACCATGAATGACGAGCAATACCTCTTTAATCTGGAAGATGACTTGGACTCACGACCGGAAGAGTTGGGAGATCAACCATTGGAATTCTTCTTCTCTAATCGCAAGCTGACGGCATTGCGAGAAGGCGTCAAAACGGCCCGTAAGGACGGGCGTCTGGTGGAGCACCGCGGTTTCTTCCTGGCCCCCCGACAAGCCCGCCCATTTGGCGAAATTGACCAGGGGACAGATGCAGGTTCCGTTTCCACCTTAGGCAGAAATGCCATCTATCTGGCTATCATGGGTATCGTCCCGATTTTGCTGGCAGGCTTGCGACTGCGCAAGATTTGCAGAGGGTGAAAGCTTAAGATGACCTAAAAAGTACAACAAAGTACTACATTTTACTTCCATGCCACGCCATTTTGGCGTATACTAGCCCGCGTACGCGCGGCAAACCCCGCGCCAGATGTAGAAATGAAGATTGTTCTTGCATACTCCGGTGGTCTTGACACATCCGTTCTTCTGGTGTGGCTCAAGGAGAAGTACAATGCTGAAATCATCGCCTACTGCGCAGACGTAGGTCAGGCAGAAGAGCTTGATGGTGTGATTGAAAAAGCTTTGGCAACAGGTGCCTCCAAGTGCATTATCGGTGATTTGAAAGCTGATTTTGCCGCCAACTACATTTTCCCCATGTTCCAGGCCAACGCCGTGTACGAAGGCCGCTACCTGCTGGGTACCTCCATTGCTCGCCCCTGCATTTCTAAGGCCATGGTGGACGTAGCCCTGGCTGAAGGAGCAGACGCCATTGCTCACGGTGCAACCGGCAAGGGCAATGACCAGGTTCGTTTCGAGCTTTCCATCAATGCATTGGCTCCCAAGCTTCAGGTGATTGCCCCTTGGCGCATGAAGGAATGGCGCGATCAGTTCCCCGGCCGTGCTGAAATGATTAAGTATGCAGAGGAACATGGCATTCCGATTCGCCAGAGCATGAAGAAGCCCTACTCCATGGACCGCAACCTGCTGCACATCTCCTACGAGGCCGGTATTCTTGAAGACACCTGGTACGATGCAACCAAGGAAGAAGACCGCGGCATGTATGTGCTTTCCTCGGCCCCCGAGGATGCTCCCGATACGCCCCAGTATCTCCAGTGCCTCTTTGAAAAGGGCAACATCATTGGTCTGCAAACAGAAGGCTTGGCAGCTCTGATTGAAGAGGTGGGCGCCACCGCCAATGTGCAGGGCGAGAAAGATGGCTACACTCTGCTTGACCCGCTCGGCATCATGCTGGTACTCAACGCCCTTGGTGGCAAGCACGGCATCGGCCGCGTAGACATCATCGAGAACCGCTTTGTGGGCATGAAGAGCCGCGGCATCTATGAAACCCCCGGTGGCACGATTCTTTTGGCTGCTCACCGAGACATCGAGACCATCACCATGGACCGCGAGGCTCAGAAGGTACGTGATTCCCTCATCCCCGACTATGCCTCCATGGTTTACAATGGTTTCTGGTTTGCCCCCGAGCGCGAAGCTATCCAGGCACTCGTGACAAAGACTCAGGAAACCGTGAACGGCGAGGTGCGGCTCAAGCTCTACAAGGGCAACGTCATGTATGCTGGTCGCCGCAGTCCGAACAGCTTGTACAGCTACGCCATGGCTACCATGGAAGCTGACTACACGGACGAAGACTACAACCAGGATGATGCCAGCGGTTTCATCCACCTGAATGGTCTGCGTCTCAAGCAGTTCGCTCGAGTCAACAACAAGTAACGCTCATTTTTACAAAGCCGCATCGGAAGGCAACTTCCGCTGCGGCTTTTCTTTTTCCCCCATGGCTGCACTCCCCAAATTGTCCTATGTCTTTCTCTCGTACAACCGAGCGAAATACATTCGTGCAGCCATAAAAACGGCCTTTGCCCAGGATTACGAAGGGGAGCTTGAATACATTTTTTCCGATGATTGTTCCACCGATGGCACCTTTGACATCATCAAAGAATGTGTGGCTCAATATAAAGGCCATCGGAGGGTCGTGGTGACTCAAACACCCTGCAATTTGCATTTGGCCGGCAACACGAATCATGCTCTGCAATTTGTGGAATCTGACTGGATTGTCCGGGCGGATGATGATGACCTTGCCACGCCGGATAGGTGCAGTATCATCGGCAAAGCTATAGCCGCACATCCGGAGGCCACATTTGTCTTCAACCGCATGGAAACATTTGTCGATGCGCAGGAAGAAGACATCAAGGCCAAGCTGAATCAGCGCAATGGAGCAATCCCTCCGCCCCGCATCATAGACATCAAGCAGGGAGATGATGCTCTGGCCGAATTTTCAACACACTTATGCCTGCACCAGGTGTGGTCAATGAAGCATTATAGGCAGTTTGGACCCCTGCCCGCAGATGCTAATTTTGTGGATGATGTGGTATCCCTCTATCGCTCTGTCGCTTTGGGGTATGGTGTCCATATAGACGCTGTTACCATGTACATACGAAACGGCAGCGGCAACATGAGCCGGGGTGGGGATGATGGGAACACCGGCTATCAAGCCATTATGCGATTGGAGCGGTTCAATGACAAATATCACAATGTCACTCTCCCACCATTGGAGAAAACTGTTCAAGACGTGGAGGATTACATCCGCCAGTCTTTGACATTCGATGAACAACACCTCGTTCAAGCATACATAGACAAACTGAAACAGAATCTGGAGACTCGCCGCATGCTCTGCACCTATTGGAGAGGCTCCACACTCAATCGCATTCGTATTGCCCGCAAGCTGGGACAGCGCGGCGTATTTGTGGCACTACGATGCCTTCCCATGCCCCTGTTTGCCGCCATTATGGCTACTTATCGCAAGGTTAAAAACATGTTCTGATATGGAAAAAGGCAAACCATTATCCGTTTTCATGCATCCGCGAGCTTTTTGGTTTTTGAAGTTCAGCGGAGTGTCCCGATATGTGTGTGAACTGGCACACCACCTCGAAGGCATGGGGGTGGATGTTCAGATACCTATCAAGGAAACCATCAATGAATACTTAAAGGCCCTGCCTTCTTTTCCCAGGATGGCTGCATCGGCATGCCCTGCTCCATTTCCCATCCGCGCTATGCACAAAATACTTGCCAGCACGCCCCTCAGGGAAAAGGCAAGAAGAATGGAACTTCGATATCAGTCCATTCAATACATGAAGTCTCACGAGTTCGACATCATCCATCCTACGCACAACAATGCCATTGAGATTTTGCCCCGCATGGGTAATAAGCCCCTTGTTGTCACCGTGCATGATATGACCCACGAGCTCCGCCCTTCCAGCTTCCCGGCCACAGATCCATCCTCATACCGTAAACGCCTTTTTGTGGAACGGGCTCAGCGGGTCATAGCCATCTCTGAATGCACAAAGAATGATTTGGTGCGTCTTTTCAATGTCAATCCGGATAAGATAGATGTTGTGCATCATGGCAACTCTCTCACGCTGCCAGCCCATGTAGACCATATCCAAATGAACATCCCTGCCCGTTATGTGCTATACGTGGGTGGGCGCAATGGCTACAAGAACTTCCACACCTTTGCTGAAGCATTTGCAAAAGTGGCCGCAGCGGATGCAACGATTCACATGGTCTGCGCCGGCGGTGGAGCATTCAGCGAGGCCGAACGCCAACTGCTGCATCAACTGGGTATTGCCGAGAGATGCCATCAAATGTGGGTCTCCGATGATGAATTGGCGGTATTGTATCACAGAACGGAGTGCTTTGTGTACCCTTCTGAATACGAGGGATTTGGGCTACCCATTCTGGAGGCCTTTGAATGCGGCGCCCCGGTCATCTGCTCGGAAGCAAGCTGTTTCCCGGAAATAGCATCATATGCAGCGTCCTATTTCTCTACAACCGATTCTAATGACTTGGCGGCCAAGATAACACAAGTGCTTGCATCTCCTGAGATGAGGCAATCCTTGCTTGATAACGGTAAGAAACGGCTGGCAGATTTCTCGTGGAAGAAGACCGCAGAAAAGACCTTGGAAACTTACCTTAAGGCGCTGGGGCGGTAAGGTGTGCCGGTAGCGGACTATATGTAGCCGGATTGCCTATGGCAATGTGGCCCGCTGGCATATCTTTCGTTACAACTGCACCGGCTGCCACCACACAGTCATCACCAATGGTAACACCTTTCAGGATAATGCTGCGCATGCCAATGTAGCATCTCTTACCAATGATGATAGGCTTGCCTGTCCGCTGCGTTCGTCCCAGCCAGCCAATCTCAGGAGAATACTCGTGTTCTTTACAATCGTAGAGGATGGCATCAGGGCCAATGATGGTGTATTCACCAACGGACACATGATTGGCACACACTATCTTGCAACCGCTCAGGCCACAATGGTCATGCAATTCCACACGAGCCCCCGGCTCTACGGTGGAAATTGATATAGGAAGGCGGATGAGCGTGTTATACTTCTTTTTGGAGTGCATCACCACCTCATTCCCCACCACTATTTCAGAGTTTTTGCAGCGTCTCAATTCCGGGAATCCACTCACGAAGCACTTCTTGCCAAATTGTACCCCCTTCAGCTTGAAGTATATCAGCTTAAAGGCATAGATAAAACGTAAAATGCGGATTTTCATGGCTCAAAACAGAAAGATTTACATACCGAGACGCGTCAGGCGTCGCCATATCCCCTCCAAGGGGCCATACTTGAAATACTTTAGCCACACGTGGCACAGGATAAGCTGCAACAGATACAGCAAGGCCCCCACACCCATGTAGGCGGAGGTGCTCAGGTGCGGTCCCAACGCCGCTCCGTACCCACATATAAGCCAGAGCATAACCACGCTCTGCATAATGTAGCAAGTTAATGTACAACGTCCAATGGGCAATAATGCCTTGCTCAGCGCTTGCGTCCACGATTTACTCAGCAACCATGCAACAAGAGGAACAAACATGAGGACAAAAGCCTGATTGACCCACAATTTGCAGATAGTGGTCATGCCATGTGAGCTTCCCCATACGTGGAAAAACACCAAGGCAACAACGTACAATCCGGCTCCGCAAAGACCAATATAGAGCAATCTTTGCGATTTTTCTTCAAACAGTCGCAATCTGCCGGCCACAATACCAATCAGGAACAGCCCCACCAAACTCCAGATGCGATAGGTATACAGCGTATAAAGGAAGCTGTGCATGACACCGCAAGTGATGTTCCATACACCCATCCCTGCCCAGGTTGCGGTTGCGCTGGCAGGGGCTCCGGGCATGCCCAGCGATTGGCACACATGTCCATACCACTCATAAAGCACTTCCGGTTGCCCGGTCATGTAGTTGAACAAGGCGTGAGGCTGCAAGAAACA